>CAZQDZ010000027.1:0-67164 GCA_964591455.1 uncultured Saprospiraceae bacterium
GCTGCTGGCACGGAGTTAGCCGGTGCTTATTCGTATAGTACCGTCAAGTCTCGATAAATCGTGATTATTCTTCCTATACAAAAGCAGTTTACAACCCATAGGGCCGTCTTCCTGCACGCGGGATGGCTGGATCAGGCTTTCGCCCATTGTCCAATATTCCTTACTGCTGCCTCCCGTAGGAGTCGGGTCCGTGTCTCAGTACCCGTGTGGGGGTTCACGCTCTCACGCCCCCTACCCATCGTCGACTTGGTGAGCCGTTACCTCACCAACTATCTAATGGGACGCACACTCATCTTATACCGGCCGAGGCCTTTAATTATAAACATTAAAATTCATAATGCTATGGGGCATTTACTCCGTTTCCAGTATATGTTCCCCAGTATAAGGTAGATCGTGTACGCGTTACTCACCCGTGCGCCGGTCGTCGTCCAGAGCAAGCTCTGCCGTTACCCCTCGACTTGCATGTATTAAGCCTCCCGCTAGCGTTCATCCTGAGCCAGGATCAAACTCTCCATAGTATTGCTCTTTATAGTGCTTTCTCCGATAAATCGGAGAATACTAAAATCAAATTTGTTGTGTTTCTGACTCTGTGTTCTTCTTACCTAAAAATTTACCATGTCAATTTCTCTTTAAACCGCTTCCTTCGAAACGGACGGCAAAAATACCATCAACTGAATCTATTTTGCAAGGAATGGCTTAATTAATTTTCAACAAAAAATTAAATAAGGTTAAGTGAGTTTTTTAAAGAATACTTAGCAAGAAGGTAGGCCTTCTTGCTGTTTTTTATTCTGACTCTTTTGTTCAAAATCGTTAGAAAACTAGTTTTCTTGATTTTTTGGAACAAGTTGTAATAGAATATATAGGCTATAAAAACTCCAAATCGCGCTTTTGGGGGAAGTGAACGTATTCCTTCTAAGCCATTTTGAAAATCCAAATCGATGTCCTCTTCAATTTCCATTTTGTCTGATTCGGTGAAGTTTTTGAGGTCTACGTCGGGAAAATAAGTTCTGCCTTTATTCTCGTAATCATCTTTAATATCTCTTAGGAAGTTGACTTTTTGGAAGGCAGACCCTAAGGCCATAGCACTTGTTTTGAGGTCCTCATATTGCTTTGGCTTATTATGAAGGAAAATCTTGAGGCACATTAATCCAACTACTTCAGCTGAGCCGAATATATATTTCTCATAAAGTTTTCGATTATAATTATGGTCATCTAAGTCCATAGCCATTGAATCTAAGAAGGCATTAATGAGATCTAATCCTATGTCATATTCATTTACAACCAGCTGAAAGGCTTGCAGGACAGGATTTAGACTAATTTGCTCATTTATTGCGGTGTGGGTATCCTTTCTAAACTTATTAAGTAATACTGCTTTATCGTGGTCATGGAACGTGTCTACAATTTCGTCTGCGAACCTTACAAAGCCATAAATAGAATATATAGGACTCCTTAAGTCTTTGTGAAACAGTCTAATACCTAAGGAAAAGGAGGTACTGTAGCTTTTAGTTATGTGTTTGCTACATTCGATACAGACCTTATCATATAAGTCAATCATGGCGATATTTTTTAATGATTTGAGATGCTGCTATTTGTCCTGAAATAATAGAAGGAGGGAGTCCCGGTCCAGGAGTAGTCAATTGACCTGCATAATACAAGTTATCAATTTTTTTGCTTTTTATAGATGGTTTGAGATTGGCTGTTTGCAAAAGTGTATTTGCCAATCCATACGCATTACCTTTAAATGAGTTATAAACACTCTTAAAATCCTGAACAGAAAATTTTCTCTGGAAAGTAATTTGGCTTTCAAAATTATAGCCTAAGAGCTTTTCAATTCTCTTTATCATAAGGTTAATATACTGGTTAGTAACCTCCTCATCATCTTTCAAATCAGGCGCGATAGGCATAAGCAGGAATAGATTCTCCATACCACATGGAGCAACCGAGTCATCTGTTCTAGATGGACAGCAGGCATAAAATAATGGGTTATCAGGCCACTTTGGCTCCTTATAAATCTGATATGCGTGCTGATTAAAATCTGCATCAAAGAATAGATTGTGATGTTCTAGGCCTTCCAATTTTCTAGAAACACCAAGAAAAACAAGCAGACTAGAAGGTGCCATCTTTCTGGTTTCCCAGTATTTATTACTATAGGATTGATAATTAGGATCAAGCAATGATTGGTCTACATGGTGGTAGTCAGAACCAGCCAAGATAATATCGGCGTCGTAAATGTCATTTTTAGTTTTGACTTGAGTTATTCTATTTCCATTGTATTTAAACCCTTGTACAGGCTCATTAAACTTAAAGTGGACTCCTTGTTCTTGTGCTAATCTATAGAAAGCTTTTGCGATTTCGTACATACCTCCTTTAGGGTACCAGGTACCTAGTTTCAAGTCTGCGTAGTTCATCAAGCTATAGAGGGCTGGAGTATCTTCAGGTGTTGCCCCCAAAAAAAGGCAAGGGAACTTTAGAATCTCCCTTAGTCTTGAATCCCTCACTACATTTTCGACCTCCTTAGAAATGGAAGAAAACATTTGTAATCTAAAGACACTCTTAATGACTCTGAAGTCTGCAAACTCTAATAGAGAGTGCCCTGGTTTCCAAACGAATTCATTCATGCCAACTTCATATTTGTACTTGGCGTGATCTAAAAATTTTCTGAGACGTGAAGCAGAGCCGTTTTCAATGTTCTCGAACAAAGCTTCTAATTCATTATAATTCGCTGGAATATCAATGACTTCGCCTTTTTTCCAAACAACTTTATAGGAAGGATCTAATCTTTGTAGGTTATAAAAATCAGAGGTATTATATCCAAATCTTTGATAGAAATTCTCGAATATTTCAGGCATCCAATACCAACTAGGGCCCATATCAAAGTGAAAGTCGCCATGAGAAAAGGTATTAATTCTACCACCGGCTTTATCGTTCTTTTCAAATACAGTAACATTAAACTCTTTTTGAGCTAAGACTGCTGCTGCACTCATGCTTGCTATACCCGCTCCAATTATAGATACATCTGATTTCACTCAGCAATATAATTATATAAAGGTTGTCAGCTTAAAGCAATAATGAAAATAAAATGCCTGAGACAATGAATGTCTCAGGCACTATAACTGTGTATCTAAAAGGTAGGCTTTTATTTCTTACCTCCGTCTAATCTATCTTGCAGTTCCTTCAATTCATCCCATTTCCCGTCTGCCGCCAACTTAGATTGCTCTGGCCATGTAGATGGATCATGTACTCTATATCTAGAACCCGCTTCTTCTAAGATGGCTTTAAGTCTGTCTACTTCTGCAGAAGCCAAATCTCCAAAAGTTTTGACTCCATTATTCTGAAGCAACTCTGAGATTTTTGGTCCAATCCCTTCTATCTTTTTTAAATCATCTACTTTATCTGTACTTGCAGTTTGGTCTTCAGCTGCTGGAGTCGTTGCTTTTTCTTCCACTTCCTCAGGTTCCTTGGTCTCTTCTACTTTGGCAGGAACTTCTGGCTCTTTAGCTTCAACAACTTCTGGCTTCGCTTCTACTTTCTCTTCTTTCTGAGCCTCTTTACTAGCTGCAAAGGCTCCTTGCAACTCACTGAATACTCCTAAATCACCCAAAGTGGTATTTTCCATCTTTGAATTTTGCTTCGTAACAGCTGATCTAGTTCTATTTCTTTCTAAGTCTTTTTCTTTTCTCACTTCACCTTCTGCTTCTCTCTTAATATCATCAAGGTATCGGAGGTGAGAAACTATGATTCGCTTATCATCTCTATTGAACTCAATCACCTTAACAGTCAATGATTCATCAACAGCAGCATTAGATCCATCTTCTTTCTTAATGTGCTTAAATGGTGCAAAGGCCTCCAATCCGTAAGGTAACTGGACTATAGCTCCTCTATCCTCTCTCTTAATTACTGTCGCTTCATGGTATGATCCAACTGGGAATACATTTTCAAAAGTATCCCAAGGATTTTCTTCAAGTTGTTTATGTCCAAGAGATAGCTTTCTGCTTTCCATATCTACTTCTAAAATCTGGATATTTATCTTCTCTCCAACTTTAGTGAATTCTGAAGGATGCGAGTATCTCTTTGTCCATGATAGGTCTGAGATATGAACCATACCTCCAATTCCCTCTTCCAACTCAACAAAAACTCCATAAGGTGTCAGATTCTTAACTTCACCAGAATGCTTAGAACCAGATGGATATTGTTCCTGCACTTTTGACCAAGGGTCATCAAGCAATTGTTTGATACTTAAAGACATTTTCCTGTCCTCTCTATCAATAGTTACAATTTTAGCTTCGAACTCCTGACCAAGCGTAAAGTATTCTCTTGCATTAACTGGCTGATTACTCCAAGTAACTTCTGAGACGTGAATCAGGCCTTCTACACCAGGAATAATCTCTAGGAAAGCACCATAATCTTCTATGTTTACAATTTTACCTTTGATTGGTGATCCCTCTACGACTTCTGCCCCAAGCACTTCCCATGGATGCGGTTGTAATTGCTTAAGTCCTAGTGAAATTCTCTTCTTATCTTCATCAAAATCAAGTACTACGACATTAAGTTTTTGGTTAAGCTCAAGAACTTCTGATGGATGATTAATTCTTCCCCACGAGATGTCAGTGATGTATAATAAACCATCTACTCCACCTAAATCCATAAAGGCTCCGAAATCTGTAATATTCTTTACAAGTCCTTCTAAAACTTGTCCTTTCTCAAGACCACTTATGATTGCTTCTCTCTGTTCTGCTAGATCACTTTCAATCAATGCTTTGTGAGATACAACCGCATTTTTTATAACCTCATTAATCTTGACAACTTTAAATTCCATTGTCTTTCCAAGGTAAGAATCATAATCAATAATCGGCTTTATGTCAATCTGAGAACCAGGCAGGAAAGTCTCTAGTCCTCCCATATCAACGATTAGACCTCCTTTGGTTTTACTTACAACGCTACCTTTTAGGATAATACCATTATTATATGAGTCGACAATATCGTCCCATGCTTTGATAAGCTTAGCCTTTCTTCTTGAAAGCTGTAGCTGACCTTTTTCATCTTCCTTAGCTTCAATATAAACTAGGACTTTATCTCCAGGCTTGATATCAGGTGTATCTCTGAATTCAGTCAATGAAATAAGTCCATCTGACTTATAGTTAATATCTAGCAATACATTTCCATCATTAATACTAGAAACTGTAGCTTCTATCAATTCGTACTCAGATATACTATTAAGGGATTGCTCGTAATCTTTGAGATAATTTTCAATCTCTGATTCTGTGTAATTAAGAGTGGCTTTGTTAGTAATAGACCAATCAAAATCATCATGAGGCGTAGCTGCAAGTTTGAGATTTTCATCTTCAGTCTCTAGCTCTATTTGCTCTGGACCATCATCTTCTTTTACTAAGGTGTTTTTTAGTTCTTCACCTGAAGACTCCACGATTGGGTCTTTTGTTACAAGATTATTATCATCATTTGCCATGATATTTAATCAGGTTTGTATGTCTTCCTCAGCAGGAAAACAGAGGTTAAATAATAAAGGACCGCGAAAATACTGCTATTCTTAGTAAAAGAAAAGGGAAATTGTACAAATAAACGATGAGTGGAAGGGGTCTAAAACAAAGAGACATCAATCATTCTTTAATGGTGTGTAAATAGCACTCTTCTATCAACTTAGAAGATATATATAATGACTTCATTATATTGGGCATATAAATCAAAGTAAAAGATGAATAATAACAGACCTTGGCTTGACATCTACCCGAATGGTGCTCCTGCAAACATAGATGCAGATAAGTACCCAACTGTGGTTCACTATATGAAGGAAGTGTGCGAAAATCTATCGAAGCAACCAGCCTTTGCAAGTATGGGGGTGACCATGTCGTATAAAGAGCTAGATGAAATGAGTACAAACTTTGCAGCTTACCTTCACAGCAGAGGGCTAGAGCCAGGGGATAGAATGGCGATAATGATGCCTAATATTCTTCAATATCCTGTCGCGCTATTTGGTCTTTTGAAAGCTGGTGTAATCGTGGTCAATACGAATCCACTTTATACTGCGAGGGAAATGGAGCATCAATTTAATAACAGTGGTGTTAAGGCAATTGTAATCGTAGAGAACTTTGCTCATAACCTCGAAAAGATTTTAGGCAAGACTAAGATTAAAACTATAATACTGACCAGTATAGGAGAGATGCTTGGTGGCTTCAAGGGCAAGATGGTGAACTTCGTTCTTAAGAATGTCAGGAAGATGGTACCAAAATATAATCTGCCAAATACGATAATGATGAAGCAGGCTATCAAGGATGGAAAAAAGTTTAAGATTAATGCATTTGAAAGCCATCCTGAATCTGTCATAGTCCACCAATATACTGGTGGTACAACTGGTGTGAGTAAAGGGGCCATGCTCACCAATCGAAATTTGGTGGCAAACATGTTACAGATTAAAGCATTCATCGGACCATATTTAGAAGGCATAGATGCTCCCGTTATACTTGCCCCGTTACCACTATATCACATTTTTGCATTTACCGTAAATTGTTTGGCGGGAATGGATATGGGTGCAATGACTGTACTCATCGTAAATCCAAGAGACCTCAAGTCTGTAGTAAAGGAGTTTGAGAGATATACAGTGCATGGTATGACGGGTGTAAATACATTATATAATGCGCTTCTTAACGACGAAGGGTTTAGAAATGCCAATTGGAAAAGTTTGTCAATGGTTGCTGCCGGAGGTACCGCCTTACAAAAAGATGTTTCTGACAGATGGGAGGAATTAACTGGGGCCCAGATTTCAGAAGGATATGGAATGACAGAAGCTTCTCCAGTAGTCACTACAAATCCGTATAAGAGAACAAGAGTAGGAACAGCGGGCATTCCAGTGCCTTCTACTGATCTACGAATAGTAGATGACAAAGGCGAGGCACTTGCCCAAGGGGAGGTAGGTGAAATTCAAGTCAAGGGTCCTCAAGTAATGAAGGGATACTATAACAGGCCTGAAGAAACAGCAAATACCATTACTCCCGATGGGTGGCTTAAAACTGGGGATATAGGAAAATTGGATAAAGAGGGATACCTCTCTATTGTAGATCGTAAAAAAGATATGATCCTTGTGTCGGGCTTTAATGTTTACCCAAATGAAATAGAAGATGTGGTGTGTATGCATTCTAAGGTACTAGAGTGTGCTGCAATAGGGGTACCGAGCGAAAAGTCTGGTGAAGCTGTAAAAATATTTGTGGTTAAAAAGGATAAAAGCCTGAAAGAAGATGAACTTATAAACCATTGCAAGCAAAACCTGACTGGCTATAAAGTGCCGAAGCAAATCGTATTTATTAAGGAGCTACCTAAGTCTAATGTAGGGAAGATTCTGAGAAAAAAGCTTAAAGAATAATTCTAAAAAAAATGGCCGCTAGTAAATCTAGCAGCCATTAATCTTTCGAGTTGGTTTGTATATTATTCTTTAACTAATTCAATCTCGATTTTTTCTACGACATCGGGATGGAAAGCTATTTCTACTGGATAAGTTCCTATTTCCTTAGGATCCTCAGGCAATGAAACTTTCTTTCTTTCAATTTCGATACCAAACTTGTCTTTAAGGGCTGCTAGTACTTGTACGTTAGTGACTTTACCAAATATTTTTCCAGATGTACCTGACTTTACACCTATAGTAAGTGTCTGTCCAGAAATCTTTGCAGCCATGGACTTATAGTCCTCTAGCTTAGCGTTTTCTTTAGCTTGAATATCAGCGAGAATTTTGTCGAGTTTCTTTTTGTTGGTTGGGTTAGCTATAACACCAAAACCTTGAGGAATCAGATAGTTACGACCATATCCAGCCTTTACCTTGACAACGTCATGCTTATACCCAAGGTTATCCACATTTTGTAATAAGATTAATTCCATTACTAATTCTATTTTCTGATTACTTAAGTAAATCTGTTACATATGGTAGCAGACCAAGATGTCTAGCTCTCTTGACAGCTACAGCAACTTTTTTCTGATACTTGAGAGAATTACCTGTTATTCTTCTTGGAAGCATTTTCCCTTGAGGATTCACAAACTGAATTAGAAAATCAGGGTCTTTGTAATCAATATGTTTGATACCGTACTTTCTAAATCGGCAATATTTCTTTTTATCTTTTCCAAGGTTCGGGTTACTCAGAAATTTTATATCGTCTCTAGATGCCATAATTCTTTGCTATAATATTTAAATAAAGTGGAAGTAATTTATTCTTCTTCGCCTACATCTTTCCCTCCTATCAATTTCCCCTTCAACTTATTGAGTTCAGACCATTTTCCATCAGCTGCTAATTGTCCTTGCTCAGGCCAAGATGCTGGGTCGTGGCCAGCAAATGATGGTCCACCTTTAGTAAGTATATCTTTTATTTCAGCAGGTGTAGATCCTGATAGTGCTGAATAGGTAGCAATGCCTGCAGTAGTCATCAGTTTAGCAATCTTTGGCCCAATACCTTCAATCAGTGTCAAATCGTCTTTGGCAACTCTGTAAGAAGGTTTCTCTCCTTTCTTATCAGTCTCTTCTGCTGATTTCTTCGCTTTGCCAATTAAACCATTACGCTTATCTTCATTATACTTGATACCGTACTTGTCTAGCTTGACAGTAAGGAATCTCATAATGCGCTCGTCCCTTCTCATGGCTAACTCTACCTTGGGTATAGCTGTCCCAGTCTCTGTCTGAAACTCTATGCACTTATAGACACCAGAATTCTTCTTGTTAATTGGATAGGCGAGTTGCTTGAGGCCCATATTGTCTACATTAACTATGGTGCAACCTTCGTCCTTAATAAGCTTTTCATAAGCTTTTGCTGCCGTTTGCGCTTCATCACCTGGCAGTACTGGATCGATGATAAAGGTAATCTCGTATTGTCTCATTAAAATGAGTTGATTATAAACAAATATTTCAAAAGGGCTGCAAATATATACGATATAAGATATTAATGCAAAACAAATTACCATTAGCTGGAGATAGACCAACATCAATAAATTGAAAGAAGACTAATAAATAATACAATAGAAAGAGGATTAGTGTAGTAGATATATCAGAAATGTATATTTGTCTAACGAAAATTATTATGGCAAGGACAATCTATCTTCAATTACTTATCTCTCTTTGTGCTCTTTTCGTAGTTAGCTGTCACTCGAACAAGGTACAACTGGCTGATATAGGAGAAAATATAGGAGCTACCATAACTAATCCAAAGCCTATCGATATGGCTACATTAGTTAGAAAAATTGAAACTCAAGACACTGTACAAACTCAACTAAAAGCAAAAGTAGAAGGTGTATGTCAAGTAAAAGGTTGCTGGATGAACCTTGTACCTATTGACGGTTCTTCTGATGAATCCATCTTTGTGAAATTTACTGATTATGCTTTTTTTATGCCGCTTGATTTAGCTGGGCAAAATGTCATTGTAGAGGGAAAAGCCTATAAAGAAGTAACTACTGTCGATGAGCTAAGACATTATGCTGAAGACGAGGGACTGAATGCAGCGGAAATCGCTAAAATTACTGAGCCTGTAGAAGAACTTAAGTTTATGGCTGATGGTGTAATTATTCTAAAGAAGTAAGGACTCTATAAAGCACCGATTATTTCTTTTTAAGCAACTCAATCATACTAGCTATATCTACATGATTATTTATCAACTCTATAGCCTTAGATATTTTCCAAGGGGTTCTTCTATTAATCTTTACTTCTAGCTTACTAATTTTAATTACCACACCATAAGTATCTAGATTGGTTCTTATTGTAGGTAATGTATGTTCTGTGAGGTAAGCCTTTGACAATTCTGAAATCGGTTCTTCCCCAGTAATAACAACACCACAAAGCGGAGAATCTTCTCCTTTTTTCATAGAAATCTTCTTGATTAGTGAAATAGCCTCATCTAGCACTCTAGAACTTACAACAAGTAGATTATCCATAGATTTTTGCAGTAGCACTGGATCTATTAAAGATCCTGCAAGCGTTTGTTCTACTTTGTTAAATCCTTTTTCGTTGTGCAACTCTACCTTGCCATCTATGGCTTTAGCTATAGTCCATACTAGAGGATATCCTAATGTATTATCATAAGGTACTACACCTAATAATCTTAGATTTTTCTTGTCGAGCCAAATTTTAATATACTTTTCTACCATGTCCATCTTGGACGGTATCACCTTATTTACAATTACCCCCATAATGGGTACATCATATTCCCTGAATAGGGCTAAAGACATATTGAGTTTGTCTATTGTGCTTCCTATTCCACCTTCCACAACCATTACAACTTCAGCATCTAGCATCTTAGCTACCTGGGCATTAGAAACATCCCCTACTGAACCTACTCCTGGATGACCAGTTCCTTCATAGACAACACATTCATATTCTTCTTCCAGACTTTGACGTGCTTCCGTAATTCTTTGACCAAGGTTGACAATATTGGGGTTGTCAAGAAATTTTGCAGTTGCCCCTTTTCCAATTATGACAGGAGAATGCACCTCCGGTTTTAATTCAAACTTCAACAGATCTGCAAATAACACAGCATCCTTATCTACGACACTATTCCCAATCTTGACATGCATCTGTCCGACAGGCTTACTGTAACCAATATTAATATCTGCTTTTTTGAAACTTGCAGCTAATCCTAAGGTGGATGTTGTCTTCCCTACGTGTTGGCTTGTCGCGGCGATATATAGATTCTTGTACTTCAAACTATTCAGTTTAAACTAATTATTCATTTTTTTGAACTTGGCATCTGCATTCCTCAACTCAGCTAATGCTATGTGAAATATCCAATAGAAGGCACGATGGTCCTTATCATTGAAATCAAGTCCTGTATCTGCAGTGAGAAACATATGTTGCTGCATACTAGTCGAGAAATCCTGATTCTTATTATACTCGGAGTAGAACATATTTATTAAGTCGTTTGTCTGAGACACTTTTCTTATCCATGTTCCAAACTCTCCATACAAATTGGGACAATGAAATCTCAATTCTTCTCCCGTCTTTTCGTTCTGAAAACCACATTTCTTAGACCATAATCCACTAAAATTTGCTATCCGATTAAATTTATCCCAGTTAATAGGACCATCATATGGTTTGCTTATAGTGATTGGAAGTTGTTGTAGGAAATCGGACTTGATGCCTTCCGAATGAGATTCGTAGCAGTAACTCAAGTTGTCATTATTGCTTTCGCAAAATTCCTTTTCTGCAAGCTTTAGAAATTGCATAACTGTGGAAGTACTTTCAATACTGGTGGCCATATGTGATGATTCCACCTCCGATTTGGCGATGCTTGAAGATTCTGCCTCTACCCTAGTAATATTCTTACTTTGGAATTCAGCCTTATTTTTCTCCACCTTACATCCGGCAAGAAGAAAGCATAATGATAGGCAAGTTATGATTTGTCTCATTTACAGCAGATTCCTAGAGATAAACCTAGCTAATTGTGGCTGATAAATGAAGAGACTGGCGCTATAATCGTGGAAGCAGGAAAATAAATTTTAAAATCCATTAATTATCAGTTTGCAAAAAGGCCAGTTATTCATTTCTCCTATAAATGCAAAAACCCCAGCTTGTTCCGAGGTTTTATTTTGCTGGGAGAGAAGGATTCGAACCTTCACAGGTACTTAGCCGAAGTTTTTGGGAATTCCAAAATCACCGTTTATCGTTTATTCCCCACCCCGAGACAAGAAGGCATGGATACTGATTTCATCACCTCACAATATTATGTGTTGCTTTCAAACACAATTCAAAGATAATAACATTAATATCACGATTTAAACAATATCTAATGATGGATACATTTATTTGGATGTCGTTCAATTTTATTGTGTGTAATCAAAAATATATTTAATAATAAGATTTCAAAGTGTCCGTTTAGTGGATGTGATTCAATTAAGCTATTCTAACCCCTTGTTTATCATTTTAATTAGCACCTATTTTGCCTTCTTAAATAATAGAATACGTGTCAGTTAGGCTTTTAATATCTCTTTGTCTCTTAATGATAAGCTTCACTCTTTCCGCCCAACATATAAACGGAATAACAGCTGTAGCAACGCCAAGTCCTTTTCCGTCTGATCCATATCCTCGACTTATGCAAACCAATGCCAATTGGATATGTCTGGTACCTTATGGATTCTGCAACTTGAATCAGACTAAAATATGGTACAACGTAGACAGACAATGGTGGGGAGAAAAGCCAGAAGGTGTCAAGGAGAATATCAGGCTTGCAAAAAAGAATGGCCTCAAAGTATTTATGAAGCCTCAGATATATGTGCCAGGATCTTGGCCTGGAGATATCAATTTCAAGACTGAAGCGGAATGGATTGCATGGGAAAATGCCTATAGAGATTTTATTATGAGCTACCTAGACATTGCCATAAGTAATGATGTAGATATGTTTTGTGTAGGTACTGAATTCAAAACAAGTGAAAAAAAGAGACCTCACTTTTGGAAGCAGCTCATCAATGATATGAGATGCTTGTACGCAGGTGAGCTTACCTATTCGTCCAATTGGGACAGCTTCAAAGAGGTCCCATTTTGGGAGGACCTAGACTATATAGGTATCAGTTCTTACTTTCCTATGTCTAGTGATGCCACTCCTAAAGCCTCTACCCTGTCTAAGAAATGGAAATCCAATATATCTACCCTCAGAAAATTCTCTGACAAAAAAGGTAAAAAGATGCTTTTTACTGAGTATGGGTATTTGTCAGTCGATGGCTGTGCCGGCAAAACATGGGAATTGGAGAAAATAGTACACGACCTTCCTATTAATGAGGAAGCTCAAGCTATTTCTTTCAATGAGTTATATAATGCCTTATGGAATGAAACATTTTGGGCAGGTGGATTTATATGGAAGTGGTTCCCTCATGGACAAGGTCACGAGGGATATGTAGATAGGGACTACACGCCTCAAGATAAGGAAGCAGAAAAGGTCATCTCCAGTTGGTTTGGCAAGGACCATCAATAAAATAATACTCTCCACTTATTTCATACAAACGATACTGTGAAAACATATAAGACAGTCAAAGGTCTTCAGCGTCGGTTGGCCTGGTATGTGGCTAAAAAAAAGCGCATCGGTTTTGTGCCAACGATGGGGGCATTACACAAAGGTCATCTTTCATTGATACAAAAATCTACTAGTCAAAACGATATTACGGTCGTCAGCATCTTTGTTAATCCTACCCAGTTCAATGATAAATCAGACCTAACAAAGTACCCAAGAACAGTCATAGAAGATTCGAAACTTCTAAAGTCAGTCGGTTGCAGCTATCTTTTTCTGCCAGCAGAAAAACAAGTCTATCCACAAGGTGAATCAGACAGTATAGCATTAGACATAAGTGAACTGACTAAGTACATGGAGGGTCCTAATAGACCGGGTCATTTTGAAGGTGTGGTCCAAGTAGTACACAGACTACTAAGCATTGTCAATCCCAGCCACTTATATATGGGTCAAAAAGATTTTCAGCAGTTTACCATTATTGCTCATATGCTCCACACATTAAAGATGAAAACCAAACTTGTCGTCTGTCCTATAAAAAGAGCGGATGATGGCCTGGCAATGAGTTCCCGAAATGTAAGACTCAAAAAGAAAATCAGAACAGAGGCCACTGTGCTTTTTGAGACTTTAAGTTATGTCAAGGTGAATCAAGATAAATACACACCAGCAATTCTCAAGAAAAAAGCGATAGCTAAGCTGTCAATCCCTCAGTTCAGACCTGAATATTTTGTAATAGCAGATGGTCATACCTTGAAACCAGTAAAGAAAATGGCTGACCATAAGTATGTGGTGGCCTGTACTGCGGTATGGGCTGGCAAGGTGCGACTGATAGATAATATGATTCTAAAAGAAGAAGGATGATGGGGACAAGGGTGCATGGTTCACGGAGCTAGATGGGTGTATGGGAGGTTTGTTGGTTTCGGAATTAAGAGCGGGATAAAAAAATTATGACTTCAGTTAGACCTTTTCTATAAATTTGCCGCTATGTTACTACAAATACATAAATCGAAAATACACAGGGCCACGATAACTCAGGCTAACCTCAATTATGTCGGTTCTATCACCATAGATGAGGAATTATTAGAAGCCGCTAATATCCTGGACGGAGAAAGAGTCCAAATCGTCAATAATAATAACGGCGAGAGATTGGAGACCTATGTGATTACTGGTGAAAGAGGCTCAGGTGTTATTTGTCTGAATGGTGCTGCTGCTAGAAAATGCGCTGTGGGAGATATCGTTATCATTATATCTTACGGGTGGATGACTCCAGAAGAAGCCAAAGAATACAAAGCGGTTACGATTTTCCCCAATGAAAAAAACCTCTTGTCGTAACAAAATAAGGTGAAATTCTCTCTAACCTCAATACTGAAATTTGTCATTTTCCTAGTAGTGGGGTTTATCATCCTTTATCTATTATTTAGAAATAATGAGGCAGCTTATCTAGAAGAATGTGCCTTGAAAGGGATTCCAACTGAAGATTGCTCTCTTCTACGAAAGATAACAGATGACTTTAAGTCTGTCAGATTAATCTGGCTTGCTGTCATTCTTATCATATATATGCTGAGTAATTTCTTCAGAGCATTAAGATGGAATCAGATGTTAGAATCTGTAGGCTACAGACCAAGTGTCATAAATTCTCTAGGGGCTTTGATGATAGGCTATTTCACCAATCTGGCTTTTCCTAGAGTTGGTGAATTAATAAAGACAGGGGCCCTATCTAAGTATGAGGACATACCCTTTGAGACTACTGTAGGTACTGTTGTACTAGATAGAATATTGGATATCCTATGCCTACTGATAGTTATTGGATTAGCACTCATACTCTCGTACGATACATTCAGGGAATACTTTGTAGAAAATTTCGTGTCACCAAGTACTGGAACGATTACCATTCTAGCTATACTAGCATTATTGGGCATGGTTGCTTTTATTGTTTTAATAAAAGTCATTAATCGTCAAGATTTAAAAAGTCCATTTTTGCTTAAAGTTCAGAAGTTATGGAAGGGCTTCTTTGAAGGAATTACCTCTTTAAGAAATGTCAAGAATCCGCTCTTACTGATAGCCTATACTATAGGAATATGGGTATGCTATTATTTGATGACTTATCTGTGCTTTTTTGCCTTTCACCCTGTTGCTCACCTAAGTGCTGTAGCAGGTCTAGTGGTCTTTGTATTTGGGACATTAGGCATGGTGTTTCCATCACCTGGGGGAATGGGCAGTTATCATCTTCTGATTACACAATCTCTAATCATATATGGCATCAGTAGTGCAGATGCATTTTCTTTTTCCAATATCATCTTCTTCACGATCAACATCTTTGGAAATATCGTTTTTGGAATACTATTCCTAATCATTTTGCCTTTGTATAATAAAAGCAAACTAAATGATTGAAAAGATACTCAATCAAGAACGCCTGTCGGCATGGCTGAAGAAGCACAGAACTGAAGCAGACAAACTAGTATTTACCAATGGATGCTTTGATGTCATACATGCAGGTCACGTTAGCTGTTTAGCTGCTGCGAAAGCATGCGGGACCTTGCTAATCGTCGCGGTGAATGATGATGCTTCTGTCCAAAGACTCAAAGGCAATAATCGACCTATCAATATCTTAGAAGATAGAATGACTGTCCTTAGTGCAATGATGGATGTAGATGCAGTTGTTTCATTTTCCGAGGATACGCCACTATCTTTAATCAAGACACTCATGCCTGATGTACTTGTCAAAGGAGGAGATTACACTATAAATGAGATTGTCGGAGCATCAGAAGTAAAGGCTCATGGCGGACAGGTGGTTATAGTCCCTACTAAAGAAGGATATTCCTCTACAAACATCATAGAAAAAATCTCAAATCAATCTTAGATATGTCTGAAATCAATGTGCAAGCAGTCGCTGATTATCTACATAGAATAGCTCCCAATGCTTACCAGGAAGCGTATGATAATAGTGGTCTGTTAGTGGGTTCGTATTCAGACAGTGTCAGAGGGATTCTGGTAAGTTTGGATGTAACCGAATCTGTAATATCAGAAGCAGTGAAAATGGGTTGTAATCTGATTGTCAGCCATCATCCGATTATATTCTCTGGTCTTAAAAGACTAACGGATCAGAATTATATCCAGCGATGTGTAAAGATGGCCATCAAACATGATGTAAACCTTTTTGCCATTCATACTAACCTTGATAATGTCTATGACCATGGAGTCAATACCAACATTGCAAAAATATTAGGTCTAAGCGACATAAAGATTCTAAGAGTAAAGCCTGAGCTTGGCGAAGAGAAAGTGGGGTCTGGGATTATAGGAAAAATAGCCTCTATGGAGGAGCATGCCTTCTTAGAATATCTCAAAACTAAGATGGCTGTAAGTTGTGTGAAACATACTGCTTTACTAGGCCAGCCAATAGAGACTGTGGCAGTTTGTGGCGGGTCAGGCAGATTCTTACTTGAGGATGCGAAAGCCTTAGGAGCAGACATATTTATCTCATCAGATTTCAAATATCATGAGTTCTTCGATGCAGATGGACAAATAGTGATTGCAGACATCGGACATTACGAAAGCGAACATCATACAACAAAAATGCTTCAAGTGCTTTTGAATACAAAATTTAGTACTTTTGCAGCCCATTGCACAAAAGTGAACACGAATCCCGTTAATTACTTTGTGTAATTCTATTCATAGGACTCAAATTAAGAGAAATGGCAAAAAAGAAAGTGACATCCACAACAGTAGAGGAAAAACTGACAGACCTGTTTCAATTACAGACAATCGATTCTAAAATCGATTCGGTAAAACTACTTAAAGGTGCATTACCTATAGAGGTCAGTGATTTAGAAGATGAAATTTTAGGATTTGATACTCGGATTAAAAAACTTAGTAATCAGATTTCTGACATAGATGATAGGATTGCTAAGCACAATGAAAACATCAAAACTGCAGAGACGTTAAGTGAGAGATATACTAAGCAACTAGACGATGTAAAAAATAATAGAGAATTCGAAGCTTTGCAAAAGGAGATAGAGCTGCAAGGTCTTGAAATCCAACTATCTCAGAAAAGAATACGTGAAGCCACAGGAGAAAAAGAGGGCAAGCAGGAGGTGATGGAAAGCACAACTTCGGCTATGGAAGAAAAAAATTCTGATCTAACGGAAAAGAAAGAGGAGCTCCAAAAAATTATAGAGAAGACCGAAAAGGAGGAAAAAACACTACAGAATAAATCAGAAAAGCAGAGAAACAAGATAGATGACAGATTGCTTAAAGCTTATGATAAGGCAAGAGCTGCTTATAGAAATGGGCTCGCAGTCGTAACCCATAGAAGAGGATCTTGTGGTGGCTGTTTCAATAGAATCCCACCTCAATTGCAGATTGAAATAGGCATGAGAAAGGAACTTTTGGCATGTGAGCACTGTGGCCGAGTTCTAGTGGATCATTCTATAGCAGGTATAGAAGAAGAAGTAGCAGCAAAATAGCATTCTTTTGAAAGAAAATAAATTTGAAGCTCAGGTGTAACATCTGGGCTTTTTTTATGCCCCTTAACCTGATAATATCTCATCAAAACTTTCTTGACTGCCTTGTCATATACAGTCTATCTTTGCCTTCATTCTTATGAGGAAGCATCTTGAATACATAGCGACAATTATACTGCTGTACACTACTGGCTACACCAGTGCCCAATCCTCTGCCTACTTCCAATATGATTCAGATGCTAGACAGATATACGAAGATATTCTTAATCTACGATTAGAGACTGCAAATCAAAAGCTTGAAATATTAATAAATGGAGATACAGACAACCTAGCTTATCTCCATTTAGATAGTTACAAGAACTTTTTTCACTTATTTATAACGGAAGATGAACGTCTGCTAAAAGCCTCACAAAAACAGCAAGAAAAATACCGCAAGCGCCTCAGAAAAGAGCTGGATGACAACAATCCATACAAGCGATTTGCAGAGGCAGAAATGCTCTTACACTCTGCCATTATTCGTTCCAAATTTAACCAGTTGCTAAGGTCAGGAAGAGAGTTACTGAAGGCTTACGAATTACTGAAGGAAAATGATAAGTTATTCCCAGATTTTATCTACAACAAAAAAAGCCTAAGTGTCATTCATTCTCTAGCTGAAACGGTATCCTTACCCGGAATGATAAAAAATCTTTTTGGCATAGAAGGGTCTATAGAACAAGGCCTTAAAGAAATAGAATCCATTATAGAATACTCCCACTTACACGAAGACTTCATCTTTGCTGAAGAGGCAGATGCTATCTATTTGTATATATTAATGTATCAGGCAAATCTTCCTCAAAAAGCGATTAACTACATACCTCAGTCAAGGCTTAATCCCAAAGCCAGCCCTATGGCCACCTTCCTTGTGTCAAAGATGTATCAGCGTAGTGGCGAAAATGATAAAGCCCTAAATGTCTTGACTCAGCGACCAGCATCTCTTGATCAGATGGCATTTCATTACTTGGACTTGATGGAAGGGACCTGCAGGATGAGGCAGTTAGATTCATCATGTACTAAATACCTCGAAAATTATATCTCTCAATTCAAAGGGCGGCATTTTATCAAAGAAGCCTATCAGAAATTAGCATGGGCAGAACTAATATTCCACGATAACTTACTGGGTTATAAGTACTATCTCAGCCAAGCAAAAGCGCAGGGTCATGACCTTGTGGACGATGACAAGCAAGCCCTAAGAGAAAGTCAAAGTTTGATTATTCCGGATCCTGTGTTACTTAAAGCCAGACTATTATCAGATGGTGGATATTATGAAAAAGCCTATAGCTTATTAGCGCAGAAGGCTTATCTCTATACAGACCAGAGTCACAAGACGCTTGAATTTCAATATAGGATGGGTCGCATCAGTCATGCGCTGAAAAATTATCCCGATGCGCTTTCTTATTATGAATCCACAATTGTCCAAGGAAGAGAGTTACCGTACTACTATGCCTGTAATGCTGCCCTGCAAGCTGGCATAATACAAGAGTCTCTTGGAAAATATGATGATGCCTCCTATTACTTTAAGCAATGTCTTGATATAAAGCCAGAAGAATACCAATCCAGCTTGCATCAAAAAGCGAAGACAGCTATACTTAGAATTTCTAGCTTAAAGTAAAAAGGAAAATTTGTAATGGGAGATATGCAGAGTTCTTGCAAGAAATCAACTCTAAACTAGCAACTTCGGCGCATTCAACTTCAGTAAATAGTATAATTGGGACTTAAATTGGCTATACAACAGTTATATAGTACCTGAATAGTTATATTTTAAAGAAACTTTGTAGGACTAAAGTGCCCCATTTGGCTTTTGCCATCTGCTGCACTATAAAATTTTAACATAGCCTAGACTCGTTCTAGGCTTTTTTTATGCCCTTAAGTCAAATCTTGTCAACAATGGATATTCACCCTGAATATCAATGACTTAGGGGCATTAAAAAAGGACGTAAAAGAGATATTCTCTGATACGTCCTCTAGAGCGCTTCTTCAAGGACTTGAACCTTGGACCCTCTGATTAACAGTCAGATGCTCTAACCAGCTGAGCTAAAGAAGCGTGCTTTATAGCGCATGCAAAAATATACCGAGTTTCTTAATCGTGCAATGATTTTATAACTAAAATTAAAAACTATTCATATACATATATCCATTATGTGTAATCCCCTATCTATAAGCTGAAATAATAGCGGTGTGCTAACATTTGGCATAGCAGCACTTTGGAAGTAAGATTACTTGTGCAAGGACCGTGCCTGATTTAAATTGCAATAATGAATTAGAAAAAAGACGAATTTCTCAATATTAAGGGTGTTAATGATACGACCTCTGGAAACGTTCAGAGTCGTATCATTCTTAATTAATCATGAGCAGTTGGTGCCAATTTATCCTGCGGATCGCTTACATTAGAAGTATAGACAACATAATCAAGTAACTTCTTTTGCTGCTAAGGCTAAAATCATTCAACCAACTATCAACTATGACCAGACAACTCTTCTTTCTAATTACCATAATTAGTCTTTCCTCTAGTATTGTATTATCACAGACAGATCAGGACAATACCAATGTCGGTGATATTGAGTGCAATAACCTTAATCCCACAGACTTCGAAAATGACCTAGACAATATTCTATCTAATGTTGCTTGGTCAGATGCTTCATCGGGTGCTTGTAATGGTTTCCTCACTTATATAGGAATAAATGCCATCCAATCCAGCCCGCCTTATTCTTGTAACACTGCAGATGAAATAGAAGTAGAAGTAGTATTGGATTGTAATGGTAGTTCTATCATCATCACAGTATTTCTTTCTCCTATAGATACTTTTACGCCATTTGTACTTGGTAGTGGACCACCTAGTCCAATATTTGAATGTGATATGGCCTTGACAGACCAGGATATTTCAGATTGGATAAACGATGTCATAACGAATGGCACTGGAGTTGTAGATTACTTTGAAGATGCTTGTTCTTCAGTCCTTACTGTAACACTAGATAGCGGTGATCCTACACCATTGAATTTCACACAATGTATTAATGGTACTTATATGGTAGACTTTATCATAGAGGATGAATGTGGAAATTCATTCGATTGGACTGGTCAATTTGACATAGAAGATAATACACCACCAGACCTAGACTTATCAGGTGCAGTGGCTTCGTTGATAGAATGTGATGATTTGGGATCAATCCAGTCAGAGATAGAAGCGATATTACTAGGACAGAATGTAATAATAGATGACTGTACTGATTTTAGTGGTCTTTCTATAGGTGACTTTTCGATTACGCCTGATCCAGCGACTGTTACCACTGCAGACTTAAATCCAGGTGGTGCTACTTGTTATGAAATAACCTTTGATATAAACTATGAAGACCCTTGCGGTAACTTCAGTAATACAGCTCAGTTGACCATAGAAGTGGATGATACGGTACCGCCAGATTTTGGAGGTGTGAATCCCATGAATGATGCTCTTCTAGGAACTTTCTGTCCTAGAGAGGTTGTAGATATCCAATCCTTGATAGATAATATTCCAGGAGGAATAGATATCACGAATGTATTTGATGCATGTACTGATTTTTCCAATCTGACTATTTTTGATTTGTCCGTTTTAGGAGAGTTTTATCCTATTGATTGTGGCAAAACGGGATTTGTGGAATGGGAGATGATAGATGACTGTGGTAATGTACATCCTGACTCTCCATATATGCTAGAGTGGACTGTGGGAGCCAGCCCTGGTAATCCAACATTAGAATGGTTAGGCAATGGTCCAGAAGATTTCTTCCCACCAAACGATATTACGATAAGTTTTGGCGATTCAGATTGTACTGATCAGCTCCCTAATTGTCTGTGGGAAAATCAGAACGGAAATACATGGCCATGGGAAGCCCTAGAAGATGTGCATTATGTAGGTGGCTGTGATGTAGAGGTATTCTATTCTCATATTCCTTGTTCGATGGTTGGCATGAATTTAAATCAAAATCCTCCTCCTGAGCTGATTGAATTTGCTACCAACAGTAGTACACCTACTGAGGTTTGTATCACTCTAACAGATGTATGTGATGGTACTGAATTGGAGTATTGTTTTGAGATTACGGTTCAGTGTGGCAGTTGTGGACAAGTAAATTCGTCATTCTGTGAAACCTGCGAAGATTCAGACCTCTTATTTCCTAGCGGCTGTAGATTATGTGATCCAGTAGACCTAATGCGAGGATTTGATTCTTGTAATGGATTTTGTCCAGCACCTTGCCCTGTAGATGCCAGCGGAGATCAGCCACCAGTCTTGTGTAATGATGGGGGTAATGTCCCTCATAATATGTCCTGGTTTGCCTTTGTGGCCAACGCAGAATCCCTCACGCTGGATATTGAAGTAGAAAATTGTACTACTGGAAATGGCATCCAAGTTGGCATATATGATAGTTGCGATTTTGATGAATGTATTGTTTGGTCTGGAGGTTGTACGACAGCAGACCAAACTTTGCAAACCAGTAATTATATTTTAGGACAAACCTATTACCTGTTTATAGATGGTTGCAATGGAGATGATTGTGAATTCAATGTAAGTATTAGAGAAGTAGGATTTTTAGGATTGCCTGAGATAGATGCCATCACGGCATTCAGCAATACAAGAGAAGAAAGACTTACTGATAATCTAAATGACCCATCAAATCCGGTAGTCACTGGTGACTGTGGTACAGCCAGCAGTATCACTGTCTGCCCTGGCGAAGAAATTCAGTTTGGCATAGTACACAAAGGAGATCCCGGTAATGGTATTCCTGAACATAGAGATGCCTGTGGTGAGTACTCAGAAGAATTGGATGCCACCTTTTTATGGTCGACTTCATGGGCAGGAGATATAGAGCATAATCCAATAACTAATGGCGGAGGATTTATACCGCCACTTATACTACCCGAGATAGAAGGTCTATATGAGATATGTCTAGAAGCAATAGATTTCGAATGTGATCCCCAACTTGGTGGCATTTGTCTGCAAGTGGTTGTAGAAAGTGGACTAACCATAAATCATTATGTAGATAACGATGGGGATGGGTTTGGTGCAGGACCAGCTATATTACTTATGTGTGGAGATAACCCTGGATTTTCACTAAATGATGATGACTGTGATGACACAGATCCTCTCGTCTTCCCCGGAAGCATAGATTATTGTTGCAATGGGATAGATAATGATTGTGATGGAATAATCGACGAAGATTTTCCAAATTTTATCTTTCCCCATATAGCTTCTGCTTGCACGACTTCATCCATCAACTACACGTGGGATATAGATGCAAGAGCTGATTATGCGTATACTATAACAGTAAATGGTGTACCAGTTCAGAATGTGCCAGGACCCAATGACAGTAATTTTATTCTTGACGGATTAGCTGTAGGTGATGTCGTAGAATTTTGTGTAACTGCAAGTTATCCGAATAATGATCCTGTATTTAATAATTGTGTGGTCAAAGAAATAATTCTAGACGCAGATGGAGACGGTGTATCTGCAGAGGAAGACTGTGATGATAACGACCCAGATGTATTCCCCAATAATCCAGAAATATGTGATGGCAAAGACAATAATTGTGATGGGATGATTGACGAAGGGTTTAATCCTGTTGCGCCTTTACTCACTTGTGGCACTATTACAACAAATTCCATAACTGTAGATTGGCAGGACATAGATAATCTGCAGGAATATCTCATTTTTGCTGATGGCATCTTTTTCAATTCATCAACCATATCCGAACAGCTTTTAATAAATATTCTTCCCGGAACTACGACTACAGTAACTGTTACAGCAGTATTTAATAATGGCTGTGAATCATTAACAAGTGAAATAGAATGTACTACAAGAGGTATTATAGATTTGGATGGTGACGGGGTTCCATCTAATGAGGATTGCGACGACAATGACCCTAATAACTTCCCAGGAAATACAGAAGTCTGTGATAATAGAGACAATGATTGTAATGGCATCATCGATGAAGGGTTTGTCAGAGAAATTCCTACTCCATTATGCTTTGACATCACTGGCACTTCGATAAGAGTGGATTGGCAAGATATTGCTGAGGCAGAAAGTTATAATATTTTTCTAGATGGAAATTTTGCAGGCTCTACAACTGATACAGAATTCACCTTAGATAATCTTATTGCAGCGACCACTTACAGAATTATGGTAGAGATACAATATAACAATGGGTGCCCGATGGTAAACTCAGAAGTTATTTGTGGCACAGAAGGCGTCATAGACGATGACGGCGACGGTGTACCATCAGATCTGGACTGTGATGATAGTGACCCCAACAACTTCCCTGGCAATACTGAAGTCTGTGATGAGGCTGATAATAATTGTGACGGTCAGGTAGACGAAGGCGTAACGATGATTTTCTTTGTAGATAGTGACAGGGATGGATTCGGAGATGATAATTCAATGGTTACCGCTTGCCAGCAACCGCCTGACACGGTCTCACAAGGTGGAGACTGCGATGATACTAATCCTAACATCAACCCTGCCGCAACAGAAATTCCTAACAACGGCATCGACGAAGACTGCGACGGTGCAGATCAGACCACGAGTACGCTAAACATTGCTGGACATGAGGTAGAAATCTATCCTAACCCAGTTACTGAGTATCTGACGGTTAGCTCTACCTTATCTGAATTAAATTATACACTGATAGCTAGAGATGGCAGCGTCGTAAAGCAAAATGTTTTGAAAAATGGACAGATAGATATGAGTGGATTATCTAGTGGTGTGTATCTATTGAGAATACAGGATATTAATAATAATGGTGGTGTGATTAGGGTGGTGAAGATGTAAGTAATTCATTCTCACATAATCAATTTATATTACTGAATAGCGCATCTAAGATGCACTATAACCAACAGATTCTCTAGATTTACGCATAGTTAGCATGTTAAACTGATATCGAAAATGAGCAGTTTCTCATTTAGAAGCTAGCTAATTATACTTGCCTACCGGCGGTTTTCTTTTTCATTGAAAAAAAGAAACAAAATTCTAGGCTGTACCCATTTCTTAACGCTAACTCAGCTTTAAATAGCTAAACAAGCGCCAAACTCCTCCTTACAGTCGTCAGACAACGGCCATTGTTTTTAACGCCATTTAAAACCTCCTTAGCTAAAATGGCTAAAGGCCGTCCAATCAACTACCCATCAATAAAAATCATGTAGCCTAAATGGTCTATTCATTTATATTATTTCATGCCTCACTAATTAGAAGCGCATTCTATTCTGCTAATAATTTTAGTCGGATAATAATTATGAATTCCCTATATTTAGGAATACACAATTATTAATCGACAATCATCCATTATGCTACGATCATTACTTTACTGCCTATTTGCAGCCACGCTGTTCACTAATTCCATTTCAGGACAAACCCCACTTAGATGGATAGGACAGCCTAGTAATCACTATCCTGGCAGTGACATATCTATAGCTCCTCAAGATTGTAACAGTGATTTCATTCCATGTGTATGGATGGACAACGATATGAACGTCTGGGAATGGGAAGCCGTAGAAGGTGTCGTGTGGGAAGGTGGGTGTGATGTGAGTGTAGAGTATAGTCATCTACCATGCCGATCCGCTATAGACATTGCCCCACAAACAATCCCTCCTGATTTAATCTTTTCAGAGATTGATGATATTAATGTCACCTTAGTGTGTATAAAACTAACGGACCATTGCAATGGTGATGAGCTGGAGCATTGTTTTTCAGTAGCAGTGATATGTGGATTATGTGACGAGGATAATGTTCCATTCTGTAGCACTTGTGAATCAGCTGCTCTTCCTTTTCCTTCTGGGTGCTTATTCTGTGATTCTGTCAATTTAAATGAGGGTGTGACATCCTGCCTTCCATTCTGTGAGCAACCTTGCCCAATACAAGAAGACCAACCTTTCATGCTCTGTGGATTTGATGCCAATGTGCCTAATAACATGGCTTGGTTTGCTTTTGTAGCAGGATCAGACATACTAACTATAGATATGGAAGTTGGCTTTTGTAGAACTGGGCAAGGCCTTCAACTGGGTGTATATGAAAGCTGTGACTTTGAAGAATGCGTGATTTGGTCCGGTGGTGGATGTGTTCCAATTGATCGGGCTCTTACTGGCACTTTTAATGTAGGTCAGACATATTATCTTTTTGTAGACGGATGCAACGGGGATGATTGTCCGTTTACTCTATTTATTGAAGGTGCTGATGGTAATTCTAACCTTCCTTTGCCTGATGCCATTACAGCATTCAGCACGTGTAAGAATACCTTTCTGACAGATAATGCCCAAGACCCTGCCATGCCAGAAAATGCAAGTGCCTCAGGGTTATGCTTTGCTAACAATAGAATAACTACCTGTGTAGGAGAAGAAATTCAATTTGATTTAATTCATCAGGGTCTTCCTGATTCCACAATAGACGAACATATTAATCCATGCTCCAATTATAGTGAGAGCCTAGACGCCACTTTCACTTGGCAGACAAGTTGGATGGGTGATATAGAACAGACGCCTTCATTGGATGGTGCCGTTATTCCTCTTCTGACCATGCCAGATTCTGTAGGGATCTATGAATTGTGTTTGGAATTTATCTTGGCTGATTGTGTTACGATACCAGCAAATCAGTGTATTGAACTTCATGTAGTGGACAATCAAAGTGTCACTTACTTTATAGATGAGGACAATGATGGATTTGGCGTAGGACAAGCTATTTCAGGCAGTTGTATTATCCCAGATGGATTTGCTTGTCTCGCTGGAGATTGTGATGATACAAATCCAATGATATATCCAGGAGCAGAAGAGATATGTGATGGCTTAGATAATGATTGTGATAGTGCCACTATCGATGGCATGATAAATATCCAACCTTTAATATTAAGTTGTGAGGATATAACCTCTAGCTCAGTATTTATAAGATGGGACCCCTTGATTGATGTATTTCATGAGATATTTATAGACGGTATGTTTTTTACGGCAATGGATGATAATAACTTTCGAATCGATGATTTACAACCAGATACTGAGGTGACTGTAACTATCATCACCACTTATGAGAATGGCTGTACCCAGACCTCTGAGATGACATGCAGAACTGCACGTATTAATTGCAGTGAAGTATTTATTACCCCGTCCAGACCAAGTCATCCTAACGAAAATCCTGAAGGACCATATTTTCCAGGTGAAATAGTGAGTATAGGAATTGCAGTGTTCTTTTCTGCAGACCCTGTAGGCTCAGGAAATGATTGTCAATGGATTCAAGGTCTCATACCTAGTTTTGGAGAAGGATGGGATTTAGAGGCTAATGATCCGTTTGCTAATGGTCCAGAAGGATCGATTTTATTTCCTGATGGATCGGTCAATTTGAATATACTTCAACCTAATACTCAGATCGTAACAAACGCTAGAGGAGAGAACGAACTAGTGAATGCAAATGGCCTATCTCTACCAGCAGGCATGGCCTTACCACAGGGGTGGTGGCTTACCTCTAATGGTTCTGGCTGTGCAAACAATGGTAATCCCAATACAATGTGGGGACTCCCACAAGGATGTGGTTCAGATTTATTATTTGAATTCCAGTTAGCCTTACAGGTCAAAGCTGACATTAACCCTTCAGATTGTCAAGAACAGGATTTTCTTAAAGTTAACTTATTTGTATATTCTGATGGGATGACTGGGTGTAGGCAAAATGCAAGCTGTGCTAATGATCAACCAGGTTTGTTTTTGGCTTCAGTAGACTGCACCGCAGAACCTACGGCAACTGTCTTTGACGAATATCCATTCTTAACAGGCGTAGTAGATACAACTGATTGCGAAGGGACAACTATAAGTGTGTATGATTCAGGTTCTTTTAGTTTCATACATATTGTAACGCCAGATAGTGGCGTCTTATACTTTGAGAATGGCTCTTTATTCTGTACAGATGCTGTTGGCTTTAGTTGTTTGGATGCGTATGGCTTAAGTACACCATCGACCACATTCAATTGTGAAGATGACCCAGGAGTAGATCCAGGCACACAACCAGATATAGCCACAGACTTTCCATGGATAGGTGATATTATAGACTTCAGTAATTGTGATGGAACGATAGTAGAGTTATATCAATTTGGCTCTCAGGTCTTTCCTTATATTATTACAGATGATTCCGCTGTGCTCTACAGCAATACAGGACAATTGTACTGCACCAGTGCGCTTCCCAATTTTGATTGCATTGATATCTATGGACTCAGTGCTCCTATAGATACATGGAGATGTGACGGTGGGATAGGGCCAGACCCACTGCCAGGCATATTTGAGGATTATCCTTTCTTGAGTGACATATTGGACCCTGACGATTGTGATGCTAACATTACTGTATACCAGATGGGGAATTTTGTAGCACTATTCATCGAGTCTAATGGCGAGACAACGATGTATAATTCTGATGGATTATTCTATTGTCAAGATGCACCAAATTTTAGTTGTTTGGTCACCTACGGATTTGCTATTGATGACATCATAGATGAGTGGTCATGCAGTGGTTTTGAAGAAGAAATATTTGATACCCGTAGTAGTGAGGCTCAGATAGATACCCCTGTTCTCTATCCTAATCCTTCTAACGGTATCGTATATCTTAAAGGACTTGCTGCTGATGCAGAATCGTATGCTTACCGATTATATGACAGGCAAGGCGTAAGTGTCATGACTGGTGAGATTTCTAATGGTGGTCATATTGATATATCTGAGTTAGCCTCTGGTATCTATATAATGAGCATTAATATGGGTGAAGAAGTGACCGTATTAAAACTTATAAGGATGTAGGTATGACAAGAAAGGCTATTTAATTATGAGATGGATACTTGAATATATAGAGATAAGATAGTATCGAAATAATTTTTACTATCTTAACTCATATAATTTAAGCCTTGCGTCATTTAATATTTATAGTCTTTACCTTATCACTTATATTCTTCTCATACACAAGGGAGTCTGCGACAAGCGTAAAGCCCCGCAGTACAACTGAATTTTCTGCAGAAAATGCTATGGACTACCTCAAAGTCATCGCTGCAGAAACCCACCCGATAGGTAGCACAGCCAATCAGAAAGTGAGAGACTATCTGGTGGAAGAATTAGAAAGACTGGGATTAGAGACTAAGGTAGAAACAGGCCTTGTCCACTTGCCTTACTCTGGCAACTATAACCGGTCCGCATATGTGGAAAATGTAATAGCCACACTTCCTGGTTCTGAGCCAGGCAGCAAAAAAGTAGCGCTGGCCGCTCACTATGACAGTGTATTTGAAGGACCAGGCGCCGCAGACGATGGGTATGCCGTGGCCGCTATGATAGAAACTGTCAAGTTACTGAAAGACCAGCCCAGAAAAAACGACATCCAGCTTATCATTACAGATGGAGAAGAGATGGGTCTACTGGGGGCACAATTCCATGTCAAGAAGTATACTATGGAGGACATTGGCATCCTGCTCAATTATGAAGCGAGAGGTAACGAAGGGCCAGGCATCTCATTTGAGTGGTCAGACAATAATGCCTGGATGGTCAGGGAAATGAAAAAAGCATCTATCAGACCGATAGCCAATTCACTCTCCTATGAAATTTATAACAGAATGCCTAATAGCTCAGATTTTACGGCATTCAAAAAAAGAAAAGTGCCAGGCATCAATCATGCGTTTATAGATGGGTTCTCTTACTATCACAATCCAGCTGACAATGTGGAGAACATAAGCATGGAGAGCATACAACACACTGGTGAGAATATGTATCTCATGACCAAACACTTTAGCAATTATGATTTTTCTATGGTAGAATCTGGGAATGCAAGCTTCTTCAATTTCTATGGTCTGCTTATTCATTATCCATCCTCGCTAGATTTAGTTTTGCTAGTATTACTAGGAATAATTATTATTGGTTTAATTATTCTTATATCTAAGAAGATGGAGTTCCATTGGACAAGGTTTTTTAGTTCCTTGGCTTGGATGTTATTTACAATTATAGGGATTTGTGCATTGAATTTTGGGTTAGCAAGTATCTTGAAATCTGTGTATCCGCAATATGCTACTTTTTACAGTCATCATTATTATAATCATGAGTGGTATCTGATTGCCGGATTAGGATTGACCCTATTTATTACAGCCATATTGTCAGGACGCATCCTTCAAGCCAAAAGTAGAACAGAGACGGGAATGGCTATGCTTGCACTACTTACCTTACTCTCTATAGTCATTTTCTTAACTATGCCTACTGGCGTATATGTTATGTTATTGCCTGCGCTGTTTTTCGGTATTTGCATGATACCAATTACAATTGCAAAAAATAGAAATAATTATAATTGGCTATTGTCATTGGCATTCATTATTCTAATCTCAGGACTATGGACCGTGCTTACACATAATCTCTATTTAGCGTTTAGCCTGGCTGCCTTACCAGGTGCAGTGCTGTTTATAATGTTGGGTACTTTTGCAAGTATGTATTTGATGCCAGGGACATGGAACAACCAAGGCAGAAAGATTTTTGGAGTAGTCGGCATACTATTATTTGTTAGCAGTCTGATAATTGCACATATCAAGACTAAACCTTCTGAGAAAGAGCCGCTACTCACAAATCTAAAATATGTATACGATGCCAAAGACAACGCAACTTACAGGGCTACCTTCGATGATTACTTACATGAAGGACATCAAAATCTAAAGGAGGAGGCTACATCCAAAAGACTGCCATGGCATCTCCCTTTTACAACTCATTATCAATCTTCCGAAGCAAGTCTTTCTCATTATCGCTCTCAAATAGAAAAAGACACCGCTGCTTTAGATTATGTGTGTAAGGTGTACAATCCCAAAAGAGCACATATAGCCTACATTAAAATTCCTGACACCAATAACGTAGACAGTCTTATACTCAATAATAGAATCAAAAAAGATGTATCTAAAAACAATAGAGGCAAGTATTCACTGACGCTTTATGGCATTGGTCTGGATTCATTAGAAGTTAGAATTATTCCTAAAGATAAATCTAAACCGGCATCCTTATACGTAAATATGGAATATGAGGGCCTACCGGAAGAATTGCCTTTACCCGAGGGCTATGCATGGAATGATGCGACAACTTTCATCAGTAACAAAGTGGACTTTAAATAATTAATGTGCCAGATTTAAAATAAATCCTACTCAGAACTTTGCGTTATGAAGTCTATATAACTCTTAGCAGTTATGAATATGACCTCTTTACCTAGTTCTGTGATTTCACTATCCTCATCTACAACAAGCATATCTTCTGCAAATGCCAATAAGTCCTCTTCTGGATAATCTTGGAAGTACTCATTCAAGGCTTCTTCTAGGTTAGCCTTATCTTCTCTTACTGCCCAATTCTGATCTTCGAATTCCTGAAACTGATCTATATCAAATTCTTCTTCACTTTCTAGATATTTACTACAGGTATGGTATATCGTGGAATGAATAAAGAACATCATTTGCCGCTCTTCTTCTGACAGACCTTTGAAACCGTCAGAATTAAGATAATTCCAAAAATCTGGTTGACCCTCGACAAAGTTATCCTCGAAATCCTTGGACTCCATCTGCACTAGTATATCTTCTATTTGAGATTCGGTTATCATATCCTTTACTGCTTTAATTATTCTTCCTTGACTAAAAAGAAGCCTTCCTCCCCTTGTTTTTGGTATAAGGGCATTAATAATCTACCATCCTCTTTGATGGTCACTTCACCATTCTTATCCTTTGCCACCTGCTCACCTTGTGATACTTTCTGAAAATTTGTGTAGCCTGGATTCATGACAAAGTTATCTTCTATTGTAATGTCATGTCTTTCTATTAACCTCGTCACCTTAGGCAAGTCAGCAGAATATCTAATCAGTATTTTCTCATGATGATTCTCCACAAGATTTGGTGCTATGGATCCCATTTTCTTCATGAAGTTTATAATAGCAGCTACTGCTCGCGGAACAGAAAGACTTTCCTCGTGCTGTCCAGACTCGAAAGTAACAGGTGTTGTCTTGACTCCCATGTTCTCTGTGGTAAAATAGTGTAAGGTGGTCCCTTTGAGCCCTTCCAGCATACCCAGAACAATAGGGGCATGCATAGATAATCCAAGCTGAATGTCACTCTTTCTATCTCTGCATATTGTGAATATCCCCCCATAGGAAGAGGTCGTGTGTAAGTCAAGTAGAAATACTTCTGAATGTTCGTACCTATCTATCAAGAATCTAACGGTATCGTCTATTTCTAACAGCTCCTTATCCTCACTTGTTGGGTTTTGAATTTTACCTGCTCTCAGTTGATTGATTCTAGATCGGCTGAAGTTTCTATTCAAGTCTTTGTCTATGAATCTCTTCCCTTGCTTAAAAGCCTCCAGATTCCCTACTATGCCTACATAATTTCCTGCGTATTCAAATTCAGGATGACGGATTGGCTCTACTTCCAACATCTTAATCACCAATTCTATGGCCTTTACCCCAGCAGGCTCATTGCCATGCGTTGCGCCAAAACAAAGAAACAAAGGACCTGGGCGGTGCCCCTTATACATCCCTATAATTCTGTCCACATTGTCCATTTATTTAGTTATCAAGGGTTCTCTCTTTTCCAAGCCCAAAGATACAATGTTGCCCAAGTTCTATAAGGTGTCCAATTTTCTGCTATCTCATTCATCTTTTTAATCAGATGCTTTTTCTCCTCCTTCAATTCGTACACAGCTATCATTGCCTGCTGTATTCCCAAGTCCTTCGCAGGAAAAACATCCTCTCTCATCAATTCGAATATCAGCACCATTTGGACTGTCCACTCTCCTACTCCCTTTATTTCGGTTAGTAATTTGATGATTTCTGCATCCGTCATTGTGTTCCAATCAAACGTAAATAGCGCCTTTTCCTGAAAGAAACGGGCTATGTTCTGGACATAGGTCACTTTGGGTCTAGAAAACCCCACTGCCCTCAATTCATCATCTTCTAAAAGGAGCACATCCTCAGGACTAAAGTACTCTCCACCCACAAGTTGTAAAAAGCGGCCATAGATCGTATCTGCCGCTTTATAGGAAATTTGTTGGTAGGCAATTGACTTTACTAGTTCATTATATACATTTCCAGATTGTGGAAGTTCCAGATAGGTTGTACTTTTAGTTATCTCACGCATTTTGACGTCTTGCCTGAGATGCTTTAATGCCTTTTTATGTATCATATATCTGCAATAATGCGACTTGCTAAATATACGTGCTTTTCTATTTTTCTTTGTTTAGCTTTTACATTACAGGGTCAAGATTCGCTGAACATGGTCCGCGTAGGCCAATGGAATCCCTCAGGTATGCCATCCAGTGGTGGTGTTACCTATAACGATGTATGGGGCTATACCACGCCAACTGGTGAGGAATATGCTATTGTCGGTAATGTGGATTCCATCATGATTGTCGATGTAACTGACTGCACTACGCCTACTAGAGTCTTTGGATATGAAGGAGGCAGTACCGCGATATGGAGAGATTTCAAAACTTATGGAGACTATGTCTATGGTGTTTGTGATGGATGCAATGAAGGCCTACATATATTTGATATGTCTGCCCTACCTGGAGGCAATGTAACTCATGAGCTTACAACCACAGAGTTCTTTACCAAAGCGCATAATATTTACATAGATACCGCCGAACAAACGCTATATGCTGTTGGGTCTAACACTGTTCCTGAAGGTTTTGTGATGCTAGATCTAAGTACGCCAGATAGTCCTACACTAATAGATGAAATACATCTGGATGATGAAGCTGGGCTACCTGCTTCTAATTTTTATGTACACGATGTATTTGTACAAAATGATACCGCTTATGCGTCCCATGGCAATACAGGATTCTTTGTTTGGGACATGTCTGATTTGTCCAATATTGAAATCCTAGGACAGTATGATTCCAATGGGTATAACCATAGCAGCTGGATAAATAGTGATGGTGGGTATGCCTACTTTGCTGAAGAGGTTCCTACCGGTCTGCCTCTGTCTGTCGTCGATCTAGCAAACTTAGGGCACCCGACTCAGGACATCAATGTTGTACATGCTTTTAGAGATAGAATAGGCACAACAGGCTTCCCTACGCCGCATAATCCATTTGTCAAGGATGATACCTTGTACATATCCTACTATGAAGATGGGATAAAGATGTATGACCTGAGCACGCCTGACCTGCCAGCGCTTATAGCTTACTATGATACCTACCCCGATAATGGCAATGGCTATAGTGGCTATAATGGCGCATGGGGCACCTACCCGTTCTTTGATAGTGGGTGTATCTGTGTCTCTGATATTGATTATGGATTAAATACAATCGAATTCTGCCAATTTTCAGATTATTATCTAGATAGTGACGGGGACGGTTATGGGGACGCCAATAGCTTTGTCAATGCTTGTGAAATCCCAGTAGGTTATGTCGATGACAAAACAGATTGTGATGATACAGATGCGGGTATCAACCCTGACGCTACCGAACTCTGTGATGGCATAGATAACAATTGTGACGGACAAATAGATGAAGGACTTTTGTCCAACTACTATATAGACCTCGATGGAGATGGGTATGGAGATGCTGGCACTAGTCTATCTTCCTGTACACAGCCAGCTGGCTATGTGGCTAACAATACCGACTGTAATGATGGTGACTCAAACATTTCTCCTGGTGCTATCGAACTCTGTGACGGTATAGACAATAATTGTGACGGGCAAGTAGATGAGGGACTGCTTACCACATATTATCAGGATGCTGATGGGGATGGATATGGTCATGCCTCTAATACCACGCAAGCATGCAGCCTACCTACTGGCTATGCTACTAATAATACAGATTGTGATGATACGGACCAAAATATCAACCCGGGAGCTACAGAAGTATGTGACGATGGCGCAGATAATAATTGTGACGGGCAAGTAGACGAAAATTGTGTTCTTGATCCTTGTGACGCCATTAATTTATTTATCTCTAATATCACACAAGATACTTTCAGAGCAAAACAACTGCTGGAATCAGATGTCGTCATAGCCAACACGGAAGATATTGTCTTCAGAGCAGGTAATGAGATCATGCTTCTGCCTGACTTCGAAGTCATTCAGGGTGCAGAGTTTCTGGCAGAGATTAGAGATTGTGAGATAGCCTCTAGTAGTAGTGCCGTAGTGGGTCCCGCTGCTGCCTTGACAATCTATAATGAATTAAAGACTAAAAGTTTTCCGTCTGATAGTCGATATTTATTATACAATCAGTATGGTGAGCTAAAGGGTACAAATGTGGCCTACAATAAGGTGCTCCAGATTCTGTCTCAACTTAATGACAAGCAGACCTATCTCTTAATTATAAACAAGGGAGAGAGCGGGAAATTGAAGTAATGAAAGCTAATGGTTTGAAGATGTATGATGTGGTGATTATTGGTGCCGGTCCTGCAGGGATTAATTGTGGCATAGAGGCTTCCAAGAAAGGACTAAAATATATTATACTGGAAAAAGGTGTTTTGGTTAACTCCATCTACAACTTTCCTACCAACATGACATTCTTCTCCACCAGCAAAAATCTGGAGATTGCAGACATTCCTTTTATATCACATACGGAAAAGCCTACCCGCAAGGAAGCATTAGAATATTACAGACGTCTTGTCCATCATTATAAGCTGAATATTGTATTCAGGCAAGAGGTGGTTTCTGCTCAGCCTACACAAAAGGGCTTCACCGTGAGCACCAATACAACTGACTACACCACCAAGCATGTGGTTATCGCCTCTGGCTTCTATGATAACCCCAGACAGTTAGAAGTCCCTGGTGCTGAATTAGCTAAAGTGAAGCATTACTATGATGACCCACATCCATATATTGGGATGAATATACTCGTTATAGGTGGCGCTAACAGCGCTTGTGATGTAGCGCTAGAAACCTGGGCGCATGGAGCCAATGTGACGATGGCCATTAGAAAACCCAACCTCTATCCGCGAGTCAAGTATTGGATATTACCCAACATAGAGAACAGGATTAAAGAAGGTTCTATCCCTGCTTACTTTGATACAGCGGTGACGCATATTACTGAAGACAGCGTCACGCTGCGTACGCCTACAGAGACCCTAGAGATTGCTAATGATTATGTGTTGGCTATGGTAGGTTATATCCCAGATTATACCCTGCTGAATCAATTAGGAATTGAATACAAAGAGAATGAGAACCATGTTCCCTCATTTAATCCAGAGACATGTGAATCCAATGTGACCGGTGTATACTTAGCAGGCGTCCTTAATGGTGGTAAAAAAACCAGTAGTCTATTTATAGAAAACACCAGAGACCATGGTGAGAAAATTATAGAGCACATAAATCAGTGGCAAGATTAAGCACTTATAAGATGCTCAATATTTATTCACCATTTAGTGCAACGATATTCTTTCTCATCAAATAAGCATAGTAAGAGAACTCCCTCAATTTGAACTATGCTTAATCCAAATTCTATCAAGACAGCCTCAAGACGAAAAAAGGAAAAGAATTATATCTCAAACGTATGCATACTGTAGAACCCGTCTTCGGATTACTACAGCAGTATTACGGACTCAGGAGAATGAACGTAAGAGGAAGAAATAACGCAAACAAAGTAATGCTAATGTCTGCTGCTGCGTTCAACTTAAAGAAGTGGGTGAAAAGACTTATAAAAAACACTGAAAATGAATTGAATAGTCTGATTTCAACACTGACAAGCATAATTACACGTGATGTTAGCAGAAATTATTTTTTCGTAATTTTAGTTACGTGAGCTTCAGTGGTGAATGTCAGGATGTTAGATGTGTTTAGAAACAGGCTCAGATGGAGATCTCATTAATCAAGCCTACCTTAAAAGACCTTACTATAAATATTGCTGGATCGAATACTGGCCTCTCTTCTCAGTATTTAATGGAGCTCGATAATTTAATCATAGGAGAAGCCAACTACACTTCCGATTACCTACTAAGTCTACCTGCTAACAATCAGAATACAACTCTAACCTTTAAGGATAGTGCTGACGAGGGTTGCAGTATAAAGCTGCCCTTAGATGCCGTGGCCCCATGTTCTCCAGAATGCGGTATGTCCTTTACAGAATGGACGATAATAGAATGTCAGGATAATGGAACAAATAGTGATAGTGAAGATGATCTGACCCTAGTCCAGTTTGAGGTTACTGTCTCCAATGTTTCTTTCAGTCCTAGTCAATTCAATGTTTTTGTCGATGACATTCTGCAAGGCACTTTCGGATATAACCAAATACACCAATTGAATTTTCCATCTGATGGACAAGCACACCGAATCACGCTTGCAGATATTACTGATGGAACTTGCTTACTCGAGCAAGATGTCTACTTAGAGCCTTGTAGCTTTGTCCCACTGCCATCTATCTATGTTCCAAATGTATTTAACATCAATGCTGAAGGGGGTAATGACAACTGGGGAATCTTCTCTACCTATGAAGAAATACAGTTTGTAGAATGCTATGTCTATGACCGATGGGGAAATGTGCAGTTCTTCTCCGATGATCCAGCAGCTATAATCTGGGATGGCACCTCAGACGGGAAGATGCTGAATCAAGGTATCTATACCTATAAACTCAGCTATGTCTTATCTGATGAAGTCATCGTGGATTATGGGACAATAACTTTATTGAGATAGATATCTAATCTGACAATTACACGTCAGTTGGCATAGCTTTTGGATTATTGCAGCCATAAAACCGCCTGATTTTGGGATATCTATACCTAACCCTCATTGTAGGAATATTGTCGTTTGTACCGAAGGAGAACCCTTCTGTAGAAGCATTAGATTATATAGCGACATACAAAGACTTAGCCATAGCAGAGATGTATCGTACCGGTGTACCTGCGTCTATAAAGATGGCACAAGCACTGCATGAGTCCAATCTAGGCAAAAGTGATTTAGCCATATATGCCAATAATCACTTTGGTATCAAATGCAAAAGGTACTGGAAAGGAGGTACTTACTACCATAAGGACGATGACTTTGATGCGCAAGGGAATCTTATAGATTCTTGCTTTCGGTCCTATGGAATATCGTCAGATTCATGGGTAGACCACTCTAATTTTCTAAAAAACAGAAGTAATTACGTGCATTTGTTCTTATTAGATAAGACAAATTATAAAGCCTGGGCAGTAGGCCTCCAAAAAGCTGGATATGCTACAGATAAGGCCTATGCACAGAAGATAATCAACAAAATAGAGCTATATGGGTTGTATGAATTAGATAAAGCTGACAACCCTTTCAAGAAATTAAACGTTTTAAAAACACGTTAAGAGAGTTACTCTGACTATCATATTAGTCAGTATGATTATATTTACAGCGTCGAAGCCTGGGGGCGATACGAGCAATAAACCAATCTAGGGAAAGATTTTTTTAGAACCTAAATCTCAACCTTAATCTTGGATTTCCTCTTTGGCTTCGATGTTTTTTTGCCTCTCAGTTGTCTAAAAGCTACCATCTTTCCACTCAAAGCTTACCAAATTCCTCAACTAAGGCCTTTTCTACTCTGACTAACATCATAATGATTATAGGAAGACTAGAAAGGTGAGTACAGTATCTACAGTTTCAGAAAAGTTAAACAACAAAGAAAGGAGAGCAGCCCCAAGCATAATTAATGCGTGAGATTTCGCAATGCGACCAGAATATTTCTGAGCATAATCCCATCTTTCTTGGCTGGCCATTGACTTTCGTGTGCGATAACCATACAAACTGTTTATCCTTTTAGGAGGGTATTTATTAAGAAGATAGCCAGCTACATAAAAAACAACAAACACAATAAAAAGTGCGATAGTCATAAACTCTCTTAACCTTCGACTTTCTCTTTTGGCTTGTCTGTCGTTTTGAGTGAATCTTTAGAGTCCGATTCAGCCTCTTTCCTATTATTATACAAATCCTTGGCTAAGTACAAAGCCTTTCGCATAGAACCTGGGTTGGCTTCATTTTTACCAGCAATACCATAGCCTGTACCGTGGTCAGGTGAAGTCCTTATTATAGGCAGACCTGCAGTGAAGTTCACCCCATCTCCAAATGACATCAACTTGAATGGAATCAAGCCTTGGTCATGATACATAGCCAGTATAGCATCTACTTTCTTGAAGTCTGACCCACCAAAAAAGCCATCTGAAGGATAGGGACCTGCCACTAAAACTTCATTTCTCTTAGCTTCTTTTATCGCTGGCTCTATAAAATCTATCTCTTCTGAGCCTATAACACCGCCATCGCCTGCATGGGGATTTAGTCCAAGTACAGCAATCGTGGGTCTGCTTTTGCCAAAATCTTGCTTGAGTGACTTGCTGAGCACTTTCAGCTTTCTAATGAGTTTTTTCTTATCTAATTGGCTCACCACATCTTTAAGCGGGACATGGTTGGAGGCAACTGCTATGACAGCAGAATCTGATACCATAGTCATTACCACTTCAGGCGCATTGAAAGCATCAGCTAGAAACTCGGTATGACCGACGTGCTTAAATCCAGCCAATTCCATTGCTTTTTTGTTGATTGGTGCGGTAACCAAGGCATCTATAAGTCCTTCCTTTGCGTCTTGCACCGCTCTTTCCATGGCCATCAAGGCAAATTTTCCACCTTCCTTTGTTGGTTGGCCTAAGGTGATATTGGTCTCATCATTCCAGCAATTGATTACATTAATCTTGTTATAGGAGATGTTTTTGCCATCCTTCACTGATACATATGGGAAGTTGGCCTCTTTTACAATATTCTTGTGGTACGACAGCGCCTTGGTACTGCCATAGATAATTGGAATGATATGATTGGTTATACTAGGGTGGGAAAGGGCTTTTATTATTACTTCTGGCCCAATGCCATTTATATCGCCTATGGTGATTCCTATCTTAATCTTACTCGCCATCTGTTCTTTTTGCTTTACTAAATGCTAAAGATAAGGGTATAGTATCAGATAGTTCTATTTAAAGAGATTTTGGTAATCAAAGGGTAAATTATAGAGCAATAACCTTAGCGTCTCAATTATAAGTACTTTGGTATTTTTTATTAGAATACCAGATGAGAGCCAAAAAACAACTTGGACAACATTTCTTACATGACCAGCAGGTTATAGGCAGAATCTTGGATACAATTAGGGATAACTGCCAAGCCCCGCATCCTATATTAGAAGTAGGTCCTGGCCAAGGTGTACTCACAGAATTTATAGCAGGACACTTTGAAGCATTTAGAGCTATAGAGTTGGACAAGGATATGGTGGCTATCCTTAATCGGAAGCTAAATCCTGAACAGATTATCCATGCTGATTTTCTAAAGGTCGATCTCAAAGAAATATTTGGCGATAAATCTTTTAATCTGGTAGGCAATTTTCCATATAATATTTCCTCGCAGATCATCTTCAAGATGTTGGAAAATGTGAGCTTTATTCCGACCATGATTGGTATGTTTCAGAAAGAAGTCGCTGAACGTATATGTGCTTCGCCTGGGTCCAAAAAAAATGGCATCATCAGTATTAGAGCTCAGGCGATGTATGAGGCGACTATGCTTTTTGATATAGATCCGTCTGCTTTCTCTCCGCCGCCCAGAGTAATGTCTTCTATGATAATGCTTACCCGAAAGGAAGACTACAGTTTGCCATGTGATCCTATAATATTTAAGAACATTATAAAGGTGTCCTTTGGCCAACGAAGGAAAAAATTACGAAATACACTCAAGTCTTTGCTTAATGACTGCACTGATCCTATATTCCAGAAGCGCCCTGAGCACCTTAGTGTTGAGGAATTTATTAATATTGCCAATCTGATAAAATCACAAAATCTAGATTCATGAGTCTTGAAAGTAAAATATTGCCAGACCTTAAAGCCGCAATGAAGAGCAAAGACCAGGCAGCCCTCAGAGCCATACGTGCCATTAAGGCGTCTATCCTTCTATTTAAAACTAATGGCTCAGGAAAGGAACTCGATGAAGCTGGTGAGATTAAAATGGTCCAAAAACTAATCAAGCAACGTCAAGATTCTCTTGATATCTTCAATAAGCAAGGCAGGGACGACCTTGCGATGATAGAAAAAGAAGAGATTGAAGTATTACAGAGATACCTTCCTAAACAACTAAGTGCAGATGAGATTAAGCCAATTATAAAGAAGATCATCAGCGATACGGGCGCTACTGGTATGAAGGATATGGGTAAAGTCATGGGAATAGCCACAAAGCAACTTGCAGGTCAGGCCGATGGCAAAACGGTGTCTGGGCTGGTAAGGGAGTTGTTGGGGTGAGAGGAGATTGGTGCAACGGTACACGGAGACGCTTCCTGAAAAAGATTTGCACTGATTAATTAATAATACTGATAATAGTTATTATTTGTACTGAAAAGCGTTCATTCCAAATTTAATTAGTCATTTACTGATCTTAAGCACTCATTGATATCATCTGTCGTCATTTGTCAAGGGCAGTCCTAGACTGTTCATACATCCTTGACAAATTTCGTTAGATGTCTCAGTTTGCAGTTTTTCCATATCAGCGTCGGTCAATTCTCTCAGCCCTATGCTCCCCTCGTTTCCTAAAAGCGTTGTTTGAGTCAAGCGGTTCTCCCTTTAGAGCCTGCACTGAGCGGAGCCGAACGGAAGTAAAAACGACAAGCATATGGGATCGAGACTGCAAGTCTCGACCAACGGTAATAAAAGGACTACACCTTAATTTCTTTTCCTTCTCTTTCTAATTTTCTTCGTCTTCTTGTAATCCGCAATTTTGACACCATCGAGTCTGAATTCTACAGGTAATGTATATAACACATTCACAGGCCGACCTCGTTGTATGCCTGGCGACCATTTTAGACCAAGGTCATTCATAGTTAGAACGAGATCCTTCGTTGCTTCTCCGCAGCCATCACCTGGATCTCTAACAATACTTATATCCTTTATACTTCCATCATTCCAAACGATAAATTGCACAACTGCCATTCCTTCAGTTTGGTTTTCTCTGGCTTCGTCAGGATAATTTAAGTTTTCGATTATGTAGGCATTAAGTCTTTTCAGGGTGCAATCCATTTTTTCTTTCTCGGATCCTTCTATTTCGTTACAGCCTGCAAATTTTGGCATTTCCTCTACGACCTTAAAGATTTCAGTATTTGGTCTTAATTCCCAGGGTGATGGAGTGGTTTCTTGAGAATATAGAACGCCTGTCCCTACAATCAAGATCAGTTGTATAATAAATTTCATTGTAATGATTCTTTTGTTTCTAATCGTCTAACAACGTTTCTTTTACCGGTGACATACTCCACTGCTGTGGAAATAAATCAAAAATAGAATCAATTTGAATTTTTGGATTTTGTTGGATTTTAGTCCAATCTAGCAGCTGTATGCCCTTCTGAATTGTATCCAAGTACTGTGTGTCAAATTCATTGCCTTTGAGTGATTCTAACTCGAGCAATAAGTCATGATTTTCGTGGCCAATTAGATCTATCACAAAATAGTCATCTAGGTTTATGGCTTGTCTGTTGGAGTCCACATAGTAGACTTTGCCAAAGCCTTCACCACAATCTGGAAATACAGTGATCAAGTTCTTCCTCTTCGTCGGCTGCAATTCTTCTATAATATTCAGTAAGGCATTTCTATCAAGGTGATTAAACTCCTGTCCATCTACCTTCAGAGATTTTACTAAACCCTCTTCCATGTGCAGCTCTACTTCTTTATCTACTGATCGTTTTTTGATATGAAAACTATTACGTTCAGGTATGGTATCTAAATAATACTTTATTTCTGATTCTTTGGCTGGGCAATCATCTATGATATACACATCCAGGTCTCCAAACTCGATAGCATTAGACGAGCTACCTTGCCCAATTACTGATATCATCACTAAGCAAAGGACCATCATAGAGACGACCCGTTCTCTAATTCTGGGCAGCTGCAATGGCAAATTGAGCAAACGCTTGATGCGATTAGAGAACGGTTTGTACTTGCCCGTAAGTCCTAGAGCTGGTGCAATCGCTTGCTGCTGCTGGAGCTCCTGTAGTTTTATTAAGGTTTTAGCATATGAAATTTTATGTCCCGTAGCTTGCACAGCTAAGTCATCACAGCACGCTTCTCGTTCTTCATGGATGATACGGGAAATCATCCAAATACCTGGATGGTAATAAAATATGGATTCAATGATAGACTGGATGATATTTATTATAAAATCATGCTGCCTTATATGAGCCAACTCATGAGAGAGTACCGCTTCTAGCTCCTGAGGAGTCAGTTGATTGACCATTCCTACAGGAAACAAGATGACCGGTTTTATTATACCCAATACCATGGGTGTCCTAATGGCTGCACTGCATTTGATGCTCACCTTGCGAGATATGTCAAACTTCTTCCTGAGTTTATTGACTTTCTTTACGACAGACTTCACTTCTTCCTTGGCCGTATTTGCCATGTGCAACACATATGTATATCCTGCAATAAATTTCAACAAAAATAAAAATGAGCCTACTGCCCATACAGCTACTATGTGTGGTGTATAAATTATGAATAATTCAGTCATCCATTCTAACTTATTTGCTGTGGCAAGAATTCCAATATCAAGAGGAATCATCTGTCCTGGAGACACTATTACTTCACTACTACTTTCATTCTTAATATAATAGATACTAAAAGTGACCAATGCCAACAATAAGGCTTGACCTAATGCACTCAAAGAAATAAGATATTTCAATTGGGCAGAACGATGACGCAGTATTCGCAAAACCAAATGGAGAAGCAAAACTATGAAGGTGACCTGCCATAATGAGTGAAGTAGTGTCCAGGCCAGTGCAGTGGAAAAATCTGAGTGGAGTAATGATTGCATCATGGAATTATTGGTTTGAATCTCGATTGTCCATATTCTCTATGAGTTGTTTGAGCTCATTTAGTTCTTCAGGAGTCGCTTTTTGCTGGCCTAGTGCTTGGATTACTAATCGCATGGCAGAACCTTTATATGCTTTCTGTATAAAGTTACTCAATAGGCTATTCTGAGTATCACTTTCTGCTACAGCGGCGTGATAGATATGTGTTCTATTGCTGGTATCTCTGGTCACTAACCCTTTTTCGGTCATAATCTGCATTATCTTCAGTGTGGTTGTATATCCCACATCTCTTGATTCATTGAGCATATTATTGACCAATCTTACTGATGACGGACCTTCTGCCCAAAGTACTTGTAATACTTCCAGCTCGGCTTCAGTTGGATAAAACTTCTTATTTGTCATACTTCACTTATTCTAAGTAATTCAAGATATACGAAAGAATACGTATTAACAACATTTAATACGAATTTTATCGTATGTTAAGAGGACTTTAACGCAGAATGCCGTTTCTACTGAGAGGTTTCCTAATATTGTTGGTGTGAAGGACAGATACATATTGGCTGGATTTTCTACCCTTATGACTTTGCTTACATATTGGGCTAGCAATCACATTTTCTTCTGGGATACGGTCCAGTTTGCAGGTAGACATGGCAACTGGTATTATACTGAGGGACTGCTATCAGGGCTCTTGCCTGCACATTTGGACAGTGGGCACCCACCTACTTTTGGGGTTTATCTTGCTGGGGTGTATCGTCTTTTTGGGAGGTCTCTAACAGCTGCACACTTTGCTATGCTGCCTTTTTTAATTCTCAATGTAGGATACGCGTTTGGGCTGGGCAAGCTCATTCTCAAGGAAAAATACTGGACCTATATTCTTGCCATGGTTGTCTGCCCATTATATCTAGGACATGCGGTGTTAGTCTCTCCTGATATCATTTTGGTTACCGGATTTCTAGCCAGTCTATTTGGTATAATGGGTAATAATAGAAGGCACTTAATCGGTGGCAGTATCATACTCTCACTTATAAGTGTACGTGGAATAATCGTGCTCTTTCTCCTCGGGCTGTATTTCCTTTTCTGTAGTAATAAGCATCAAGATAAAATCTATAACAGACTAAGAAAAATACTTCCATTTTTCTTGCCTGCCATCCTCCTATTTTTGTCATTTCAAATATGGCATATATGGCAAACGAGATGGATAGGGTTCCACAGCGATTCCCCTTGGTCATCATCTTTTAATATTGTAACTGGCAAAGATTTAATATATCAAACGGGAATATATGTGTGGCGACTATTAGACTTTGGAATGGTTATAATCTATCTGGCCATTCTCTCTTTCATTAAGCATTTTAAGCGTCCTCATTTTTCTCTTCATATTTTACTCATTATCCTCATACTAGGATTAGGTATCATTACCGTACCTTTTTCGGGACTTGTAAATCACCGGTACTATCTGCCGATACAGCTTATCAGTCTGTTATGGATGCTGCAATTAACTCGACAAAAAAATCTCATTATAGTTCTGGGCCTGATAGGAATGATGGGCTTAGGCAACTTTATTGTATATCCAGATAAAATAGCGCAGGGATGGGACTCCACAGCGGCGCATTGGCCCTTCTATGATATGGAAGAGGAAATGCATAATTATATTGTAAATAATTCTGTGATCAATTCACCCATCGGGACTGCCTACCCAGTGAGAGGCATGCGTCAGTATCTAGACCCAGCGTCTACATATCCAGGGTATGATAATTATGACCTGAGTACCCATAAGTATATCCTATACAGCAATATTATGAATGAGTTCACTGATGGTGAAATAGATGAACTAAGTTCTAGCTGGAAAAAAGTGCATCATCTAGAGTCCTTGGGTGTCAAGATGATTTTATATCAAAGAAAGTGAAGACTAATACTGTCTCTTCTTTACATAACATTCGATGCCTTGTCTGTTAATCGCATTTGACACTTCTAATGCAGCGCTATAGGAATCATGTCTTGAAGCGATGACAGTATGATATTGTGATCGGTCAAAGATGCCAATTTCCGCACTTGGATATCCCAAATTATTGAGCTTTCTTGCCATACCATTTGCATTCGACTCCACAAGATAATTACCAGCGATAACCATATAATCACCAGAACTACTACTTGTATATGAAGGTGTAGAAGTATAACTATCATCTGAATCATCTGTCGATGTGAAATCTATATCCGTAGCCTCATCTCCACTCACAAAGTCAGAGTCATCATATTCTTCTGAATCATCTGAGAAGATGTCTTCACTTATTTCATCTACAAACTCATCCGTATCATCTATAATCTCATCGATGGTCTCAGTGGTATCATTCAGTATGTCATCCTTGTCTCCGCAAGAATTGAATGCAGTACTCATCCAAAGAAAGATCGCAGTCATCGCTGCAATCATAATTATGATTTTTGGTAGTCTACCCATTTTTATCGGTGTTATAAGTTCAATCTCCTTGAAATCTCAATTAATGGAGACAAAATAATAGCTAAAGATATAACATATTATAATAAAATATAATGTTTAATCAAGTGATTATTAAATTATTGGTCCAACAATGCACGGATTTAGCCATTTATACTGAATAAGAATGAAAGAAAGAGGGAGGGCATAGTCTTAATGGAGAACCTGCTAAGAAAAGCAGAGTTCTCCAAGACGTCTAACTGAAAAGGATACATAGCGAGTATCCTTATATAATTGATATAGATTTCTTGGTTTTTGCTGCCTGATGTTTAAAAAAATCTTGAAGACCTTAACCAATAAAAAAGCCCTAAGAGAGTTAAGTTGACTCTCTTAGGGCACAAAGAAAAAGTGTATTTGTTTTTTGGGATTATATTTTTATCCGCATCTATTTCAATACGGTGAGACTTCCTTTCTTATTAACAGTTGTCCCATCTATTATTTCGAAAACTATAAAATATGCAAAGACGGCAGGCTGAACTTCTTTACCTCTGAATCTTCCATTCCAACCAAGATAAGAGTCTAAGTTGCCATCATGAGAATCTACAAAGACTGTTTCTCCCCATCTATCCAATATTCTTAATTCTTGTATACCTACTACTGAGGCATTAGCCCCTACAGTAAATACAGCGTCACCATCATCTTCACCTAATCTTATGACATTAGGTACATAGATATCTACTATTAGCTCGACATCTACTCTGACTCTTTTGACCACTTCGCATCCGTTTACTGATACTGCTTCCAGCTCAAAGAATGTGTCTTCTAAAGGTGTGAACCCATCTAGTTCTCTGCTAGTACTGACGATATCACCCGCTTCATTGAACCAGTGAAATGATACAAAATTCTCATCCACTTCTGTCGGCTCTATAATTAATTCTTCTCCTATAGTTAGGGATACTTGCTCCTCTAACTGGAAGTCTCCTAACTCAGAATCGAAATCTAATACTAAAGTGACGACACTATCGCAGCCGAATACATTGGAGAATCTTTCTGTATAGACACCTGTTTCTGTCAATTCATTCCCGAAGAATGTCACGATATCTCCTGGACATATCTCTACGAATTCTTCTCTCTCATTGAGTGGTAATACATCTAGATGAATTATTATCGTACTATCACATCCTGTAGTAAATGAAGGCACACTTGTCATATAGGTTCCAGAAGTATCTGCCTCTATATCCTCAAAAATATATAGCTCTCCTTCACATATCTCCGCATCGAATTCTATTGGCTCTATTTCAGGATAAAAATCTAATGTTACATTAATCGTACTATCACACCCTGTAAAATTGTTTGTCACTATAGTGTATGTTCCAGGCTCAGTATAGATCTCTCCTTCTATCTCAAAACTATCTCCCTCGCAAATCAATTCATTTAATGAAGTATCTGTAACTGGGTTAACAATTAGGTTGACAGTTATTAAGCTATCACAACCATCTGGATCTACAAACGTCGTGGAAAATGTCCCAGTCTCCGTTAACACAAGATCATGTCGCTCATATACCTCTCCTTCACAGATAGCAACACTTTCGTTCACTTCTATCTCAGAACTGAATCGAAGATCAATTATAAGTGAGGTATCACATCCTTCATTTAGATTTTCTACTATGAATGGATACAAGCCTTCTTCTGTAAGCTCCTGACCTTGGAAAGTAATAGTATCACCATCACAAATCTCCTCCACTCGCGTCATCTCTGGCAAAAATCCAGCAGTTAATTGAACCATTATTGTACTATCACATCCCATGCTTGAATTTGTGGTAGCTATATGCGATCCTGGCTCAGTAGTAGACAAATCATATAATTCAAAAGTCTCTCCAGGACATAACATGGCTGTCGTATCACCAACAACTTCATCTAATACTGTCAACGTCACTTCGTATACTTCATCACATTGACCAGGCACTTGTATTAATCCCATATACACACCAGAGCTATCTTCTTTGATTCCAAAATCATCAAAGACTTCTCCTGCACAAATCGTTACATCTTCTGATATCACATCTGGTGGAATATCTACTAATTCAAGTTGAAATATTTCTGTACACTCACCAAGCGTCTCTTCTATGTCCGTGTATGTACCTGGTTCAGAAATCGTCATACCCCTCCATTCGAAATCAAGTCCCTCGCATATGGACGCTTGCTCCATGATTGGCTCTGGTGCTGTTAGCGTTAGTTCTAGTACATGTAGTACATCACATTCGCCAGCATTGGTTTCTGTGTCTTCGAATCTACCTGCCTCAGATAAGGTCATTCCTCTCCACTGAATGCTTCCGCCTTCGCAGACATCCATTGTCTCTATTCTTTCTTCTACATTAGATTCTTCTATAATAAAAGTGATTATACTATCGCATTCACCCAGAGAAGACTCATGGGTAAAAGTTCCTGCAAGGTCTGTAGAGAAATCTCCTCTTTCGAATATTTGTCCTCTACAAAAAGTGCCTTCAATTGTTTCAGCAATAGGCGGGTCCACTTCTAGAATGACAGTTACTATACTATCACATCCTTCTGCACTCTGGTATATAATATCATAACTGCCCGCCTCGGATACACTGAGATCTTCCATCTCGAATACACCACCTTGGCATATAGATGCAGGCAAATCAGTTCTTATTTCTGGTCTTACATCTAGGTCAATCACAAAGGTAGAATCACACCCAAACATTGGATCCTGACTCATAACTGTATGTGTGCCTGTTTCTGTTAGAATGGCATCCCGAAAGAAAAGTGTATCACCAAAGCAAATTGAATTTTCGAGAAACTGCGTTTCCAGTGATGAAAATCTAATATCGTAGGAGGTGATAATACTATCACACCCGCCCACAGCTCTGATGGTATCTATCAGCATCAGATCGGTCGTGGTCGTAATACTTCCACATTCACTGACGAAGGTAGCGCCTTCACACAAGTCTAAGTCTACAACCTTATTGGTGAAGTCTACAAAAACAATATTAAGACATACCAAACTGTCACAGCCTTCACTTGTACTTGTTTTGAATTGTTGTTTACCCTCTTTGAAGAAAGGGAATCCACCGATAATGATTGTATCGCCTTCGCAAATAATAAGATCACCTAAATCTTCGAAAAACTCTTCTGCCTCTACTTTATAAGGTTCTGAGGCAACACAGCCTGCAGGTGTCTCTGCTACAACTTGATAACAGCCGTTCCCTAATGGAAAAAACTTGTGAATTTCAATCTCTGATGATGTCTGATTTTCCAGAGCAACACCATCTTTATACCATTGGTATGAAGTGGCGTCGGGCACATCCAAGGTGAGATCTATTCTCCTACAAGGATTACCAAATACATCAGTAAGTGGTAAAATGTTTGTGCACTCGCATTCATTGTCATTGAGGTCGATGAGACCATCGCCGTCATCGTCAATGCCATTGTTGCAAATTTCTTGAGCAGATACTGATAATGCCGTACATAGAGACATAAGTATCCATACGAATTTTAAATTGACCTTAAACATCCTTTCTTTGTTTCATTCTTATTACATACAATCCTAAGTGTACTTCCAGGTTACTTTTGGACTATATGGTGATTCCTAATAAATATTATTCTATTGGAATTTTAGTGTTAAATAATTATCTCAATTATGGGCTTATTATAGTACATCCATTACTATCAGTTACTTGTATACAATAAGTGGTCCCACCGTTCAATCCAGTTAAAGTGTAATCCCCAATTGACAAGAGGTTTGCATTTCCAACCTCATTTCCTTCAGTATTTTGCCATTCTATCGTGAATGGTCCAGTTCCATTTAGTACTGTTACTGTGACTTCTCCAGAGCCATCTTCGCAGTAATCATTCTCTACGACGACTGCAGAAGCATCTAGTGATTCATTCACATTTACAGTTACTTCATCTGTCGCAGTACAGCCTTCTGCACTAGTGACAGTCACTGTATAAGTTGTTGTCGTAGTAGGGAAAGCCATTGGGTCCGCCACATTAGGATCTGATAATCCAGTTGCAGGGCTCCACTCGAAAGTAGTGCCAGTTCCAGTTGCCATGAGTTGGATGCTGTCACCTTCACAGATAGTGACATCTATGCCTGCATCAGCGGTAGGAATATCAAATATCTCTACCTCAGTAGTTGCAACTGCCGGACAGCCTAGTGCATTTGTATAAGTATATTCTACTGTATATATCCCTGGTCCAGCCACAGCTACATCTATGCTTGCAGTTCCGTCGCCATTATCTGCAAGTCCAGTTTGTGGTGTAAATACTCCCGAATCGCCTACTTCTGTTCCTGGCACTGGTGATGCACTAATGACTATATCGTTACCATTTACACATTGATCAGTTGGATCATTGATTACCGCTAAAGGATCACTGACAACAACTATCACTTCATCTATTGTCTCACAACCATTTGCATCTGTAATGGTAACATTATAGGTCGTACTTGTCGTCGGCGTCACAGTGACTGATGCATCGGTAGATCCTGTAGGGTCATCCCACTGATAAGTCGCTCCTCCTGATGCTGTTATAGTCGCTGAACCTCCTATACATATAGTATGATCAGGTCCCACTTCTCCTTCCACAGGAATGTCTGTTATTACAACTTCCTCTAGATCACCTCCACAAAGTGTAACAGGATCTCTGACCACTAACTCATATACACCGGCTGGCAAATTATCATAAGTAATGGTCCCATCAGAATCGTTGACTATTGGCTCATATGTCATACCGCCATCTAAAGAAAACTCTAGATTAGTAATACCTGCCACGTCATCAAATTCTATTGTGATAGATCCATTGTCCACTCCACAAGTCGCGTCTACACTTGTAACATTTGTTACTGCTGGTGTATCATTAACGATAACAGTAATGTCATCTGTGCCAGTACATCCATTCTCGTCAGTTACTGTGACCACATAAGTCGTCGTCATAGTAGGACTCACAATTGGATTTTGTATGTTAGGATTAGACAGGCCTTCTATTGGACTCCATTCGTAAGTTAGACTTCCAGTCATTGTAGGATCTTCGAGATATATATTAAACTCAGAAAAATTAAGCATATCACCTCCTTCTGTATCCATACCATTCTTGAAGATATATCTGACTTCGTCTCCAGAGATGGCTGAAATTGCAGGCGTTGCAAAAAGTTCTCCATTGCCCGATCCAGTAACGATGTTACTTTCATAGACAACCACACCACCACTAAGAATCTGTATCACTCCACCATTACCACTTGTAGTACAACAATCATTTCGTCTATCTATGGATACATCATTTATGCTAAATGTGCCTCCAAGACTATATCCTATACCCCAGTCTTGTCCAGAATTGATTCTAGTAGCGTGAAATGATCTTCCCCCAGTATCATCTACGTTGTTAAACAAGCTTTCTATAGATCCCAATTCTGATTGGTGAGTGGCATTGATTACTTGAAAGTTTCCAGAGTTAAATGGTGCCTCTAACTGTGTACCTAACTGACCTGACTCTCCCAAACATAGTGTAATGTCTGGTCCTGCATCCACAACTGGATTAGGATTAACTGTAACTGTTACCTGATCTGTATCGAAACAGGTGCCGTCAGTTACCGTTACAGTATACGTGGTTGTTACAGACGGATTGACTGTAATAGATTCTGTCGTAGATCCTGCTGGATCATCCCACAAGTAAGTCATGCCTCCTGTTGCAGTTAGAGTCACAGGGTCACCGCCTTCGCATTGGGCCATATCAGGTCCAGCATTAGCAATTACATTCTGATCGACCACTACCTCAAAACTTAATCTAGAAACACAACCATTTTCATTAGTCAATTCACCAGTATATATACCTGCATCGTCTAATCCAAGATTGTTAAACACAACAAGCTCATCTTCTTCATTATCAATATTGCCATCTTCATCTCTCCATACCCAGCCTGTATTGATATTCGGCCCACCATCAAACTGCAAGTCAGTGATACCAGTACCTTCACATAGATATACTATACATTCTCCAGTAAAAGGCATCCACTGTTGCCAGTTGGCATCATCATATCTGACTCTATATCTTTCACAGAAAATAACAGTCGAGTCTTGTACCGTTACAGTTGCATTAGCTGTAGAAACACATCCAGTTTCATCAGTTGCTATAACTGTGTAAACAGTCGTCATGTCAGGTGTTGCAATCGGATTAGCAACAGTCGCATCACTTAATGTCGCTGCAGGGCTCCAATCATATGTTATCGTTCCAAATCCCGTAGCGATAGCATTCAGTGCGGCTTCTTCTCCTACACAAATTGTTACGTCATCCACTACAACATCACAAGGACAGACATCTATCTCTATTTCATTAGAAGTATATGTTTCTGCGCAGCCTAGAATACTTGCCACTCTTCTGTATTGCTTTACAACTAATTGTACTGGAGGATCATAGCTCTCACCATTAGCTGTAGGAATTATTGTCCATGGTGTAAATCCACCAGCTCCATCACTTTCTCTACATTCCCAAGTATAGACAATAGAAGGTTCTACACAACCTGTATCAGCAGGGTCGCAAGAGAAAGCAGGGGTAACACTTAATATTGTCTCCGGATTATTTTCTGGACAGACCATTGCTGGAGTAGAGATTTCTCCTGGGTCCAATTCAAGTACATTCACTTGTACAGTGTCCATGTCCTCACAACCATTTGCATCTAAGATATGGAGGATGTATTCTCCTTCTTCACTAACGTTGATATCTGCATCATTACTAGCAAATCCGTTAGGTCCTGTCCAATTATAGGTAAATGGTTCTGTTCCTGCGGTAACAATCGGAGTAAAGGCCGCTGTTTCGCTTGGACATATTTCTTCGTCTAGGCCTGCATCTACTGTAGGCTCTATAATATCTTGAATCGCAGCATCATCTATATCTAGTAGACATCGGTCATCTCCTCTTCTTACAATCAGATCATAAGTACCTGGAGTGATATCTGTAAATGTGATCGTCTCATTCGAAACTGGCACTGCTGGTTCGAAAGTAGCGCCACCATCTAGTGAGAATTCAAGGTCGGTTGCACCTACGACTGTTGTCCATGTTACAGTTATACTTCCAAAATCCTCACCACAGATTGCATCTTCACTTGTCACTACAAAATCATCTGGCAAGTCGAATACATTCACGATTACATCATCTATTTCTGTACAACCATTTACATCAGTTACTGTAACCATATACGTAGTTGTGCTTGTAGGGTTGGCTACGGGATTTGCTATATTAGGATTACTGAGTCCAGTAATAGGTCCCCAAGAATATATAACTCCACCTGTAGAAGTTGCATTTAACTGCACGTCTTCCCCTACACATATTTCCTCATCAGGTCCAGCATCAAGTTCCAGTTCTGGTCTCACTGTTACAGTAACTTCTCCTGTGACAGAACAACCTCGTGAATCTACAGCAGTCACTGTATAGATGGTAGTTTCCACTGGTGTAGCTATTGGTGTAGCACTATTAGGATTATCTAATCCAGTAGCGGGTGACCAAGTATAATCGAAAGATCCTGTACCTTCACCTACAGCAGAAAGCTGGACAGACTCTCCTATACAAATTGTCTCATCTGCTTCTGCAAGCACCTCACATGGACACAGTTCTATAGTAATAATATTACTGCTTTCAAAATCATCACATCCTTCTATAGAAGCCAATCTTCTATACTGCTTATCTGTCATCTGTACTGGAGGATTGTAGGTTTCTCCATTTGCACCATTGATTGTCTCCCAGTCTAACCAGCCTCCTGCGCCATCACTTTCTCTGCATTCCCATACATAGTCAATTATTGCTTCTTGACAACTTTGTGGTTCTACTACAAGATTATCGATCCAGAAATTCTCCTCTGAGTTTCCAAACTCTACATGAAATCTTACATTGTTGACGTTGTCACTATTTACAAAATTAAATGAGTAACTATTTACTGATGTACTCAGAGTGAATACTTGCTGAGCTAGTGTAGAGAAATCATCTAAATTGATAATTCTAATTCTTATATCCCTTGCGATTTCTGCTCTTGCTTCGAAAGAAATCTCATAAGTTTCACCAGCAAGCAGACCTGTTATTATTTGTTGTAATCTTATATGGTTAATAGCAGGAGTAGTCGTCGTTACATCCACAAAAATGGAATTGTCACCGGACAGTTGTCCACTATTATCTATAGAGGTTGTAGCGACTCCTCCATTCTCTGTATGAAGAAACCAATCGCTACCAATATCATTTATAAATTCATGATTGTCTAATAAGTTACATGAACTTCCTGGCTCTAAGCTTTCTATAGGCTCAGGATTATTAGAAGGACAAGCTATTATCGGTTCTGAAATTTGTCCTGGTTCTACCTCCAAATGTCTTAGCGTTACATCGTCAGTTGCGGTACAGCCATTATCATCTGTAACAGTAACTGTATAGATACCATCTTCCACCATGGTGATGCTAGCATCAGATGATGTAAAGTTGCTGGGCCCTGACCAACTAAAAGTTAAATTACTATCATTAAGAGTTCTTTCACTTAAGCAGTTTGTCCCTATATATACTGGACTGGTCGTAGTCTCTAGTACTTGAATATAACCGCTCTCAACTGGACTAGAAGGTAATCCAAAGTCAAAACCATATAGAGTGGTTCCATTCGCAGTTTTAATAACAATACTAGTAACAGAAATATCACGTCCAATCATATTGACTACATAAGAACTACTTATAGCAGGGTTATGAATGACTGTCTGAAACTCATTTGGGCTGGTGCTTATAGATTCTGAAACACCATCTACTATCACATTTCCAGATCTCCCATAAAAACGGTCACCAATAGTCGTTTCTATAATAACTTCAAGTGGAAAATCTAAATTCAAAACAAAACTATAATCATCTCCAAAAATTAAATCCCTGTTTAGATCATTAAGACTTCCTCTGTCACGAGCATTATCAATATCACCTTCAAGATTATAAGTCAAACATGGTCTACATTCACCACCAGGGCAATTGTCTACATTACCTGTCATAGCGGTTGTCGTTCCTACATCACCATCACAAACGACTTGATCTAAACCAGCATTTACTTGTGGACCTGGTTCATCAAATATTATTGCATCGTCTATATCAATAGCACAACCACTGTCAGCATCTGCCACCAATACATTATAGTTCCCTACTGGCAAATTACTATAGGTCACTGTACCATCCGCATCAGGTACCGGCGTCTCCCATGTAAGTCCACCATCAAGTGAAAACTCAATGTTAGTAATTTCAGAGACATCATTAAAGTCTATTGTTATAGATCCATTCTCTAATCCACAAGAAGCATTTTGAGAAGTTACAAGACTAATAACAGGTGTGGCGTTTACTACAAAAATATCTGTTGCAATATTCTCACAACCGTTCGCATCTGATACCGTATAGGTAATAACATGATCTCCAGATCCTGCTGCAGATGGATTAAATATATCTCCAGTGACTCCTGTTCCTGAATAGGTCCCACCTGTAGGGATTCCTCCGAAGAGGACTACTGATGTTTCAATATCACATGCTTCAGGCACGTCAAGAGCTAGATCCACTGTAGGTAGATCAAAGATCTCTACATCAACACTAGCAGCAGCTATACATCCAGATACCGTGGTTAATGTATATACTATCTCATGTTGTCCAGGTCCTGCAGCAATAGGATCAAATATATTTCCTGTTACGCCTGGTCCTGAATAGACACCACCTGCTGGGGTACCACCTTCTAGTGTAATAAGGCCTATGTCAGTACAGAAATCTGGCGGATCTAGAGAAAACTCTGCTTGTATTTCTACGGTCTCATTGATCCTTACGTTATCTATACCTACTTCTAATTTTGTTCCTCCTGGCAAGTCAGCAGCTTCTACCCAAATGTAGATAGTCTTACCTGCATGTGCAGAAAGGTCTTCAGTTATTGCTGTCCAGTTTGCTGGACGATTAAAACCTGCCCCTACTTCATTGACTACATCATGTAGAATCGTACCATTACTTGCATCTCGTATTTCTATATTTAGAAAATCACTTGTATTAGCGGTAAACACATGTGAAAAGTAGTATGCTAATGATATTTCTATATTGGTTGCCGTAGCACTAAGTGTAATATTTCTTGATCTTGCTGTAGCAGGACCTAAGTCAAGGTCTCTTCCTATATCTATACCTGTTACAAGTGATTGTATACCATCAAATGCATTTTCTTCCATCAAGTTACCCGCTGTAAAATATGGAGTAGGCACTCCTATTACAAAATCCCCATCAGATGCTGCTGTGTTGAAGGTCCAAAAATTATCTCCAGTAGTTGTTTCAAAGTCAGCAAAGAACGTTTGCTCATTTTCGACACAAATGTCAGATTTTACGATAATAGTAACTTCATCAGTCACCTGACAACCAAAGAAATCTGTGACTGTCAATGTATAAGTTGTCGTTGTAGTAGGACTTGCTATAGGATTAAATATGGTCGTATTACTTAGTCCTGTAGGTGGTGACCACTCTATTGTGATTCCATCTCCAGTACCTGACCCTTGTAAAGTCGTATTATCTCCTTGCTCAATACATACTTGCGCCCCAGCACCTGCGGTAGCACCACTGACTGTGATCTCTGTCGAATTAATATGCTCGCATCCTTGAGTATTTGTTACTGTAACGGAATATGTACCTGCTCCTGCTTCTGTAATGTTTGGTATGCTCGGATTCTGTAAGTTACTTGTAAATCCATTAGGACCTTCCCACTCCCAAGTGACCCCTGTTGTCCCTTGTTCTAGAAGGAAAACAGAACTGCCTATGCAATAGTGACTCTGATCAGAGTTTGCAATTGCCTCATTAGGTGTGGCTACCAATAGGTCACACAATGTGATCTCTGCATCATCCGGCGTATCACCTACACCATAGAAAACATCCCAATCACCATCACAGTCTTCATCTATAAGTGATAGGTGAGAATCCTCAGAGAAGATAATGCCATCAAATGGATTGGCATCGCCAGTTCTCTCTACAAAGTCTGGATTGAATGCATCACCTACATTTTCAAAATATTGTACTGTAGACACCTGATTTCCAGAAAACATGTCTAAATCACCATCACCATCCCAATCCACAAGGAAAGGTGCAGATTCAAACTGGCAACGAGGAGAACCAGGACATGGATTAGTTGGTGTCCCTTCATCTTCACCATCAGCTCTCAATCCATCAAATGGACTATTACTACCAGTTTGTAAAGCAAAAATTGGGTTATTCTCATCACCTATATTTTCGTAATACAAGAACCATCCTAACTTACCACCTACTACTGCATCCATATCATTATCACCATCCAAGTCAGCCCAGAATATAGTAGGGTCCGCAAATCCAATAATAAATCCGCCGTCCAAAAGTGAAAAATCAAATACTTGAATTGGGTTTGGAGGTGTTCCTCCTGTTCCTGCTAAGGTGAATTGTGGATTAAACTTAGTACCCGTATTCCAATAAAATCTTTTATTAAATGGTTCATTTCCAACAAGTGACATATCTAAATCTCCATCACCATCGAGATCCGCAAAACCGATAGTCATGTCCAAATGTGTCAAGTTAGGCATAGGATCAGAAGCAGTTCCAGTCAAATCAGTATATGTGCCGTCTCCATTATTTTCGAAATAGAACAATTCGCCATCACCACCTGCCAACATATCCGCATCTCCATCACAGTCTATATCTACTGAGAATGGCTGAGGGTCAGGCACCAAATTAAAAAGATCAAATGGAGAACTTGTGTCATCACATCCACATCCTGTCGTTATAAACTCTACATTATCTATGGCAATATCACTCTCATTTCCATTGCCTATAGTTGTTATAAATCTTAACTGTATGACCTGATCTAAAAATCCGAAAAGGTCTAATACTTCCGTTGCCCACATATCGCCTTGGTCTACACTATTGCTCCATAGAGAAGTCCAGGTCTGGCCAAAATCCAATGAGATCTCTAAATTCAAATCACCAATCTGAGCACCAGTCATATGATAATCAAAAGTGAACTGAGCACATGATTGGTCTCTTAAATCAAAACAAGGACCATTAAGCATAGAAGTGGAATTATTATTTCCATTAGCTTCCGCGAAAAGGTAGTTAACGCCTTCTGACGCAGCATCCGGACCTGTACCAACAGTTGGTGTAGGCAGATCAGTAAGCGTCATATCAAAATCATCAAATGCCATATCCTGTGCCCAAAGCCCTATTCCAGTCTCAAAACTTTCTCTGTAAGGAAATCCTCCTTCGCTGATAGTCCCAGAACAAGGTGGTACTACTATTACTGTCACTTCATCTGTGTCTACACAACCATTCAAGTCTGTAACTGCAAGTGTATACGTAGTAGTCTCTATAGGACTAGCTGTTGGATTTGGAATACTTGTGTTGTTCAATCCTGTAGATGGACTCCAGTTATATATATTTCCGCCGCTTCCATTGAGAACAGTGCTTGCTGGAGGGAAAATAGTCACATCTGAACCTGCGTTTGCCGTAGGTCCATTATTATTCTCTATAGTTGCTGTACCCACCATATGCTCGCAAGTACCATTGAGATTTCTTACAAGAAGGTCATAATCTCCAGAACTAAAAAAGTTATATGTAACTGAACCAGTATTATCATTGACTGGATCTCTCCATGTTATACCTCCGTCAGTACTAAATTCTATAAAATCCACATCGGGATTATCAAAAAAGGTGAAAGAAACTGAACCATTATTCTTTCCACAATCTTCATCCTGTTGCGTAAAGTCTACATCAGGATTAGAAGATATTTCGATAATATCTATAGCTGTTGCTTCACAGCCATTGGCATCTAAATAAGTGTAAAATACTGTATTAGCTCCTGTATTAACTGAAGGATCAGTAGCGTCCATAAAGTTACCAGTAATGCCTGGTCCAGAGTAGGTGCCACCTGATGGGCTACCTCCACTTAGAGGAATATTAGTCTCTGTTGCACAGGCCATATCTATTCCTAGATTCAATGTAGCCTCAGCTACATCATTGACCGTTACATCTTGTGTAGCCATAGCTTCGCAGCCATTGTCATCTACAAATGTATAAGTAATCGTATGCGTTCCTAGGCCAGCTACAGTGGATCTGAATTGTCCTGTTGCTACATTGACACCATTTCCTGAATAGGTTCCACCAACTGGTGTACCTCCTGTTAGTGCCACATTTTCGCCCAAACAAAACTGTGTATCTGGAATATCTAAAATTAACGTAGGAAGCTCATTAATTATAAACTCTTGTTGGGCGACATCTGTACATCCATTGACCGTAAAAGTATAGCTAATAAGATGCGTACCAATGCCAGCTAATGTTGGGTCAATCTGATTTCCTGTTACACCAGGACCAGACCAAACTCCTCCTGCAGGCGTACCACCACTCAGAATAACAGGAGCTGAATCAATACAAGTATTATCTCTTGTGAGATTTAGATTAACATCAGGTATTGCAAAAACAGTTATTACATCTGTTGCCTGATCTTCACATCCATTTGCATCTATAAATGTGTAAGTAATCAAGTGATTTCCTTGACCTGCCGTAGATGCATTAAAATTAGTACCTGTCACACCATTTCCTGTATAGGTTCCACCAACTGGTGTACCTCCTGAAAGTGTCAAATTATTATTACTCTCACAATCTTCATCTTCAGCTAATACAAGGTCCACGATAGGCAAATCAAAGACGGCAAGGTCATCTTGTATCGTCTGCTCACATCCATTTCCATCAGTATAAGAATAGGTCAAAGTATGCGTGCCTATTCCAGCAGCGGTAGAATTAAATCTGTTTCCAGAAACACCTGGCCCTGACCAAGTCCCACCTGCAGGTGAAGCACCAGCTAACGCTACAATATCACCATTACAAACTACATCAGTAGTTATATCTATAGTCAGAACTGGTAAATCATGTACGATCAGCTCATCTATTGCCTCAGCAGAACATGTTCCGTTATCGAAGAAGTATCTTATAATATGTGTTCCTACGCCAGCTTGTGCTGGGTCAAAGGTATTGCCAGTCACACCAGGGCCAGAATAAGATCCACCTGCTGGAATACCTCCAGAAAGTGTTATAGATGCACCATCTATACAAAGCTCATCTGTAATCAGATTAAGCTGAGGTGTAGGTAAATTATTGACATTTATATCTTGAGTTGCTGAATTTGTACAACCATTTGCATCTGTAACAGTATACTCAATAGTATGCGTTCCGAGTCCTGCAATACTTGGGTTAAAATTGTTTCCTGTCACACCAGGTCCAGAAAATACGCCTCCTGTTGGGCTTGCACCATCCAGCAAGTGAACAGTTTCTGTTATACAGCTTTGTGTATCACTTAATACAAAATCTACAGCTGGAATATCAAAAACTGTAATTGTTTCCTCAGAAACACTTGTACATCCTGCACCATCCCAAAATGAATATGAAATAGTATGGGTTCCCTGACCCGCAATAGAAAGATCTAGCTGGTTGCCAGTGACACCAGGTCCCGACCATAATCCTCCTGCTGGTGTAGCGCCTGTAAGTGTAACAATTGACTCATTGACACAAAAAGTATTTTGAGGTAAATTCAAAGTTGTCAATGGAGCAGGAATAACCTCAATCTGGTCTGTAGCAAAATTTGTACAACCATTATTATCTGTAAATGTATATGTAATCGTGTGGATCCCTATGCCAGAAACTGACGGATCAAACTGACTTCCAGTAACTCCTGGACCAGAATAATCACCCCCAGAAGGTGCACCTGCTGTCAAATCCAAAAGACTTGCAGTTTCACATAATTGATCTTGAGTTATATCTAGTTCTACTATCGGTAGATCAAATATTGTAACATTCTGATCCACAGACTGACTACAGCCGGTAGCTGGATCTGTATAAGTATAAGTCACAGTATGATTACCAATTCCAGTAATTGTAATATCAAAATAATTACCACTAACACCTGTTCCTGAGTAAGTCCCTCCTACCGGAATACCACCACTTAAATTAAATCCTGGTGAATCAATACAGTCTGATGACTGATCCAAATTAAGAGATACTGTAGGTGGGTCTACAACCTCTACCTCATCTGTTATAGAATTTGTACAACCATTTGCATCTGTAAAAGTGTAAGTAATTGTATGTACGCCTAAGCCTGCAGAACTAGGATTGAAAATATCTCCTGTCACTCCTGGCCCACTATAAGTACCACCAGTCGGGGTACCAGATACTATTTGAACCGATGTGTTATTAACACATTCCGTCATTGGGACATTTAATCCTAATATAGTTTCTGGGAGTACCTCGATCTGATCTACTGCTTGGCCTTCACAGCCATTAGCATCTGAAAAAGTGTAAGTAATTGTATGCGTTCCAATTCCAGCAACAGTGGCATCGAATGTATTGCTGGTAACTCCAGGCCCACTAAATGTACCTCCTGCTGGTGTAGCACCTGTAAGTGCCACATTAGTCTCATTATAACAAACTTCTGCATCTTGCAAAAATAAGTTTACTACAGGCTCACTATAAATAACCACATCTTGCTGAGCAACTCCTTCACAACCTGTAAGTGGATCTGTGTATGTATATGTTATTTCATGTATTCCAACACCTGCAACAGCAATGTCAAAGTAATTGCCGCTTACACCTGTTCCTGAGAAAGTTCCTCCAGCAGGGCTCTCACCACTCAATGTAAATCCTGGAAGATCTACACAGGCTTCTGATTGTGTCAGAATTAAATCTACCACAGGTAAAACATGAACGGTGATATTTTCAGTGGCTATATTCTCACATCCATTACCATCTACAAAGGTATAAGTGATTTCATGATTGCCTAGACCTGCAACACTTGGATTAAATTGATTTCCAGACACAGTGATACCAGAATAAGTTCCACCTGCAGGAGATCCGCCTCCTAAAGTCAGTTGTGTATCTGTAATACAAGCATGATTATCTGTCAAGGATAATTGAACACTAGGCAACCCTGATACAATAACGAAATCTGAAACCGTTCTCGAACAACCGTTTGCGTCAGTGTATGTGTAGAAAACCGTATGTGTGCCAACACCAGCTGTATTAGCAACAAATGTATTTCCTACTACACCTGTGCCTGAAAAGACACCTCCTGATGGAGATTCTCCACTCAAAGCAATCGTCTCATTGACACAGACTTCCATTATGTCTAAGGTAAGATCTACGATTGGTATTGCATGCACTGTGATTATCTTAGTATCAGTATTAGTACATCCATTAGTATCAGTGTATGTATAGGTAATTGTGTGATTGCCTATTCCTGCGGTTGCTACATTTAATACAGTCCCAGTTACACCTGGTCCGCTATAAAATCCGCCTGCCGGAGCTCCACCACCCAAAGTCAAGGTGGTTTCATCTGCGCATACTTCCAGAATAGGTTGATTATATGTTACTACTGGTAGATCATACACGATCATATCATTTGTCGCTGAAGATGTACAGCCATTACCATCTGTGTACTCATACGTCAATGTGTGTGTGCCTACTCCAGCATCTATTGCATTAAATATATTTCCTGTTACACCAGGGCCAGAAAACGTGCCACCCATTGGATTCACTGACCCTGAAAGGTCGTAGCCTGTCTCTGACACACAAGTTTCGTTATCTCCTAAATTGAATGTCACTACAGGGTTATCGTGCACTATGATATTATCTGTATCTATCGCTATACAGCCATTACCATCTGTGAAAGTATATGTAATTGTGTGTGGGCCAATTCCTGCAACACTGGCATCGAAATTTGTTCCTGTTACACCTGGGCCTGTATATGTACCACCGAAAGGGATACCTCCACTCAATAGTAAAGTCGTGCCATCGATACAGTCTTCATTATTGTCCAGAGTCAAGCTTACATTCGGCAAGGCAAATACTTCAAAAGTAACATCGACTTCAGCATTACATCCATTACCGTCATTATAACCATATGTTAATGTGTGTACACCTACTCCTGCTACGTTAGCATCAAATGTGCTACCTGTTATTCCAGGTCCTACAAAGTACCCCCCTGCAGGACTAACCGAACCTGATAAGTCATAACCAGACTCGTCCTCACAGGCAGAATCATCTGCTAGACTAAATGTAACCATTGGCAAATCATACACAATCATATCTTGTGTTAATGAAGACGTACAACCATTACTATCTGTGAATGTATACATCAATGTGTGTGTGCCTACTCCTGCAACACTAGGCTCAAAAGTGCTACCTGTTACTCCTGGTCCTGAGAATGTGCCACCCATTGGATTCACTGTCCCTGATAGGTCATAACCCAAATCTGTTACACAGGTTTCGTTATCTCCTATATTGAATACAACAACTGGAAGTTCATGTACTATAATATTATCTGTATCTATTGCTATACAGCCGTTACCATCTGTGAAGGTATATGTAATCGTATGTGTGCCAACGCCTACTGAACTTGCGTCAAAATTTGTTCCTGTCACTCCTGGGCCAGTATATGTGCCACCAGAAGGTATTCCTCCACTTAATAGTAAAGTTGTCTCGTCTAAGCAAGCTTCATTATTGTCTAGTGTCAAACTTACATTCGGCAATGCAAATACTTCAAAAGTAATATCGACCTCAGCATTACATCCATTACCGTCATTATAACCATAAGTCAATGTATGTACACCTACTCCTGCTACGTTAGCATTGAATATGCTACCCGCTATACCAGGCCCGACAAAGTAACCACCTGCTGGACTCACTGATCCTGACAATTCATAACCAGACTCGTCCTCACAGGCAGAATCATCTGCTAGACTAAATGTAACCATTGGCAAATCATACACAATCATATCTTGTGTTAATGAAGACGTACAACCATTACTATCTGTGAATGTATACATCAATGTGTGTGTGCCTACTCCTGCAACACTAGGCTCAAAAGTGCTACCTGTTACTCCTGGTCCTGAGAATGTGCCACCCATTGGATTCACTGTCCCTGATAGGTCATAACCCAAATCTGTTACACAGGTTTCGTTATCTCCTATATTGAATACTACTATAGGACTGTCATGTACTATAATGTTATCTGTAGCTATTGCCACACATCCATTTCCATCTGTAAATGTATATGTAATTGTGTGTGTGCCTACACCTACTGCACTTGCATCAAAATTTGTTCCTGTCACTCCTGGGCCAGTATATGTGCCGCCGCTAGGTATACCTCCACTTAACAATAATGTTGTCTCACCTGGGCATGTTTGATTTGTTCCTAAGGTTAAACTTACATTAGGTATCTCAAATATTGTAACATCTTGCAGTGCACTATTAGTACATCCCGTAATAGGGTCTGTATATGTATATGAAACTTCATGCACTCCAATTCCAGCTATAGTAATGTCAAAGTAAGTTCCACCAACACCAGGGCCAGAATAAGTTCCTCCCAATGGCATACCACCTTCCAAATTAAATCCAAATTCATTAGAGCATGATGCCGATTGTGTTAGCGATAAAGTAACGTTAGGCAAGTCAATCACTGTAATTTCTGCAGTGTCTGAATTCTCACAACCATTACTATCTGTGTACGTATACGTTAAAGTATGTGTTCCAAGGCCTGCATCTATTGCATTAAAAATATTACCAGTAACTCCGTTTCCTGTAAAGGTACCTCCTGGAGGTGAAACTGAATTAGATAAGTCAAATCCTGTTTCCGTAATACATGCCTCAGTATCTCCTATATTAAATCCAACAAATGGATTATTATTTACAATTATTTGATCAGTTGCTATCCCTTGACAACCATTACCATCAGTGAATGTATATGTAATTGTATGCTGTCCAAGTCCTGCAACGCTTGCATCAAAATTTGTTCCTGTCACTCCTGGGCCAATATATGTGCCGCCGGAAGGTATTCCTCCATTCAGTAATAGAGTTGTATTGCCATCACAAGTGTTATCCTCAGTCAATGTTAATATAACCGCTGGTGGTGCAAATACTTCAATATTATCAGTCGCAGTTTCTACACATCCATTACCATCTGTAAAAGTGTAGGTGATTGTATGGTCTCCTGGACCACTGATTGCTGGATTAAAAGAATTGCCACTGACTCCATTTCCAGTATACACTCCACCTGCAGGAAGACCCTGGTCTAAAATTATTACTTGGTCGTCTGTGCATAGCTCAGTTGTTGACTGATTATAAGTTACTACTGGACTTGCTTGGTTAACAAGCACATACTGTCTGACAAACTCATCACATAGTGCATTGTCCACTCTTGCTCTAATATCATATGTGCCTGGTGCTAAGTTGTTATACCTGACGTTACCGGCATCATCAGAAAGTACTGATTGCCATACTAAACCTCCATCTAATGAAAATTGAATTTCCGTGTTCAGGAGTTGGTCGTTAAAAAATATCTCTAAAGAACCATTGTCATCCTCGCAAGTGGGATTTACTGGAATAACTGAATTTACTGCCGCTTCTTGATAAGCATATAATCTAACATTATCTAATGCCATATCACTAAGGGGCCCAGAGCCTATCCTTGCCGTATATCTTAATTGAACATTCTGCTCTAGATATGCAGATAAATCGATTGTGGCCACATACCAGCTTGGACCTTGGTCTCCACTTTCTGACCATACCGATGTCCATGTATTACCAAAATCAGTACTTACCTCCAGATTCAATTCGCCCATATCCGTTCCAAGCATATGATAATTGAATATCAATTCTGCATGGCAAAATCCAAAAAGAGCATGACAAGATGATATTTGTGCTTGGGTGTTTTCATTACCAGTTGATTGTGCGGTAATAAAATAATCCCCTTGAAAGGCTGAATTTGGGCCTGTACCTGCAATAGCTGTTGGCACATTGGTTCTAATCCAATCAAAGTCGTCTGTAGAGGACTGAGACCAAATTCCAAAATCAACTTCAAAGCTCTCCCTGTATGGGTATGAGCTATTGCATTGCGAAGATAGTGTCATTGGTATGACCACTATCAACATACAATATGCCGCTAGCTTGAGTATCATTTTAAATAATATTTGTAGATGATGATTCACTATTCCAATTATCAATGTGTGATTTTGATAAATTTGAATGTTTTAGAAATTTTGGCATTGGGGAATTCAATCGTAAGAAAGTACATCCCGGCAGCATAATCTGACACATCAAAAGACAATACATCTAAGTAGGTGTCTACAAATGTGCTTCTATAAACGAGTTGTTGAATTTCATCTTCGATATAGATGTTGCCACTAAGCACACATCCTATATGATCGATTTTCAATCTCACTCTTTCTGTAACTGGATTTTCTATTATCATAAAATCAGCTCCCTCTATATGTTGGGTTACTTCATCTAATTCTTTTTGACTTTCGTCTCTTATATATAGAATATAGAAGCACGTATTAGGAGGAAGATTATCTACAGTAAATTCTACTGACCATACATTTTCGATATTATCAAAAAGTGCCAGACTAATATTTCCTGCATTTAATTCTATGTCGTAATTCTCTGGTGTGCCATCTCCTCCACTAAATCCTCGGACAATTAAATTGGCCGATCGGATATAAGGCACTTCTGCATCTGCAATTAACTGCTGAAACTCCTCGTCAGTAAAAAACAACCTAACTGTCGCTGCTCCTTGTCCTTCTGCATCTACACACCAACTTCTATTCAGCGTAGGATTATCTTCTATGATTATAGTTTCTGGATGCAATTCAGTACACACTTCAATCTCTCCTAGGTCTATTCCATCATACACATCTTCTATGTAAACCATATAATCTATTTCTGAGTAGAAATAAGATCCTATACTATCTGTTAATCCACATATGCCACATCCGTCTACTTCTAAGAGACTCATGTCATTTTGTAGTGGATTTATCTCTTCAATGTCTATAGACAACGTGTCTGCGCAGTTATTTCCATCAGTAATTGTGACAGAATATGTTCCTGCAGGTATATTTACAAGTTCCTCTGCATCGCTTGCATTATTCCATTGGAATAAATATTCAGGAGACCCCCCATCTATTAGTAGTTCTATCGCTCCTTCATCCATTCCTAAACAGAATATATCGTAGCTAAAGTAATCTACAGAGAGCGGAACACCTGATGATGAACCATTTACGGTAATATTCAATGGTCCAGAGCAGAGCCTCTGCCCTGAACCAATTGAATACATCATCACAAATAATATTATACTTAGTATCTTTTTCACTTGCTTTATCTCTAAGATTCTATTCAGTGGAATTATCTTTCTTACAGTTGACAACCATTCGCATCGGTCACTTCGAAAGTGTATGTTTCACCACCTTGTGCTCCTGTGAATGTGAATGATCCTCCACTAATTGCTATCGTTCCTGAAGGCTGATCTAGTGTACCACCTGTAGATGATGTCCATGTCACTGTGTATGGTCCTACGCCACCTTCCGCACTCACTTCTATCTCACCCGCATTCAGTTGACATTCATCTTCAAGAACACATGTACCTGCAATCATTGGGTCAGGTTCTGTCAGTGTAATATCACATGTA
>CAZQDZ010000028.1:0-2136 GCA_964591455.1 uncultured Saprospiraceae bacterium
ATGGCATGTGTGATAACACAGGCACAATAGGAGGAATCATCACGACACCATACACCGGCTGTCAAGATGGTACAATAGGCGTGACGTACTCAGGAGCTGATGCATGTGGTAATAGTATAGCAGAGGAGTGTATAGTGAGTGTAACAGGTTCAGGCCCAGCGACAATTACTTGTCCAGTAGCGACAATTACATGTGATGAAGTAGCAGGGTTTACACCAGCGGCAGCGAGCTTTAGTGGCATGTGTGATAACACAGGAACATTAAGTGGTACTATTACGACACCATACAGTGGCTGTCAAGATGGTACAATTGGCGTAACGTACTCAGGAGCTGATGCATGTGGAAATGCGATAAGCGAGCAGTGCATAGTTAATGTAACAGGTGCAGCACCAGCGACAATTACTTGTCCGGTTGTAACAATTACATGTGACGAGGTAGCAGGCTTTACACCAGCGGCAGCGAATTTCGATGGCATGTGTGATAACACAGGAACAATAGGAGGTACAATTACGGCACCATATACTGGTTGTCAAGATGGTACAATCGGAGTGACATATTCAGGCAGTGATGCATGTGGAAATGCGATAAGCGAGCAGTGCATAGTTAATGTAACAGGCGCAGGTCCAGCTACAATTACTTGTCCAGTAGTGACAATTACATGTGACCAAGTTACAGGCTTCACGCCACCAGCGGCATCGTTTAGTGGTGTTTGTAATAACACAGGTACTATATCTGGTTTAGTAACTACTTCATACAGTGGATGTCTTGATGGCACAATGGGAGTGACATACTCAGGCACAGATGCATGTGGAAATGCAATTAGCGAACAGTGTGTAGTTAATGTTACAGGCGCAGGCCCAGCATCATTGACTTGTCCTAACTTACCAGAAGTAAGTTGTGAGCAAGTAGCGAATTACACACCACCTCAAGCAAGTTACACAGGTCTTTGTGACAATAACGGCTCATTGGGAGGCTCAGTAACTTCGGAAGATTTTGATTGCTCTGGAGGAAGTATAATTGTAACATACTCTGGAAATGACCAATGTGGTAATCAAATTAGCACAACATGTTCTGTGGTAGTTACAGGAACAGACCCAGCTGTCATTACTTGTCCAAACTTACCAACAGTACCTTGTGACCAAGTTGATTCTTATCAAGTCCCAGTAGCTTCATTCAATCAAGCATGTGGTAACAATGGAACAGTAGCAGGCGAAGTGACGACGACTAATGTAGATTGTAATGGTGGAACTTTAATAGTGACATACTCAGGATCTGATGTTTGTGGCAACCCAATAAGTACGACATGTTCAGTAACAGTTACAGGCTCAGGCCCAGCGACAATAACTTGTCCTAACCTACCATCGGTAGCATGTGATCAAGTAGCAGGATACCAGCCACCAGTAGCAAGCTTTACTGGAGCATGTGATAATAACGGAACACTAAGCGGTACAGTAGGAGTGGATAACTTCGACTGTAATGGAGGTTCATTGATAGTAACTTATTCTGGAGCAGATGCTTGTGGTAACCCAATAAGTACAACATGTACTGCGACAGTTACAAGTGCAGCACCAGCAGTAGTAGCTTGTCCTAACTTACCATCAGTAAGTTGCGAGCAAGCACCTAACTATCAGCCGCCAGTAGCGACATACAGTGGACCATGTAACAATAATGGTACAGTATCAGGAACAGTAACAACTAACAACTTTGATTGTAGTGGAGGTAACCTAACGGTTACATACTCTGGTCCTGACCAATGTGGAAATACAGTAAGTACAACATGCTCAGTAGTTGTGACTGGATCAGGTCCAGCGACTATAACATGTCCAAACTTACCATCAGTAGTATGTGATCAAGTTGCCGGGTACCAAGTACCAGCAGCGACATTCACAGGAGGCTGTAATAATAATGGAACAGTATCAGGCTCAGTAACGACAACAAATGTTGATTGTAACGGCGGCAGTCTGGTAGTGACATACTCAGGATCTGATGTATGTGGAAATTCAATAAGTACAACATGTACAGTAACAGTTACAGGCTCAGGCCCAGCGACAATAACTTGTCCTAACCTACCATCGGTAGCATGTGATCAAGTAGCAGGATACCAGCCACCAGTAGCAAGCTTTACTGGAGCATGTG
>CAZQDZ010000028.1:2236-61126 GCA_964591455.1 uncultured Saprospiraceae bacterium
TACCATCAGTAGTATGTGATCAAGTTGCCGGGTACCAAGTACCAGCAGCGACATTTACAGGAGGCTGTAATAATAATGGAACAGTATCAGGCTCAGTAACGACGACAAATGTTGATTGTAACGGAGGCAGCTTGATAGTAACATACTCAGGGTCTGATGTATGTGGAAATTCAATAAGTACAACATGTACAGTAACAGTTACAGGCACAGGCCCAGCGACAATAACTTGTCCTAACCTACCATCGGTAGCGTGTGATCAAGTAGCAGGATACCAGCCACCAGTAGCAAGCTTTACTGGAGCATGTGATAATAACGGAACACTAAGCGGTACAGTAGGAGCGAATAATTTCGACTGTAACGGAGGTTCATTGATAGTAACTTATGCAGGAACAGATGCTTGTGGCAACCAGATTAGTACGACATGTACTGCGACAGTGACTAGTGGTGCACCAGCTGTGGCAACATGTCCAAGCTTACCAACTATTAGTTGTGAAGAAGTTGCTAACTTCCAAGTACCAGCAGCATCATTCACAGGATCTTGTAATAACAATGGTTCAATTAGTGGAAGTATCTCGGCTAGTAATTTTGATTGTAGCGGAGGAACGGCAACGATAACTTATTCAGGAGTTGATCAGTGTGGTAACCAAATTGGAACTACATGTACATTGACAGTGTCTGGAACAGGCCCTGCACAGTTGACATGTCCAAACTTACCATCAGTAGCATGTGATCAAGTGGCAGGTTACCAACCACCATCAGCTAGCTTCAGTGGAGCTTGTAATAATAGTGGAACACTAGCAGGTAGCGTTACTTCTACAAATGTTACGTGTAATGGAGGTAACCTAATAGTTACTTATTCAGGAAGCGATGCTTGTGGAAATGCTATCAGTACAACTTGTAACGTACAAGTTTCTGGAACAGGACCTGCGACGCTTACTTGTCCAGTATTACCTTCAGTGGCTTGTGATCAAGCAGCTAATTACCAGGTAATACCGGCAACTTTCACAGGAGCATGTGATAACACAGGAACCGTGAATGGGTCAGTTACTTCAAGCAATTTTGATTGCGGTGGAGGTACATTGACAGTAACTTATACTGGTTCTGATCAGTGTGGAAATGACATCAGCACTACGTGTAATGTTGTTGTTACATCTGGTTCAGTAGCAGTTGTAACTTGTCCAACCCTACCATCAGTAAGTTGTGAGCAGACTGCAAATTATGTAGTACCTGCAGCACCTTATTCTGGAGCATGTAATAATTCAGGTTCTATAAGTGGAACTGTAACTGCAAGCAATTTTGATTGCAGTGGTGGTTCACTTACAGTTACTTATTCTGGAAATGACCAGTGTGGTAATCTAATAGGAACTACTTGTACAGTGAGTGTGACTGGAACAGGTCCTGCAACAATAACTTGTCCTAACTTGCCATCAGTGGCTTGTGATCAGGTAGCAGGATACCAAGTGCCAGCAGCATCATTCAATGGTGGCTGTAATAACAGTGGAACTGTAAACGGTTCAGTAACCTCTACTAATGTAGATTGCAACGGTGGTAACTTAGTAGTTACATATTCTGGAGCTGACCAATGTGGAAATGCAATCAGTACTACTTGTACGGTTTCAGTTACAGGATCAGGTCCAGCGACTATTACTTGTCCTACACTACCAAGTGTAGCTTGTGATCAGATAGCAAACTACCAAGTACCAAATGCAACGTTTAGCGGTGCATGTAATAACTCTGGCACGCTTGCAGGTGTAATTTCATCAAACAATTTCGATTGTAATGGTGGATTACTGGTAGTAACTTATTCAGGAACAGACCAGTGCGGTAATCAGATAAGCACAACATGTAATGCAACTGTAACAAGTGGTGCACCAGCAGTAGTGACTTGTCCTACAATTACACCAATCGGTTGTGCGACAGCAGATAACTTTGCACCGCCTCTAGCATCTTTTGCTGGGCCATGTAACAATAATGGTTCTATAGGAGGTACTGTGACTGATGTGAATTTCGATTGTTCAGGTGGATCACTTACACTTACATATAGTGGAACAGATCAGTGTGGTAACCAGATAGGGACTACATGTCAGGTAACAGTAACAGGCACAGAGCCAGCGGCATTCCAATGTCCTGCGCTTCCAAGTATAGCTTGCGATCAGATAGGTTCATTCCAGGTTCCTCCTGGTAACTTTGAAGGAGCATGTAGTAACATTGGCTCACTTAATGGTGTGATTACGGCTCAGAACGTAGATTGCAATGGTGGAAGTCTTACAATTACATATTCTGGAAATGACCAATGTGGTAATGCAATTAGTAGAGATTGTAGTGTAAGTGTTACAGGAACAGGTCCTGCAACGATTACTTGCCCAGTATTGCCTAGCGTAGCTTGTGATCAGATTACTAGCTACCAGGTACCAGCTGCAACATTCTCAGGTGCTTGTAACAATACAGGAACAGTGAGTGGAACGGTAACTGGAAACAACGCTGATTGTAATGGAGGTTCATTGATAGTGACATACTCTGGAACAGATGCTTGTGGAAATGCAATCAGTACAACCTGTACTGCAACAGTAACAAGTGGTGCTCCTGCAGTCGTTAGCTGTCCTACGATTACTCCAGTAAGTTGTGAGCAAGCAGATGGATTCAATCCACCTGCAGCTAGTTATACTGGAGCTTGTAATAACAATGGATCAATCACTGGTATCGTATCGAATTCAAATTTCGATTGTAACGGTGGGTCTTTGACAATAACATATTCTGGATTTGATCAGTGCGGAAATGCAATAGGTACAACATGTAATGTAACTGTTACAGGTGGCTCACCAGCTACAGTAACTTGTCCTGCATTCCCAAGTGTAGCATGTGATCAGATAGGCACATTCGTACCACTTCCTGCTTCATTTTCTGGAGGATGTAATAATTCTGGGTCTATCTCAGGAAGTATCACATCTCAGAATGTAGATTGTAACGGAGGTAGTCTAGTAGTGACTTACTCAGGAACTGATCAATGTGGAAATACAATAGGTACTACATGTACAGTTACTGTTACAGGAACAGGTCCTGCAACGATTACTTGCCCAGTATTGCCTAGCGTAGCTTGTGATCAGATTACTAGCTACCAGGTACCAGCTGCAACATTCTCAGGTGCTTGTAACAATACAGGAACAGTGAGTGGAACGGTAACTGGAAACAACGCTGATTGTAATGGAGGTTCATTGATAGTGACATACTCAGGAACAGATAATTGTGGTAATGCTATAAGTACAACTTGTACTGCAACTGTAACAAGTGGAGCACCAGCGGTGGTCACATGTCCAACAGTAACCGCTTTATCTTGTGATGACGTACCTAACTTCGTAGTACCAGCTGCTACTTATACTGGAGCTTGTAATAACAACGGAAGTATAAACGGAACAGTGACAGGCAATAACTTTGATTGTTCAGGTGGATTTATCACTCTGACATATACAGGAACTGATCAATGTGGAAATCCAGTAGGAACTACATGTACAATTACTGTAACAGGATCAGGACCTGCAACTATACAGTGTCCAGTTCTTCCAGCAGTAGCTTGTGAACAAGCGAACTCATTCCCTGTACCAAATGCATCGTTCTCAGGAGGATGCAACAATTTTGGAACAGTATCAGGAACAGTAACATCTGTAGATGCTAATTGTAACGGAGGAAGTATTACAATAACTTACTCTGGAAATGACTTATGTGGAAATGCAATTAGCTCAACTTGTTCAGTGCCAATTATCGGAAGTGGACCAGCAGTAGTTACTTGTCCTACATTCCCAGCTGTAAGTTGTGAAACAGCAGGTAGTTTCTTACCTCCTGCAGCTACATTTAACGGAGCTTGCAGTAACACAGGTTCTATATCAGGATCAGTAACAAGCAGCAACGTTGACTGTTCTGGTGGTTCGTTAATTGTAACTTACTCAGGAACAGATGCATGTGGAAATGCGATAGGTACGACTTGTACTGTAGTTGTTACAGGCAGTGGGCCAGTCAGTACATCTTGTCCGCTACAAGTGACAGATATTCCTTGTGAGGAAGCACAGACATGGATTCCACCTGCACTTCTATTCAGTGGTGCATGTAACAACAACGGTTCTATAGCTGGTACAGTACTAGCAATTAACGTTGGTTGTGACGGTGGATCTATAGAAGTTAGATATGCAGGTAATGATGCTTGTGGTAACTTCCTTGAGCAGAACTGTTCATTTAGAGTTGCGCCATGTAACCTACAACCAGACATAATGGATGCAGCATCTATTTGTCCTGGTGAGACATTTACATGGTCAGTGAATGGTGTCACTTATGATACACCACAAACTGTACAGATTCAGATTACTGATGCCAATGGATGTATTATTAATGCTACGTTAGTTATTTCTGCATTGCCTAAGGCACCAGATGTAGTGGATAATGTAACAATATGCTTTGGCGAGCCTTTTGTATGGTCTGTAGATAATATGACATATACAGGTAATCAGGTTGTTAGAGTAGAAAGTCCAGGTTGTGATGCAGACAGAGTGCTTAACTTGACTGAGAGAGGTGACAATCAGCCTAACATGACTGAAATGTCTATTTGTCAAGGAGAAGAATTCCTTTGGATAGATGGAATAACATACACAACAACAACTGTTGCGACATTTGTTACTACAGATGCGAATGGATGTAGTGTGATGAATATCTTGGATTTAACGGTATTGGAATTAGGTCAGGATAACGAGATTTCAAGAGAGATTTGTCCTGGAGGAGAATACTTCTGGCCAGTGACTCAAATTACTTATACGACAGCGGGTGTTTTCGAATCACCGCTAGGTGGCCAATGTGGAGGAGTTGATAGATTAATTCTATCCATCATCGATGCAAGACCAGATGAGATAGTCCCAGTATCTATCTGCGAGGGAGAAGAATTCTTCTGGCCAGTGAATATGATGACATATACTGAGTCTGTGATGGATACAGTAAGAGATGAAGACCCTCTTACAGGTTGTATGTTCAATATAATACTTGACTTAGAAGTAAGAGAAGGATTGACTTGTACAGTTAACACGACACCTACTTCATGTGGAAACATGGGTGCAGCAAGTGTGACTACTATCGGTGGATCAGGAATGTATTCTTACCAATGGAGTAATGGTGACACAGGAATCAACACTGCACAATTACCAGCAGGAGTTATTTCAGTGACTGTTACTGACGATGTGAATGGATGTACAACAGTATGTGAAGGCATTGTAATAGGAACAGACACACCAATGTGCTCTACTACTTCTATGGATGCTGACTGTGATACTATGGGAAGTGCGACTGTAACAGCTACAGGTGGTTCAGGTGGTTATGAATACTTATGGAGTAATGGAGCTACGACTACTGTTGCTTCAGGATTAGCGCCTGGTGATTACACTGTAACTGTGACAGATAGTAATGGTTGTGCTGTAGTATGTGAAGCGACCGTGGGTGCAGGAAATGCAGTTGTATGTGATATAGTAAGTACGGCTACAAGATGTGGTGAGAGTAATGGTACAGCTACTGTGATTGCTACAGGTGGAGTAGGAAATTATACTTACTTATGGAATAATGGATTTATAGAGCCTGAGATAGGTGGATTACCACCAGGGATTTATAGTGTTGTGGTTACTGACGCAGCTGGATGTTCTACTTCTTGTGTTATAGAAGTTGGAAACTCTGAGTCTCCAACATGTACGACAACTAGTACGGATGCAGGTTGCGCAGAAGCAGATGGTTCAGCTACAGTTAATGCTACTGGAGGAATGCTACCATACAGATATGAATGGAGTAATGGCGGTACTGATCAGACTATATTTGGTTTAATTTCAGGTACCTACATAGTTACAGTAACTGATAACGCTACATGTTCTACTACTTGTGAGGTAGTCGTTGGATCTACGGGCAATGCACCGCTTTGTAGCGTTGCTGTTCAAGATGCAAGTTGTGGTGAGAACACTGGAACTGCTACAGTAAGTGCCACAGGTGGTACGCCGCCATATGGATACTTATGGAGTACTGGAGAGAATTCGCAGACTATTGAGGATTTACCAGCAGGACCATATGTGGTAACAGTTACAGATGCAGTTGGGTGTATGTCAGTATGTGCTACTAATGTCAATTCTATTGGAGGCCCATCTTGCCAGCTTGTAATAACTGATGCAGAATGCGGTGCTAATAATGGAGTAGTGACAGCAGTACCTTCTGGAGGAACTGGTACGTTCAGCTACTTATGGAATAATGGAGCTACGACTCCGTCAATAGATGATTTAGCACCAGGAATGTACACAGTGACTATAGAAGATAATAAGGGATGTACGGTAGTGTGCAGCGGTATGGTCTTTACAAGTGGAAACAACTGTGCTGAAATTGGAAACAGAGTATGGAATGATATTGATGGTGATGGTAGACAGGATGCAAATGAATCAGGTATACCTAATGTAACAGTGAACATATTCGATGCGAATACAGGACAGTTTGTCAATACGACAATAACTAATTCAGTAGGAGAGTACTGCTTTACAGGACTACCTGCAGGAGATTATTACTTAGAGTTTGAGTCACCAGCACTTGAAGGATTTATACCGACACAACAAATTTTCAGTCCAGGTATAGATAGTAGAGTTTCTGAGGCATTTGGAATGAATACTACAGATATCGTGACAGTAGTATCAGGTGAAAGTAATAAGACAATAGATGCTGGATTCTACAGAGGTGGTACTATAGGTAACACAGTCTGGTTAGATGATACAACTAATGTTGCTTCACTTGATGTCTTAGATTCTGCAGACTCTAGATTAGAAGGCGTGATTGTATGTCTATATGAAATAGAGTTCGGTTCAGAAGAAAGAGTTGCTTGTGATACGACTGATATCAATGGTAATTACCTCTTCACTAATATACCAATAGGTAACTACTTTGTAGAGTTTACTGTTCCAGATACGGATGCATCTAATAGACTATGTTTCGTTTCTCCAGATGTAGGAGCAGATGATACTGAAGATTCAGATGTAAGAGATGGTATATTCAGTGACCCAAGTCTCAATTTATTGGTCGGTAGATCTAATATTTTGACATTAGGAGTAGGAGAGGTTAATCAGAATGTAGATGCTGGTGTAACTACCAGAAAAGTATTGGATATAGCATTAATTGATTTCTCTGGATTCTGGAATAAGGATAGAGCGATTAGTGAGCTATTCTGGTCTACTGCAACTGAATTGAATTCTGACTATATATCAGTAGAAAGAGCAGATGATCTTAGATTTGATTTTGTAGAGCTTGGTGCACTTAAGGCAGCTGGTAACAGTTCAGTAACCACTTTCTACGAATTTGATGATGAGACGCTTACTGAAAATGGTATATACTACTACAGATTGAAACTTGTGGATCTTGATGGTTCATTTGAATACAGTCAGCCTATATCTATTACTGCTGAATTCCCTGAAGGAAAGCAGGATGTAGACTTTGTAGTGTATCCAAACCCAGTTATTGAAACATTGAACGTAGAAGTATCAGTAGAAAGACCTTCTCAAGTAGATGGTGGAATCTATGATGTAATTGGACAATTGGTTCAACCTATACAAGCTACCGACCTGAACGCAGGCAAGAACGTTATAGAAGTGAAAGTAGATAAGATACCAGTAGGAACTTACCTAATAAGAGTCCAAGTAGACGAGCAAGTAATGTTTGAGAAAGTTTCAATTATTGACTAATCAATAATATAGAGCTTCTCTAAACTGAGATATAAAAAGGGATCTTCATTTTGAAGGTCCCTTTTTTTTATTTACACCAGGAAATGTATTGTAGCTTGTAAGTAATCCAGACTTATAAATTAAGAACTAAAATCTGACTAACTGATGCGCCCCCAATCTTTTTTAGTCATGTAGTGATTGTGTAAGTAATGCTTGATTACAGCATTAGCAGGAGCCGCAAGTTGAGGGTCTTTGTCCAGTATTCGAATGGCCACTTGTCTGGCAGTAGTAAGATAAGTTTGGTCTTGAATTATATTGAATAGCTTAAATTCTTCTACACCACTCTGCCTTGTCCCTTCTATATCTCCAGGCCCTCTTAGTTTCAAGTCTTCTTCCGCAATTCTAAACCCATCATTAGATTCTGTCATAACTCTAATTCTGTGCTTAGCATTTTTGCTTAGTTTGTAGCTGGACATGAGTATACAATATGATTGCTCAGCGCCACGACCTACTCGGCCTCTGAGCTGGTGTAACTGAGATAAGCCGAATCGCTCAGTATTCTCTATTACCATAATCGTGGCATTCGGCACGTTGACGCCTACTTCAATGACTGTTGTGGCTACCATTATTTGAGTTTTTCCCTCGACAAATCTTTGCATCTCCATGTCTTTGTCAGCGGGTTTCATTCTCCCATGTACGATAGACATCTTAAATCTAGGTTGAGGAAAGTACTCCAGCATTTTATCATATCCTTCCTGAAGATTAGCCAAATCCAGTTTTGCGGATTCATCTATGAGTGGATAGACTATATAGGCCTGCCTTCCAAGTTCTATTTGCTCATGTAAGAATGCAATTATCTGAGCTCTGTGTTTCTCTGTTTTGTGTAAGGTCTTGACCAGCTTTCTTCCTGGTGGAAGTTCATCTATAGTGGATACTTCTAAATCACCGTATACCGTCATCGCAAGGGTCCTAGGAATAGGAGTGGCGGTCATTACTAATATGTGAGGTGGCAGTGTGCTTCCTTTTCTCCACAGTTTAGACCGTTGCATCACGCCAAATCTGTGTTGCTCGTCTATGATGACAAGGCCTAGATTGCTGAACTGAACAGGATCTTCTAGAACAGCATGAGTGCCTATAAGGATATCGATATCACCAGTCATCAGAAACTTGAGCAGTTGTGCTCTGGTCTTACCTTTAACACTACCAGACAAAAAGGCAACCCTAATACCCATCCCTGATAGATTTTGACTTATTGATTTATAGTGCTGTTGAGCTAGGATTTCTGTAGGTGCCATCATAACACATTGGAAATCATTATCTAGACCTATAAGCATACTTAATAAGCCAACCATGGTTTTACCACTTCCCACATCTCCCTGGAGTAAGCGGTTCATTTGTGCTCCTGAGCCTATGTCAGCTCGTATTTCTTTTATTACTCTTTTCTGAGCATTAGTAAGTTCGAAGGGTATCTTCTCTTTGTAGTACTTATTAAATTTCTTTCCTACACTTCCGAAAACCAGTCCTTTGTATTTTACTCTGCGAAGTTGTTTTGTATAGAGAACCCGCATTTGGAAGTAAAATATTTCTTCAAATTTTAGACGCTGCTCAGCTTTCTTCAGTGCTTCAGTATTAGGTGGAAAGTGAATCCATATGAGCGCTTGCAGCTTCGGGATAAGTTGAAGTTTATCTTCCAGATATTTGGGTAGATTCTCGTGGATATCAGAGGATTTCAGCGCTTTTATCAGAGATGCAAGTATCTTCCTTCTGAGCTTGTTATCGAATCCTACTCTTTTTAGTTTTTCCGTACTATGATATACAGGTTCCATTGTAGCTCTGGAGGAATTAGCCAATTCCATTTCAGGATGTGTTATAGTAAGATGTCCTTTGAAATTGTTCGGTTTGCCATATGCCAGATACTCAGTATTAAGTATGAGATTATCATTCATCCACTTGACCCCCTGAAACCAAACGAGTTCCATAACGCCGCTACTATCCTTGATGATAGCATGTAGTCTACTTTTCCTTTGGCCTTTGACCATTTCCTTTGAAATGAGGGTCCCTTTGATTTGTACATTTTCAGAACTGGAATGGATGCTGTTTATAGGTAAGATTATAGTCTTATCTACGTATCTAAAGGGGTAAATGTGCACTAAGTCTTTCAGTGTATGGACTCCAAGTTCTTCAGCTAGTGCCTCAGCTTTTTTAGGTCCTACGCCTTTTATATATGTAAGTGATTTATTAAGTAGTTGACTCACGTATAGAATAAACTTTGTAATAGAACAGTAAAATAGGAACTAATCCTAAATGACGGTACTTTATATTTACACGATATTTACACAAGGCTTAATATAATCTTCCATTTTAAATATTAGTGATGGCATCTAAAAGACAAATGCAAACAGCTGAGGTAATCAAGCGCCATTTTAGTACAGTGCTGCTAAGTGAGGGTCAGTATATCTATGGGGATGCCTTTGTTACAGTGACAAATGTGCAGGTGACACCTGATATAAGTGAAGCAAAAATTTACCTGAGTATATATAATGTCAATGATAAGGAAGCGGTGATAAGCCGCATAAGACAAAGCACTCATCTTCTCAAAAAGAATCTTAGCCAACGCATCAGGAAGCATATACGACGTATTCCGGTCTTGCACTTCTATAATGATGATACATTAGATGAGATGTATCACTTGAATAATATTTTCGATGATCTGAGAGACAGAAACCTAATGGGAGAGGAAGAATGAAAACACAATATTTTACAGATTATATATGCAGATAAATGTGAATGTGTTCTATGAATTCCTATTTTTGCCATTTAGTCAAATAGAGATTGGTTTTCCAACTCTATAAAAAAAGAAATCATGCAAGTAGACGTATTGCTTGGGCTACAATGGGGAGACGAAGGCAAAGGAAAGATAGTAGATTATCTAGCAGATAAGTATGATACAATCTGCCGTTTTCAAGGTGGACCAAACGCCGGACATACCATAGTCATAAAAGATAAGAAACATGTTCTACATACCATTCCTTCTGGTGTATTCAGAGAAGGCGTACTCAATGTTATAGGTAATGGTGTGGTCATAGATCCTATAGTTCTGGAAAAAGAATTACAGGCTCTAAAGGAGAATGATATAGATACATCTCGGATTGTAGTTGCTCGTAAAGCCCACCTTATACTGCCTACACATCGATTTTTGGATAAAGTTTCTGAAGCATCAAAGGGGAAACAGAAAATTGGCTCCACATTGAGAGGGATTGGACCTACCTACATGGATAAGACGGGACGAAATGGAATCAGAGTAGGGGATTTAGAACGATCAGACTTTGATTCAAGATACAAGCAGTTGAGAGATAAGCACCTTAGTCTGGCTAAAATCCACCCTGAAGTAGAATTTGATTTGGAAGGTGAAGAGAAGAAGTGGTTCGAATCTCTTGATGTATTGCGGTCTATGAAATTTCTAGATGTAGCTTATTATCTAGATCAAGCGCTAAAAGATGGGAAGCGTATTCTGGCTGAAGGAGCTCAAGGAGCGATGTTAGATATAGATTATGGAACATATCCTTATGTCACCTCAAGTAATACAATTACAGCAGGTGTATGTGTTGGCCTAGGAATATGCCCTCAGCGCATTGGCAAAGTATATGGTATATCTAAGTCATATTGTACCCGTGTAGGGGGAGGCCCATTTCCTACTGAACTAGATAATGAAGTGGGAGAGGAGCTGAGAACAATAGGTGCAGAATTTGGAGCTACTACAGGTAGACCAAGAAGAACAGGCTGGCTGGATTTACCTCAGTTGAAGTATACTATTATGCTGACTGGAGTCAACCATCTTTGTATTACCAAAATGGATTGTCTGAATACATTTGAAGAAATACAAGTCGCTACTGAGTATAAAATTGATGGTCAGAATACCCGACAATTACCATATGACTTAAATATTCCATTAGAAGCAGCATATAAAAGTATAAAGGGATGGAATCAAAACATAAATGATATCAGAGATTACAATTTAATGCCAAAGGAGGTGAAAGATTATATCTCATTTCTGGAAAATTATCTTGGTGTCCAAGTTTCTATGATGAGCACGGGCCCAGAAAGAGAAGCTTTGATTCTGAAGGATGAATTAATCTGATTCTTATTTTTTAGTGGCTGATATAATATATTGATATTCTAGTGTAGTGTCATCAGCTATGACATTTTCTAGGCCGGCCACTTCCAAGTCTTCTTCCAAAATATGCATGTAGACTCTATCCTCAAACGCTGGCGCATCCACATAGTCAGGTAAACGCTTTGACTTAAAATCAACTATAACAATCTCTCCACCTTCTTTCAGTCCTGAAACAAGGTTTTTCAGATAGGCTCTTCTTTGTCCTATAAATCCTATAGTATTTACGATAAATACGATGTCAACCTCCTGCTTATTTAGCATAGGATTATCAGGAGTAGCGTGCCTGATATCTAATTTTTCTTGTTGTGCTGACGTCATTGTACTTTTAAAGCCCTCCAAGACCTCAATGGCCTCAGGGTCAATATCAATAGCAATTACTTTCTCACAAAGTGAGATTAGCTTGAACGAAAAATATCCTATTCCAGCTCCTAAGTCAGCTATAACTTTATCGTCTATATTTCCTAGTGCTGAAATAACCAAATCAGGCTTCTGCCAAGACTTCCTGCGATCACTCTCTAATTCCTCGCTCTTAGCATAATCATTGCTTTTCGTTGCAGGCTCTGTAACATCAGTTGTTTCACTCTCTGGAACAATAACCTGTGACTTGTTATTTGACTGATCGGCACACGATACAAGGGTGATAATTATTATAAGGATAAATAAAGAACTTATATTTTTCTTGATGTTCATGTGACAGCAAAAATAGTTAATCAACTCTCTTGTTAGGTCTTCTCGTAAATTTGAGTCAGAAATTTTCCCATCTTTTTTCTTACAACACTGTTTTTGGCGGAAAAACCATTAGCGACTAAGGAAAAACTAAGCCACTTCCCTGATTTAGCTTGTATGTAGCCTGAGAAACTCTGTACACTTCCCATACTGCCACTCTTTAGCCATACCTTTCCCCTGGCACGAGAGCCAGAGAACATCCCAGATACTGTCCCTTGGTAGCCACCTTTTGGTATATGTTGGATGCAAAGATCTTGTCCAAGTTCCTCTGATATTTCAGCGAGAAAGTGAGCAATAGAAGAGCTTGAGATTAAATTTCTGGCTGATAGACCGCTCCCATCATTGAGTTGTATGGACTTGGTATCTATCCCATAGCTACGCATAAGCTTGAGAATGGAAGCAAGTCCATTCTGACCTGAGCCTTGGCCATTGTACTTTTTTCCTAGTATTTTGAGTATTGATTCGGTGTATAAGTTATTACTTTCATTATTAGCCGTCATGATTATTGACGATAAGTCAGGACTCAAAATTGTATCCAAGACTGTCATCTTCAACCGACGTTCTTTTCTGAATCTTACATCTATGCCATTAGATTGGATATTAGCTTTCTCGAGGGCTTTGCGAAGATAATGTGCATAAAAGGTAGGTGGGTCAGGGATACTTCCTTTAATACTGAATGTAGTTGTACCTTGTGGTATGGTCCCCACAATTCTTTTATTATAGTTGTATGGTCCTCCAAACACATAGGCTTGATCTCCAGTATGAGAACTATCTACTATAATTTCATTTGACAAATCTAAATTTGGAATGTTAGGATGGGTACTATGTAGGGTTGGCCGCGTTCCTATCTGTCCTCTGTTTTTAAAGTAGATGTAGTATTGGTTTTCGTTCACATTGAGGCCCCATGCACCAGAGGCATAATAATTTCCTAAGTCATTCCATTGCCAAGATGGCGCGATAGGATAGGAGTCAAATATGGATTCATCTACCAAAATAATTCCTGTAATGCAGTTAATGCCACTCTTGATAATTTGTGCCACTATCTTGTCAGTAACTTCATCTAGATTTGGATTTCCATCAATTTTGTCAGAGCCAAAAGTAGGGTCACCTCCTCCTTTTATAACTAAGTCACCTTCTAGTATACCTTCCGAGGTTACCTTTCCTGTGTGGCCTATTATTGTAGAGAATCTATAGTCTGGACCAATTTTTTTTAGTGCAGTTAATGTAGTTATAAGTTTTAGTGAAGAAGCTGGAGTTAGCACTTTATCACCTCTGTAATCTATTATGGTTTTGTCTTCTACAATGTCTACCACAGATACTGATAAATTAGTATGCTTAAAAATGGAAGATGAAGTGAAGGCGTTTAAATCCTTGGATAAGGGATTAGATTTTTGTCCTTTACACAAGAGAGGAATCAAAATTAAGATTAGAAATATTTTATCAAAGTGTTTCAAACTCATAACCTAAGTGAAAAAGTGCATCTCCTTGATTGACAACTGACGCATTATTATGACTGATAAGATAACCACTGCGTTTGGCAATGACGTGTACAGATTTTTGCCCATTAGGATCATTTATAGAGCCTAATTTTTCTCCCTTCTTCACTTTTGTTCCAGATGATTGTCTCCACAAAAATATACCAGATAAAGGCGCTCTAATCCAAGAAGTTTTCTTAATCAAAATTGGTTTCAAACTCGTTGGAGGCAATTCAATATTGAGGTGTCCTAAATGAACCAAACATCTCATGAGGCCTTTAATCCCTGACTCAATTATTAGTCCATTCAATCTTACTGATTCTCCTCCTTCGAATACTAGAATTGGGATTTTCATATCCTTTGCCGTCCTTCTAAGTGACTTAGGAATTATCCCACTCTGAATGATATATGGTGGTGAGAAAACTTTTGCTAGTTCTAGTGAATTCTTATCGGTACGGGAATATCTGATTTGTGGGTGGTTGAACCTAGAATCTCCTCCTGTATGGAAGTCAAAAATATAATCTACAAGTGGTAATATTTTTTTTGTCAAGGTTCTTGCAATCCTGGAAGCTAAGGATCCTGTTTGGATACCGGGAAAACTCCGGTTTACATCCTTACCATCAGGCACATACCTATTGAAGGCTACAAATCCGTATATATTCAACAAAGGAATTACGATAACACTTCCACCTTGAATCTTGTCTAAAACATTCTGGTGCAGAATCCTTCTTGCGATTTCTACCCCATTGATTTCATCTCCATGAACACCTGCCAATATAAGCGTGGTAGGACCTGGTTTCTTAGATCGGAAAACATGTGCTTGGATATTTATCCTTGTATCAGAAGGCAATTTGCCTACAGCTATTTTGATTATTGCTGTGCCACCTGGCTTAATCTCTTGTTTCTCTATGAAAAACTTACTCTCATGCTTACCCTTCACAAATACTGTATTAATTGATTGAATTCACAGTCATCTAGACAGTGACGTTTCTTTCTATGAAATTAATAATACGACCAGCAATATCCACCTTAGTCGTGGTTTCTATGCCTTCTAGTCCAGGTGATGCGTTCACTTCTAGAATCAGTGGCCCCCTGTTTGACCTAAGCATATCTACTCCTGCTATTTTTAGTCCGAGGTGGCGTACAGCTTTTAAAGCTACCTCTCTTTCTTTGTCATTTATTGGTTCTACAGTGGAACTTCCGCCTCTGTGAAGATTACTTCGGAATTCTCCTGCTTTAGCCTGCCGTTTCATCGTACCTACAATTTCATTTTCTACTACGAATATCCTTATGTCAGCACCTTTTGACTCTGCTATGAACTCTTGCATCAATGCCTTTTGCTTTGTTTTATTAAAAGCCTCAAGAATGGATTCTGCCTGATTATTATTTTCTGCCAAGATAACGCCAATTCCATGTGTACCGTGAATGAGCTTTATCACAATATTATCCTCAAATGTTTCAAGCAAATCATTATACATAAGGGTATTATTAGAAACAATAGTACGAGGTATTTGCAGGCCTTTTGATGCCAGAAGCTGAGAACAGGTGAGCTTATCCCTTGACTTAAGCAGGGCTTGTGAACTTAAAGTAGTAAATATGCCTTTCTGTTCAAACTGTCTTATGACTGCTGAGCCATAATTGGTATGTGAAGCACCTATTCTGGGGATAATCGCATCCACATCTTTAATAATTTGTCCATGGTAAGAAATCGTCAAATTGCCATCTTCCATTATTAAATCACAATTCACGTAATCAATTATGCGTACATAATGATGTCTGACTCTAGCAGCCCTTGCTAAGCTTTGCGTACTATAAAGAGCAGGGTTTCTAGAAAGAATTGCTATGTTCATACTTTCAATAAGTTTAAATATAAAATACAAAGAACGACCTCCTAGTGTTCTTATCAGTTGGATTCCTCAAATTAATAAAATTGAAAGATAGAAAATTGTTCTACGAGAATTGTATTTGTTAAATTCAATAATTTATCGCCACAGTAACCTTTACATATGTCTACTCAGTTAAATGATAAGAAAACGATTTTCGGTTGGGCCATTTTTGACTGGGCTAATTCAGCATATGCTTTGGTTATTTCTACGGCTGTTTTTCCTCCGTTCTTTTCCTCATTAGCGCCTGAGAAAATGTCAGTTTTTGGGCAGCAAATTGATAATACTTCAGTGTATTCCTTCAGTGTATCCTTTGCCTATTTACTAGTTGCATTGTTTACACCATTTCTATCAGGGATAGCTGACTATGGTGGACGAAGAGCCTTTTTTCTCAAGTTCTTTACGCTTTTAGGTGCACTCTCTTGCATTACTTTATTCTTTTTTAATTCTCCTGAGACGGCTTGGCTTGGTATTTCAGCCTTCGTTTTAGGTACTGTTGGCTTTGGTGGCGGCATTGTGTTTTATAATTCTTATTTACCTGAAATCGTGTCTGAAGATCGTATGGATGCAGTTAGTGCCAAGGGTTTTGCTTATGGATATATAGGTAGTGTGTTCCTATTGATTATTATTCTAGTAATCATACAGTCTTCTGACAAATTGGGTATAACTGATCCGTATCTACCTCCTAGGATAGGTTTTATTCTTGTAGGTATATGGTGGATTGGATTTGCGAGTATCACATTCCGCATACTTCCTAAGGATAACCCCATTCCAGTTACTAAGGAATTCGTATTCAAGGGCCTTAATGAAGTGAAACAGGTTTTTAATGAGATTAAGACCCAGTCCAATATTGTAAAATTTCTAATGTCTTATTTTTTCTTCATTGCTGGTGTCAATGTTGTGATTTACCTCGCAACCATATTTGCAGAGGAGGAATTGGGATTTAAGACGGATGACCTGATTAAATTAGTATTGCTATTACAGTTCCTTGCGATGGTGGGTGCCTATCTTTTTGCTTTCGTTTCATCCAGAATTGGTAATAAGATTTCTTTATTGGTTCAGCTTGCCATTTGGATAGTCATTTGCTTTGCTGCTTATTTGGTTCAAGGAACTCTTTCATTTTATATCCTTGCACTTTTTGTTGGATTAGTCTTTGGAGGAATCCAATCACTTTCTAGATCTACATACAGTAAAATGTTGTCAAAAGACATAGAAGGGCTGGCTTCTTACTTTAGTTTCTATGATGTACTTACAAAGTTAGCTATTGTATCTGGGACCTTTGTATTCGGTATTGTAAATCAAATTACTGGCAATATGCGATACTCGATATTATCTACAGCAGTCTTTTTCGTGATAGGATTTATAATTTTATCTACAATGAATACGAATAAGAAAAAAGAGCCTTCGGAGGCATAGCTATTTTTGAAATTCGAAGCAGCCAAGGTCTACAGCATTGGGTTCTCTTGCGTTGCCATCAAAGTCAGTATTTATACTTGGAATGAAATTCCCAGCATCTATCACAATAGACATGGTGTCTAAATGGAAGTCATAGTTTTCTAAGTCTAGAAATAATGAATCTTCACGGGTTGTCACAATACAATCGTTACAATTGTCAGTGAAGAAATTGGAGAATTCTTCTTCTTCTATAAGTTCTGAGACTGTAACAGCACAGTGGTCCAGACTATAAATGAACGGTACTGAACCATCTCCACCTGTGATATCAAAAAGGCTTATTTCATCTTGTTCGTTGCCGGTTATTATGCAATTATTAAAAGCGGCATTGAGTGGTGCCACCAAAACCAGCTCCTGACATAATGGGTCACTGCATCTAATATTATTGATATTAAGAGCCGGCGCTTGGTTATTATAATTGCCTATGGTACAATGATTAAAATTATAATTTCCTCCAAAATTGAGGTTAACACTGCCTGTACCATTTTCGTAAAATAGACAATTGACGGCCTCTACATTTGCATTAGCAGCCACTAATCCATTACCAGACGTGAATGAAAACTCACAAGCATTTAGGGTAGCTGTCGCTGAGGAATCTACTGAAATACCTACTATTGCATGCTGTACTATCGTATGATTAAAAACATTGTTTCTGCTGCCTGGGGTAATAAATATGCCTGACCACTGACCAGGTACATCTTGGAATTCTGGTTCCAATCTATCTGATTGTATCCTGACTGGATTTTCTGCAGTACCTAAAGAGCGAATGCTTCCAGTTTCTGTGGCTAACAATATGCCGTCGTTAAATATTCCAAGCTCATTGATGGCTATGCCGCCATGGACATAGATTTGTGTTCCTGCCTCTATTACTAATTGACATTGGTCCACCGCCAATACACCATATATAACATAAGGTTTCGGGTCATCCCATACAATTGTGCCATTGCATGATATCCCATTTATTTCTCCTGCAGAAAATCGTGAAGGAACATAGTTAGCATTCTGGCCAAATGCTTCTAATTGAACGGTAAGACTTGTCTCATTTGCCCGAACTATTAGCTGATCCTCTATGATAAATGGACTCTGACTAAGTGGGTTGTCTGGATTTATAGTAGCTTCTACAAAAACCCAAATACTATCTCGAGCTTCTATACGAACATCTTCTACACTAGGACCAATAATCCCATCTACGTTTATTCTAAAAAAGCTTGCTTCAGCAGATGGGATGCTGATTTCATTAATAATAATTGGTTGTGATTCATTGTTGAAGACTTTGACAAACCTGGTAATGGTTCCGATTTCAGTTAACACGGTATCAAAACGAAGGGTATCTAATGAAAGCGCTATGTCAAAATCTTGCACATCTAATAGAGTTTCCTCTTCACAACTAGATAAAAGTAAAGTTATAAATGTGAAAGAAATGAGAAGTGTAGTAAATACTGAGTAAGAATTTAATCTAATCATACATGCACAAATTTGCCTTAATTCAACTCAAATAAGGTCACAAACGGACAAGTTAGAGTTTAGCTGCATAAAGTTAACCCTTATGAACGCTATTTATGTTTAATAAATTACTTTAGACTTTAATAATAGGTAGTTTTGTTTCTTTTTTTGACCGATTGGTCTGTATGGATATAGATGTTATTATACCTGCTTACAATGAAGAGTCCTCTATTGGATTAGTATTGGACGATATCCCATCTACACTGGTAAGGGAGGTCATAGTTTGTAATAATAACAGCACAGATAATACAAAATCGATCGCGTTATCTCGGGGTGCGGTGGTTGTGGATGCTACTCAGAAAGGTTATGGTAGTGCATGCCTCAAAGGCATGGATTATATAGCTAGTAAATCAGATACCCCTGATATAGTTGTATTTTTGGATGGTGACTATTCGGACCACCCAGAGCAAATGAATGAATTGGTGGAGCCTATCATAAGTTCTGATTATGATATGGTTATTGGATCAAGAGCCATGGGTAAGATTGAGCAAGGATCTATGGAGCCTCAGCAAATTTTTGGTAATTGGTTAGCGACCACATTGATAAGAGCATTCTATAGAGTAAATTTTACAGACCTAGGTCCATTCAGAGCTATAAAGTATTCTTCCTTATTAGCATTGAATATGCAGGATAGAGATTTCGGCTGGACAGTAGAGATGCAAGTAAAAGCAGCTAAAATGAAGTTGAAATCAATAGAGATTCCAGTGAATTATAGAAAACGAATTGGGGTTTCCAAAATTTCAGGAACCATAAAGGGAACAATTTTGGCTGGTCATAAGATTCTTTGGACAATATTTAAATTATTATAATGGGTATATTGGGTTATATCGTACTAGGCATTTATCTCTCCTGTTTAGTATTTATTTCTGTCTATTGCTTTATTCAGTTCAATTTATTGTTCCATTATAGAAAGGACAGAAATCTTAGTAGTTCGGAAAATCAAGATTCAGATTCTGAAGAATATCTACCATATGTGACAATTCAGCTACCTATGTACAATGAGTACTTCGTTGTGGAAAGGCTGATTGATAACATCATGAAGATAGATTATCCTAAAGATCGTTTTGAAGTGCAGGTATTGGACGATAGCTCGGATGATACTCTAGAGTTAACTACAGCTAAGGTAGAAGAATATCAGGCAAAGGGCTATGATATTAAGTTGATGACGAGAGTCAAGAGAAAAGGCTACAAGGCTGGTGCACTTAAGGATGCAACGCCATATGCGAAAGGAGAGTTCATTGCTATTTTTGATGCTGATTTTTTACCAGATCCTGATTTCCTTAAGCGAACACTGCCACAATTCAAAGATGAAAAAGTTGGTGTGGTTCAAACTAGATGGGGCCATATCAATCAAGGATATTCTATTCTCACTGAATTACAAGCCTTCCAACTCAATGTGCATTTTACAGTAGAACAAAAAGGAAGGGAAAAAGGAGACTACCTTCTTCAGTTCAATGGAACAGCTGGACTATGGAGACATAAGACGATAGAAGATGCAGGCGGATGGGAAGCAGATACGTTGACCGAGGACTTGGATTTAAGCTACAGGGCACAACTGAAAGGTTGGAAAATCATCTTCTTAGAAGATACTGTATCACCTGCTGAATTACCATCGGAGATGATGGGACTCAAGTCGCAGCAACATAGGTGGATGAAAGGTGGAGCTGAAACTGCAAAAAAACTATTGCCTACAGTCTGGTCCAGTGATTTAAGTTTTATGAAAAAGTTACATGCTACCACCCATTTACTTGGGAGTACAGTATTTTTATCAATATTTCTCGTCGGTGTATTTAGTGTGCCACTAGCTTTTTTGATTAATCCATTGCAGATGAATGTTTCTTTGATGGGTGTATTTCTAATAAGTACAGTACTGATTGCTGTTGTCTACTATGTTGCTAATGTGAGAAAAGCATGGGAGAATACAAGCACCGTAGCAGCCATCTTTAAGTTTATCGTGCTCTTTCCTACATTCCTATCATTGTCCATGGGCTTATCACTGCATAATTCTATAGCGGTCATTCAAGGATACTTGGGCAAAAAATCGGCTTTTGTCAGAACGCCAAAGTTTGCTATTAAGAATATTTCAGATACATTTAGAAAAGGCAAATACCACAAATACAAGATTTCAAAAATCACTATTTCTGAAGGCTTGCTGGCATTATATTTTCTAGCTGCAGTGATTGCAGGAATCAAGATGGGGAATCTCTCATTTATGATATTTCATATTATGTTATTTATGGGGTATTCGACGATATTCTACTTTTCAATAAAACATATGAGATCTTAAGATAACAGATGGCATTATTGCAAGTAAGGAAAGATAGACTTAGCTCTGTCATATTCTTATTGATTTTATCTATTCCACTTTTCTTCTTATGTACCATCTTACATCAAAATGATGGCTACCAAATTCTATTGGCATATGGCCTTTCATTTATTGGTTATGGGCTGCTTATAGGTCTGACAGATGTAAAAATTTCTTGGAAATTCATTCTTGGGTTTGGTGTTCTAATAAGGCTTGTCTTAATTTTTATTTTCCCAAACTTGTCTGATGATATTTATAGATTTCTATGGGACGGTAACTTAATACAAGACGGAATTAATCCTCTTAGCTTCAAGCCTTCTGACTTTATAAGCCAGTTTCCTAATGCAGATGAGCAGTATAAGAATTTATATCCGCTTCTTAACTCTAAGGACTATTACACGGTATATCCACCTGTCTCTCAGCTTGTATATTGGTTTTCATCTTTATTCGAATCATGGAGAATTTCTGCTATTGTGATGAAATCTACCTTATTTCTTGCTGAATTAGGTACAGCATATTACTTGATAAAGCTATTAAATAAATTAGGACTGCCAATTGGTTTGGTGATATGGTATTTTCTCAATCCTCTTGTCATTGTAGAAATGACTGGGCAACTTCACTTCGAAGCTATAATGATATTCTTCTTGGTGGCGTCTATATATTTTCTGAGTGTCAGATCCTTAGTATCCTCAGGGATATTATTAGCACTCTCGATCGGTTCGAAGCTTCTACCACTCATGTTTTTACCACTTATTATCAGGTATGTAGGTGAGATTAAACTTGTGATAAAGTACTTGTTAGCTGTTGGTGTGACAACAGTGATTTTGTTTGCACCTATGTTTATTGGGATTGATGTTACTCACTTTCTTTCTAGTATAAATTTATATTTCCAGTCTTTCGAGTTCAATGCCAGTATCTATTACTTAGTCAGACAATTGGGATACAGCTTGTCAGGATACAACCAGATAGCCATTATCGGTCCTACTTTAAGTTTGATTACAGTAGGGACTATTTTGCTTCTAGGATGGAGACAAAAGAAAAGTCAATTATTGCAGCTGCTTAATGCGATGCTAATTTCTTTTTCAGTCTATCTTTTTATGACAACGACTGTTCATCCTTGGTATCTCTGCATGCTGGTTATGTTATCGATATTCCAAAGATCTTGGTGGGTATTGGTATGGAGTGGGGTAGTTGTCTGGAGTTACACGACTTATGTCACACCTGAATTTATTCAAGACTTAAGATTGATATCTTTAGAATACATAGTTGTATTCATTTCACTGATCTTTCAAGTATTCTATTTGAAAAAGAAATTAGGTTCATAAAAAAAAGAGGCAGTCTCATAACTGTGGCAGTCTCTTTTTTGCTAGTTCATATAATGTTGTCTTGTAATATGAGCAAACGACGAAGAAAGGCGACTTTCAAACCCTATCAATCTACTTCCACCAGTCTTGAAGAATTGATACCTATTAATCATGTTGTAGGTGTTGTCAGATCACGTAATAGATTCAATTAAACATAGATGGCATTCTAAAGAAGTACAAAGGAGGCGGTGCTAGTTCTTACCATCCGATGTTGATGTTGAAGATTCTGGTCTATAGTTACCTGAGTAAAACTTATTTATCGCGTAAGATTTAACTAGCAGTACAGAGCAACATACATTACATGTGGCTCCCAGGCATGGAAACACCTGATCATAATACCATCAATCGATTCAGAACCGAAAACTAAAAGGTGTACTGAAGGAGGTGTTTGCCCAAGTGGTCACCTTGAGGTTGAACAAGGCTTGGTTGACACAAAGACAATATATATTGAAGGCACCAAGCTGGAACGAATGCCAACAAGTACACCTTTATATGGGAAAAGAGTATAAAAAGATATAAGGATAAGATGAAGACCCCGTTGGAGGCGTTATTGAGTTATGCAGAGTCGATAGCTAAGAGAAGAGTTGAATAATCCTACGACCTACCCAGAACTAGATGCAGAACACAAGTGAGCAAGACAATAGCTAGTATAAATGAAGCCCTTAAGGACATGCCGATTGAGAAGGGGAAGCAGATGCTGAACTATACCAAGAAGAACAGGCCTCAGAATATGGCCAAGTTCTAGGAACAGCAAAAGATACTAGAAGACCGTAACTCGTATTCCAAGACTGATCCCGATGCGACCTTCATGCGTATGAAAGACGACCACATGCACAGCTCAAGGCTGGATAAAGCCCGAAAAAAAACTCCTATCCTAACAAGGGGTCACTCACCGCTCACAAAGACCTGTAGATGTGGAAGCGGTGTTCGGGAACATAAAACAGAATAAAAAATTCACTCGATTCAATCTGAGGGGTAAAGAAGGAATTAATACCGATCTCACAAAATTCAATTCCTCAATGATCCAACGACAATCACGACTTATGAATTGCAATTAAGAACATGACATGTCGCATCTTCTATCAGATGCTAAATAAAAAAGAGGCTATCTCTTACGAGACAGCCTCTTTTTAATATTGGATTACTTGAATTAGTATTCCCATAAATCATGTTCAAAATTGAATAGTTCGGCCTTGATTCTGTCAGACTCCATTAGTCTATCGAATCCTTCTCTTTCATAACCATGATATATATCCTGAACCCTTAAATCTAGAGGGTTGGACTTCTTTAGTATGTAACTAGAAAAGAATCTTGACTCAAATAAATCATACCAAGACATTGGCGCTATATCATTATTTTCATTCTGAACTCTATATCTAGCAAGTGCATATCTAGCTTCTGGGTAGTACATCCAAAACAATTGTTCTTGATACTTAAACTCACCAGTATCTGGATCAATTCTTTGAAGGATAGGGCATATACCTAGTATTCTAGCTTTGAAAGAAGATAGCTCCTTATCGAAGTACCATACTTCTTTTACTCTAAATTGCTTGATATCCTCCCAGTTGATTTCATTACGTACTACTTGTACCTTTTCTTCATATGTATCTGGATCCCAAACTACCGTGGTATCTACTTGATTCAACTTGCCATCTATTTCATCTATAGTAAGCGGCTCCTTGAAAGTTTCATCTTTGAATACTGCAGCATCTCCGTTCTCAGCTATTTCTCTAAGAATATTGAAGAATGGCTTAATAGGACTTCTGAAAGTAATATTTACTTTCTCTCTTATGTCTATCAGCCTCCAAATTCTTCTTTCCCATACAACATCAGCTTCCCTTACATAGTCATATTCTATTACTGGAGCTTCCTCTACAAGTTCTCTTTTTACAACGCCATCTACATAGATATCTTCAAGAGGAGTGCCAGATTCAGTCACCTGAATTGGATTATCCTGACCAAAAACTTGGCCTAAAGTCAATGCCGATATAGCTGTTAATAATAATATTCTTAGCATGATATACGCTTTTAAATTTGTTATCTGATATTAAATACCATCTGACCAAGATCCCTTGGTGCAATATCTCCAGGACACTTACATTTGATATTTTCGAAGAAGTACTTATCCGAAGGCCTAGCCTTTTGTATAAGAGATTTTGCAGGGCCAACAAACTTACCACCTCTGTTCTCAGCAGGTTCTGCATCTTGACGCTTAGCAACTCTTACTAGTCTAAATCCTAATATGTCGCATTTTGCATCAAAATCAAATCCTTCTAGGGCAGGGTAGATAGCTAGCTGTGCCTTGAATTCTCCAGAACCCATAGCACCACCTCTACTCTTAGAAAGTTTTGGTATCGGATCAGGTATTCTTTTTACTCTAAATAGTTTCTTATCATCTAGACCTGGTGCACTAACATTGATATTAGAAAATTCACCTTTTTTAGTTGGCGTCTTTACTTTAACAGTGTAGCCTCCTTTTCCATCTTTATTGATGGTTCCTCCTCCGGCTCCTGACATGCTCACATTGATTTTGTCAGAGGGCACACCTGCTGCAGATACTTCTACAGGGTTATCTACTCCTATATAAAATACATTCATTTTAGAGGCTGATACTGCAACGGATCTTTCTCCTACTTCATAAGAGAACTCACCATTATAAGTCTTAACTTCTCCAGTAGCTGGATTCGTCACAGAAGCTTTAGCTGTATATTTCTTCTCACCATTCGCAGTAGGTGTTGTTTCATAAACTGCATTTCCTTCCTTATTTATTGGAAGCGTTTTTCCATTAACGGAAATAGAAATACCAGTCTTAGAATCACCACTTGTAGATGCAGAGAGGAATAAATCTGTTTTATACTTTTCTCCTTTAATAATATATGATTTTTCAGGAGCTGAAACGATTGTATACTTATCAAAAGTAACCTCTGTTGTAGTACCTACTTTTCCAGCCAAATAATTTAATGCAGCTGATTCAGTAGACTTAACATCATTAATGTACTTTGTGAATAATGGAATAACTGCTTGGAGAGGCATGTGACTAAAGTTCATATGCGCCCAACTTTTCTTGTCTTTCTTTTTCCACGTTTCATCATCAATGTTAATCGCTATCTCCTTTGAGAAATTCGGCAAATCATCAGGGTCAATGAATTGAGAGATGTCTTGGATATACTGAGTAAGTTTAGTTTTCACCTCATTACCTAGACCTCCTTCAAAGTCGACAGGGTCTATCAGAGTTCTATCTGTAATACCAAAATCTTTTTTAAGTTTTAATTCATCCGTTTCGAGTCCAGTTTCCTTATCCAATAGATATCCTCCTCTAATATTTCCATTCTCATCCTTATCTAGTATCATTTTATCTACGATACCTTGTAGGTAAGTGGATAACTCAGATGATTTTTCACGAATCGGGTCAATTCTTTCTGCATAAGTCGCTAATGATGCTCTTTTCTTTGCTCCAGTTCTAATCGCTTCTGGTAAGGCAGCATTTGCTTGGTCTAATGCAGTATTAGATTTAGCAAGTCCTTTGTCGACTAGTTTGAATGCATTAAAGACCTCTGCAGATACATTCAATGCAAGTAAAGCTGTTAGTACCAAGTACATGATGTTAATCATCAATTGCCTGGGTTCCTTAGGAATAGACATACTTTATTCTTTTTTACTTAGTTGATAAATATGATTCTTCCTAACTATTAAGATGGTCTGTTAAATGCACCTAGTACATTACCATATACTTGGTTCAATGAACCTAAGTTAGCGTTCAATGATGTCATCTGATTTTTATACTCTTTAGCATCTTCGCTCGCTTCATTCATAGTATCTACAGTGTTACTAAGCGTCTGCATAGCTTCATTCATTTTAGTATAGAAGTTGCTCATACCTTCCAACTGACCTTTGGTTTCCGTAAAGTCTACTTCCTGTAGTGCTTTAAGACTTCCTAAGCTAGTTGACATACTTTGCAATTCATTAAGCATTCCACCTAAGTTGTTTTCTACAGAGTCAGCGTCCAAAGGTCTGCTTCCGCCTGCTTGTGGTCCTGCTGTTAGCGGCGTTATATTTGATCCATAATTTTCCAATCCTGGATATAGTTTTTCCCAGTAATAGTCTTTTTCTGGTGGAAGTATTCCTAGCATGAAGAAAAGGAATGCTTCAGTCAGAAGACCAGCGGTAATCATGATGTTACCTAGTGGGTGAGATGTAATTTTCATCCAAGCACCTACCATTACCACTGATGCTCCAACACCAATAATCATGTTTTTTAAATATTTAAATCCTTTAGATTTGATAAAACTCATTAGTATAGATGTTTAAAAGTTAGTAATTAACTGATTATATAAATAATGTCTGTATCTATTAGAAATCATTGATTGATCTTCCTAGGAAGGTAAGAGCACACCTAAATCCTACATAAGATTTGGTTGTATCTTGATATTCCCAGTTTCTTGTACCTGTCTGGCAATAGAATGAAATATCCTTCCAAGATCCACCTCTGATGACTTTTCTCTTAAATGATTTAGGATCATCGTCCTTAGCATCATATTTAATATCTGGATTCAAGTCATGTGTATGTTGGTAAGCATTAGGATGATAGGCTGTTTCTGTCCATTCAGAAACGTTACCTGACATATTATAAAGACCATAATCATTAGGGAAGTACGCATCCGCTTTTACAGTATAGAATCCACCATCTTCTGGATAGTTTCCTCTACCTGGCTTGAAATTAGCCAATAGACACCCTTTTGCATTTCTTATATAATAACCTCCCCATGGATATGGGGCAATAGCTCTACCTCCTCTTGCAGCCCATTCCCACTCTGTTTCAGTTGGAAGTCTGAATTCTTCAGTATTAGGCTCATCACCTTTATGGGAATTCCACATGTGAGTTCTCCAGTGGCAGAATGATTTAGCCTGTTGCCAGTTGACACCGACCACTGGATAATCATCGAATGCAGCATGCCAGAAGTAGTTTCTTGCATATGGCTCATTGTAAGAGTATGAGAAATCCCTGATCCAAACTAAAGTATCTGGGTATACATTTACTTCTCTTTCATTGAGTAATTGAGATCTGACAAGGTCTGGACTATGCGCCGCTTTTTGCCAATCTATCCATTTATACTTGTATTCGAATTGTCTTGTATCAAGCGTGCGCTCAGACTCTGATAGCCTCATGTCACCCTCAAAGTACATCTCATCTAGGTCTTCCAAAGAGTAATCTAACTCATAATCCCAAATGATTCTTTCATTTCCATACTCGTCTTCTTCTATATCGCCCAATATCGTATGCGCTATAGAATCCCTCACCCAATGGACATATTGTCTATATTCATTATTGGTGATTTCAGTATCATCCAAGAAAAATCCGGAAATAGAGATGGATTTTGGCCGTTGGGTATGAGTAGAAAAAATGTCCTGGTCACTTTGGCCAATAGTTAGTGTACCAGATGGTATATATACCATTCCAAAGGGATTAATTCCTTGCCAGCTAGGTCTGTCTTGTACACCTACCAATTCTCCTGACTGTTCCCTCCCACATGAACTAAGTAGAATAACTACTAAGCCCAAAAAAAACAACGCTTGTCTTTTCATGCTTTAATTAACTGATTTTGCCAAATATATTTTAACAACTCCTTTTCGAAGAGAGGTAAAAATACTGTTTGTTACTCAACTATAAAAAAAACCGTTAAGTTAATATTGCCTTGCTCTCTTTTTAAGGAGAGCAATACTACAACGTACTAACTATCAATGGTATTATGTCATTTTGATAGAAAATGAGTGATTATAGATTTCTTGGATTATAAATTATTTCGGGAGGAAGTCCTATTCCAATTAGCTTATTAAGATTATAATTAATATGAATCTCATGAGCGCCTTGTGAAACATTATTTAGTGAACTTAGTCCAAGGTCATAACTATACCCTATGGTATAGTTATCATTAATCTTTATCCCACCTATCAATATCGCTGAATCCAAAGATTTCCTTCCATATCCACGTAGGCTAAGACCTCCAAAAATATTGCCACTTTTAGTGATACACGACAAATCAGTCTGAACAACATCAAAATTTGTTTTAACCAATAACGAAGTATAGAATTTCATATCCAGAAAGGAAAATGGAACCTGACCATACAATTGAATCAAATCGTGATTGCTATTAGTAATGTCGTTTATTATGTCCTGTTTAAATAAGAAGTTACTTGCGCTTAGTCCAAATTCAAAATTTCTACCTCCGACAAATATGCCAATGGATGAAGACAAATTGATTCTGGAATCCAGTGAATTGGATAAGAATGGGTCTTGGTGATCTATAGTCCCAGCAGAATATATCCCTTCTGGTGTTATAAGCGCAGTTCCATCAAGCTGCGTGCTTCGAAAACCTAGTGATCCACCATAAGAAAAGATGCCAAAATGCGTCCGAGTAATCCTATTATAAGATAATCTGAAAGTATTAAATCTAAGTGCACCCAACTGATCTGAACTAAGCTCTAGTCCGACTCCTCCATTAAGAAGATATACGGGAATGTGCGCATTAGCATAAAACCGTTTTGGATTGGCCTGTAGACCTGGCCATTGATCCCTGTAATTAAAATTAACACTGAGTGAATGATCTAATCCCGCATATGCAGGATTAATACTATAAAGGTCTATGAGGTATAAAGAATTTTGTGGACCTGTTTGGGCGAGGACATAACTGTGGCTAATGGCTACACTAAATAGAACACACAGTATAGATATACAATTAGTTATAATTCTACCCTTTATCATTCAAGAGACAATATAGGTAATTCAATGATTAGTTGAGGTGTGGATAATCATCTTGTCTTGAAGTGGACTTACACTTGGAGGCAATTCTTGTCGCCACTGTACAGTTGGACCCATCAAATGACTTACATGCGTTATGAATGTCCTCTTTGCGGCAATACGTTCAGCGGCATCCAAGGCCTCTGATAACGTAAAATGTGAGTGATGTACTGTTTTTCTTAAAGCATTTATAATCAATACATCTAAGTCTTTCAACTTTGGCCATTCTGAATCAGGAATATGGCTGGCGTCTGTGATATAGGCCATGTTATTAATTCTATATCCCAAAATGGGTAATCTTCCGTGCTGAATATATATAGGAGTTATTGTTAGGTCCTTGTACTCTATAGGCTTATTTTCTACTGCAGTTAACTCTATCTGGGGTAGTCCTGGGTAGATGGATCCCTTGAAAACATAATCAAATCTCAATTTAATTTCTTCCAGAACACGTTGCTGCATATAGAATGGAACACTTTTTTTCTGAATGAAATTAATGGCTCGGATGTCATCTAAGCCAATAATATGGTCGTTATGCTCATGAGTAATGAGCACGATATCTACAGTCTCCAGGTTATTTGATAAAAACTGAGCTCTGAAATCAGGGCCAATATCTATTAGTACTTTAGCTTCTTTTGACTCTATATAGATGGAAGATCTGGTTCTTATGTCTTCCTCATCGCGATTGGTGCAAACTGCACATTTACACCCTATAACTGGAACACCTTGTGAAGTACCTGTACCTAGTGCTACTATTTTCACTTTGATGATTTACGCGGAACTAGCAGCTATATGTCTTGATTTTTCTATCAATTCTAACATATTTAATGAAGTATCAGACAGCTTTGTTTTATCAATTTGGGTCTCTTGAAGAATGTCAAGTAAACTTTCAATTCGCCCTTTTTCCTTGAAAAAACGATTTATTATTATAATCTTCTTGTCTCTAAGTAAGCAATATCCTGATTTGAAGTGACCTTTTTCATATCTGACTGAAAATTCATTTGATATAAAAATCTCTTCAATTTTTTTAAGATTTGTTTTACTATACTTTATGGCCACATCTATACTTTGAAACTCAAATATAAGTTCATATGCTACTAAAATTTAATATGAAAGCCTTATTTATTATAATTATTTGCTGTGCACTGGGCCAATATGATTTATCAAGTCAAGCTAGATTTCAAGGTGCAGGGATTGTTGGAATGACTTTAAGCCAAATTGACGGTGATGACTTATTTGGATTCAATAAATTAGGTGTCAGTGCAGGAGTGAAAGTTCGTTTTAATCTTAAAAAAAAATTAGATGGAAATGTTGAGCTCTTGTACAGTCAGCGAGGTAGTAGTACTAACTTATTTCGTCGTGATGCAGAAGATGATATCATAAGCATCAATTACTTTGAGTTGCCTATATATCTTTCTGTGAATGACTGGTATATAGAAAAAGAAGATTATTACAAGATAAGTGGGCATGCAGGGTTATCCTATGGAAACTTGGTTGCCAGTTCCATACAGAATACCAATTTCACAACTGGATTGCTTGGCAGTGCAGATATTAGCTACCTTGTGGGCGCGACGTTTCATTTTACTAAGAAGTTAGCCTTCACAGCAAGATATACTCGGTCTTTCAATAGATTGTTCTCGGACGAATCGGCTAGACCCATTCAGTTTCTTTTAGGTTACTTTTGGACAGTGAGATTGGAATATTATTTCTAAGACCAAAATGAATATGAATACTTTACTTAGACTAATGTGGACACTTTTGATATTTGGAATAATATCATGTGAATCAAAAACTAAAACCACAGAAACAGTAACTCCTTCGGATACTAATTCCACGCAAACCACTTCTAACATTAATAATCCAATCTATCCCGGTCTGACTCAAGATTTAGGCATGAAGATTTGGAATGAAGGTGAAATGATAGATTACCTATTTCATGACTTGCCATTCAGTATGAGTCAAGACGAGCAGGCTAGTATTCAAACTAATATGACATACATAAGTGCGGACCCTGTCTATAGCATTCCAGCAGGATGTAAACCTATGGCTCGTCAATTTTATCAAGTTGGAGGGGATATAATATTGGAGGGTGATATTTATCATGGTAATGGATGTCACTTTTATATTTTTCTTGAAAATGGGAAGCCAACCTACGCTAACCAAATGAATCAAAAAGGGATTGCATTTTTCAATAATATAGTCAAGCAGGCTATGCAAGCCAGAGAGGGTGGGCCAGGATAGGCTTGCCATTATTGATTTAGGAAGTAATACCTTTCATCTATTGATTGTTCAGAGGAGTCGTTCGGCGCCAGGATTTAAAGAGATTTTCAGACAGAGAGAGTTTATATATCTTTCTCACGGAGGTATAGATTCTATCAGTGTATCTGCATATAAAAGAGGTTTGGATTGTCTAAGTAGATTCTCTGACTACCTTAGCATTTATGAGGTGTCACAAGTAATTTGCTATGGTACCGCAACATTAAGAAAAGCTAAGAATGGTGGAGACTTTATACATCTAGTCAAAGAGTCATTTGACATAGAAATACAGCTCATAGATGGTCTCAGGGAAGCCGAGCTCATATATAAGGGGGTAGGGCTGACCTCGAGTGTGGATTTTAGAAGACCTATACTTACAATGGACGTCGGAGGAGGTAGTGTCGAATTTATTTTAAGTCAGCATAATCTCGTAAAATTCTCATACTCAGTTAATGTTGGAATATCTGAGTTGAGGGCACGTTTTCCTTCATTGGATCCACCAACAACTACGAATCGTCAGGACGTAACGAAGTTTCTCACAAAGGAATGCCATCAGGTCATAGAGAGTTGTAGAGAAATTAATCCTGTAACCTTAATTGGATCCTCTGGCCCATTTGAGATATTAATGTCGATGGATGGTCAAAGCCCAAGTATAAAAGGTAACTATATATTGGCAGACCAGGCATTAAAATTTCTCAAAAAGGTGAGTATAGCATCATGCAATGAAAGGAGCTCTATAGAGGGTATGCCTGCAGATAGATATGACTTAAGTTTGGAATCTTCCTACATTATGCTTTTTGTGCTAGAATCTTTGAAAACCTTAAAGAATATTGTGATTTCTCCATTTGCTATGAAGGAAGGAGCAATTTCTGAGCACTATAATTTAGATTAATCTAAAAATATAATTAAATTAGTTGAAAAAATAGAAAGTATTGATTGAAACAATACAGATATTGACTAGTGAAGCATGGGCTATAAGAGCACTTTTGGCTAGTTCTATGGTAGGACTCATGTGCGGAATTCTAGGGTGCTTTATTGTGCTTAGAAATATGTCATTGATAGGCGATGCACTCTCTCATGCAGTATTACCAGGTGTATTCTTTTCATTTATAATATTTGGATATTCTACTATCGGGTTTTTTCTAGGATCCACTATAGCTGGCCTACTGACAGCGATAATTATCTCATGGATACAGCAAAATGTAGAGACAAAAAGTGATGCGGCTATAGGTATAATATTCACAGCCATGTTTTCGATAGGGGTTATGGGCATCTCTTGGTTGAATCATAGTGAAGGTGTACATCTGGATCTAAAAGATTTTTTGTTTGGTACAGTATTAGGCATTTCGAATGAAGATATATGGCTGACCTTTGCTATCTGTATATATACTATTGTTTGCTTAATTGTTTTTTATAGACAGCTTTTTATCACAACTTTCCAGTTTATTATCGCAGAGACTATGGGTGTTTCTGTGAAGACTATTCATTACTTTCTCATGCTACTGCTCTCATTTGCCATTGTGGCTTCATTAAGGACAGTAGGTGTAATCTTGGTTGTCGCTATGCTGATTACACCTGCAGCAACAGCATTGTTGCTCTCTGATAGGTTAAGTAAAGTTATTGTGATATCGGGGTTTATTGGAATTCTATCAGCTGTATTAGGTCTCATCACTTCTATTCTTTTTGACACTACTCCTGGTCCAGCAATGACTATATGTGCTACGGTGTTCTATTTTTCAGCTGTGTTATTATCTCCTAAGAATGGACTTCTATTCAAGTTTCGACAGAATATAATAGAGAAACATCGAGTGGTTAGGGAGGACATTCTCAGACAAGTTATCAAGAAGTATCCTGATGCTAGCATGGGGTTATCAGAAATAGCAGAGAGATTAGAATTGTCAGCTTCCAAAATTGGCAGATATGCTCGTAAAATGTCCCAGTCTCATCTGTTAGCTATAGTGAATAATGAAGTGACCTTGACTAAAGCTGGCGTAGCCAAAGCGGAAAAATTAGTGAGGGCACACAGGCTGTGGGAAACCTATCAAGTGAAGAAAATGGGTCTTGAGACTAGCCAAATTCATGCTGAAGCTGATTTGATAGAGCACTTTTTATCTGAAGAATTACTGGATGAGATTGATAAGGAATTAGGATATCCTACTAAAGATCCACATGATTCTCCTATCCCATCTAAATCTACTTAAGAAACGGTAGAAGTAGTCTTTTTAGAGTTATCACAGGCGCCGTCACAATTACCATACAAATTGAGAGAGTGGTGGGTTATTTTAAATTTTAGTATATCTCCCATCATGTCTTTTATGTTCTGTATTCTGGGGTCGCAGAATTCTGTGACTTTACCGCAATCTACACAGAGCAAGTGGTCATGTTGTTTGAATCCATATGATTTTTCATACTGGGTTAGATTTTTGCCAAACTGATGTTTGGTCACTAAATCACAACTGACAAGTAAGTCTAGGGTATTATAGACAGTCGCTCTTGATACACGATAGTTTTGGTTTTTCATGTGTATATAAAGTGCCTCAGCATCAAAGTGGTCAGTCCGTTTGTATATCTCTTCGAGGATGGCATATCGCTCAGGTGTTTTGCGATATTGATTTTTCTCCAGATGAATAGTAAATATCTGCTTGACCTCCTCTATCACTTTCATAGAAAATTGGCTATGTTGTTTATTGCTCATCCTCAAGAATTAAACGACTTACATGTGTTATACCTTCTAGCTTTTGTATGGAATTTATAACAAGATGTAGTTGGTCTTTGTTTTTCACAAAGATACTCACTTTACCCTCAAAATACCCTTCATATCCTTGTATGCTAAACGACCTAATGTTAACACCAAGCTTATTGCTTATTTCATTGCTAATAGCTGTGATAACTCCTGGTCCGGAATCAACCCCCGTAATAGATAGTTCCACTATGAAGTTCTTAGAAGATTGGTTAGCCCATTCAGCCTTTAGAATTCTATAGCTAAAGTTAGCAAGCAGATGTGTGGCGTTTTTACAATTAGATCGATGTATTTTAAGACCTTCTCCTGCTGTCAAATAGCCAAAGATATCTTCGCCTTGCACAGGAGTACAACATTTAGCTAGAGTAAATTCATAGTTGTCAGCTGATTCGCCATTGAGTAATATGTTACTGTTAGAGAGATTTCGAGCATCCTTTTTTTGCTTTCTTGTGAGCTTCGATTCTTCTGTTTTAGGGACATCTACTTCTTTTGGTTCATCTAGAATGTAACTCTTTATTTTTCCACCTTCGACTTCGAATTTTTTGAAATCCGGCACCTTGACAGCTTCAGTTGAAATGGCATAATAAAGGTCTGGTCTAGATATAAATCCGTAATGCTTGACCAAAAAGTCAATATTATCATTGAAATTCAGCTTATTGTTTTTGAGCTTTCTCATCAGAGTCTCCTTTCCTATCTCTCCCTTCTTCCGCTTTTCTTCCTTCATCGCTGATCTAATCTTGGATCGCGCTTTTCCGGTTATTGTTAGGTTCAGCCAAGATTCAGATGGTTTCTGACTTTTGTTTGTAGTAACAGTAACTTGATCACCATTTTCTAACTTATACCCCATAGGTACAAGCTTATTATTCACTTTAATCGCAGTGGCGTGATAACCGACTTCAGAGTGAATCTCGAAAGCAAAGTCAAGCGCTGTTGCTCCTTCTGGTAGTATTTTCATGTCACCATCTGGCGTAAAGACAAAGACTTCTTTCTGAAATAGGTTAGACTTAAAATCATTGAGGAATTCAAGCGCATCGCTATGTTGAGTATCCAGCAAAGCTCTAATGTTATCTAGCCATCTGTCATAGACATTATGTTTGTTTTTGACTCCCTTATATTTCCAGTGTGCGGCAAAGCCTCTCTCTGCAATATCATCCATTCTTTCAGACCTAATTTGTACTTCTACATATCGTCCATTAGGTCCAATAACTGTGGTATGCAAAGATTCGTATCCGTTACTCTTTGGCGTAGTGACCCAGTCCTTGAGGCGTTCTGGGATAGGGTTGTATACATCAGTGATAATTGAGTAAATCTGCCAGCAAATGCTTTTTTCACTATCTATGTCTACGTCACATACAATTCTAACAGCAAATAAATCATATATTTCCTCAAAAGGAATCTGCTTTTTTTGAATCTTATTCCAAATGGAAGAAATAGCTTTGGGTCTTCCAATTACGCGATATTCCACACCAAGTTCATTCAATTTAGATGTAAGAGGCGCTATAAATTCATTGATGTAAATACTCCTATCCGAAGATGTTTTCTCTAATTTTTGTTTTAATTCACCATATGATTCAGGTTCAGATATTTTCATACAAATATCATTGAACTCTGTTCTGATGTTATATAAACCAAGTCTGTGAGCCAATGGGGTGTAGATATAGGAGGTTTCAGCCGCTATTTTGAGTTGCTTGTTTCGAGGCATCGCATCGATGGTACGTAAGTTATGTAACCTGTCAGCCATTTTGATAAGCGCTACTCTTACATCATAGGTTAGAGAGGAAAGGACCTTTTTGAAGTTCTCTGCCTGTTTGTTTTCGACATTATACGTTCCATCTAGCTTAGTTAAGCCATCAACAATTTTAGAGATTTTCTGACCGAACATTGTGTGAATCTCTTGCAATGTAGTGTCTGTATCTTCTACCACGTCGTGGAGTAGGGCGCTGATGATAGCAGTGGCTCCGAGGCCAATTTCGTCTAAGCAAATCCTGGCAACTTCAATAGGGTGAAAGACATAGGGCTCCCCTGATTTTCTTCTTTGAAACTTATGGGCATGAAGGATTAAATCATAGGCTTTTTGTAGATGTTCTTTGTCCTCGTCAGTTGCCTTTACTATTATACGTTTGTATAATGACTGAAACTCGACGTCGATTAGAGAATACTCCTCCTTTGTTATAGCCTTTCCTTTGGGCATGAAATTTTGATATCTAGCTAACTTAATGGGCAATTTAATGCAATTTGAGCATGAAAACCTAGAAAAAATTGGGATTAGGAAGAATGAATAAGGTCCTGCTATTCTAACCTCATTTCTTATTTACCAAAAAGGCTGAAAGTCTTGTCCTGTAAGTAAATTCATATATCTTTGCGCTCTAAAATTTCTTTGAAAGGCGGGTGTGATGAAATTGGTAGACATGCTAGACTTAGGATCTAGTGCTTCACGGCGTGGGGGTTCGAGTCCCTCCACCCGCACTCTTTAAAAGAATAATTGCCTAATACTCCCATCCTAACGAAAACTCTTAACGTACTAACTGAATGAAAATCGAGAAGAACCAAATCGATGATTTGAATGCGGAAGTCACCTTAGTAATAGAAAAAGATGACTACCTACCTAAGTTCAATAAAGAGTTGAAATCATATCAACAAAAAGCCCAGCTAAAAGGCTTTAGAAAAGGTAAAACCCCAATATCAGTTATAAAGAAAATGTATGGCGAGTCAGTCATGCAGCAATCTGTCATGGAACTGCTTAGCGAAAAAATGGATGAGCTTGTAAAAAGTAAAGACATGAATATTCTAGGCGAACCGTTTCTCGTAGAGCAAGATAATTTACCCACCATAGATTATAAGAATCCAGATGACTACTCGTATAAATTTGAAATAGGGTTAGAACCTGAGTTTGAAGTTATAGGGGTGTCTAAGACTGATAAGTATGAGCGGAAGGTCGTTAATATCTCAGATGGGATGATAGATGAAGAAGTAGAGAATATGCTGAAGCGACTGGGCACTCAAGGTAGTGTGGATGATAGTATAAAGGCCGAGGATATTATCTATTTCAGTGGAAAAGAACTAGACAATGGAGCTATTAAGGAAGCTGGTCACAGCTGCACATTTTCCTCTTCTTACAATAGTCTATCTGAAGAATATCAGACGAAATTAGAAGGACAAAAAAAAGGGTTCTCTATAGATGCTGACATATATGACCTTGAGAAGGATATGCCTACTGAATCAGTGGATAAATATTTACTAGGTATCGACCCAGAAGATGATTCTATTGTTGTAGGAGCCGAATATAGACTAGAAATTACTGATGTGGTCAGGATGAAGAAGGCTGAAATGAACCAAGAAGTTTTCGATAAAGGTTTCGGAGAAGGCAATGTTAAATCAGAACAGGAAGCTAGAGACAAAATTAAGGGGTATCTGAGCGATTACTTTGAAAAAGAATCAATTAATGTTCTCAATAGAGAAATTATGGAGGTACTAATGTCAGTAAACTCTATACGACTACCTGAATCACACCTTATAAGATGGGTTAATCAGAATAAGGAAAAACCTATTTCTGATAACGAAGCACAGGACTTTATTAAAGAAATGAAATGGATGGTGCTTAAAAAGAAACTATCCCTTAATTATGATGTTAAAGTATCGGAAGATGAAATTATCAATTATTTCGTTTCCATGATTCAGCAATATTCTCCAGGAATTACTGGGGATATGTTGAAGTCTACAGCGATGTCTTTATTACAGAATAAGGAACAGGTAGATAAAGCAAGTGAACAAATATTTGCTCAGAAATTATTTGATGAAGTGAGAAAGGACGTCACCCTAGAAGATAAGACAATAGAAAAAGATGAGTTTTATGATTTAATCAAATCATTGAACGAACCTAATTGATAAATCACTTTTTAGTTTTAAAACATATCATTTGTACAATATGTCATTAACAGAAGAATTCAGAAAATATGCTACAAAGCATATGAATATAAATCAGGATGCATTGGACCACCATCTTAATGCAGTAAATGGGATTCCAAGAATAACAGGTTTTACCCCTCAGGTTATAGAGGAGCGACAAATGAATGTCGTTGGAATGGATGTCTTCTCTCGTCTGATGATGGATAGAATCATTTTCTTAGGTGTGGGCATTAATGATTATGTAGCAAATGTTATACAGGCTCAACTGTTGTTTCTGGAATCTACGGACCCTAAGAGAGATATCCAAATGTTTATCAATAGTCCTGGTGGTTCTGTGATTGCAGGATTAGGAATCTATGATACTATGCAATATGTTACTCCTGATGTAGGTACAATTTGTACTGGTCTCGCAGCCAGTATGGGTGCTGTACTGCTTTGTGCTGGGACAAAAGGGAAGCGTACTTGCTTACCACACAGTAGAGTGATGATTCATCAGCCATCGGGAGGTATGCAAGGACAATTTTCTGATATGGAGATTTCTTATCGCTTGATAAAGCAGCTTAGAAAAGAGTTATATGATATCATGGCAACGCATACGGGCAAGAAATTTGAGGATATAGAAAAAGATAGTGATAGAGATAATTGGATGTCAGCCACTGAAGCTAAGGATTATGGTCTAGTGGATGAGGTGCTAAATCGTGAGAATTCAAGAAAGAAAGATAAATCATAACAAGTGTCTAAAGTTAAAGGTAAAGGACAAAAGTGCTCTTTTTGTGGAAGAGATAAGGGAGAAACCCTACTGATGATTGCAGGGGTAGAAGGTCATATATGTGAGTCATGTGTAGAACAAGCACATGAAATCGTAAATGAAGAACTGGGGAATAAGGGTGATTCGAAATCAGATTTTACTTTTAGCTTACCTAAAGATATTACACCAGCAAAAATCAAGGCCTACCTTGACCAATTTATCATAGGTCAAAATGAGGCTAAGAAGTATCTCTCTGTTAGTGTCTACAATCACTACAAGAGGCTGAATCAGAAATCGACAGATGATATAGAAATAGAAAAATCTAATATTTTATTTGTAGGACAAACAGGGACAGGGAAGACATTATTAGCTAAGACAATAGCAAAATTTCTAAAGGTGCCATTCTCTATAGTAGATGCCACTGTTTTCACTGAAGCAGGTTACGTAGGAGAAGATGTGGAGAGCATGCTAAGCAGACTACTCCAAGCAGCTGACTATGATGTCAACTCTGCTGAAAAAGGTATTGTCTACATTGATGAAATCGATAAAATAGCGCGAAAGAGAGATAATCCTTCCATAACAAGAGACGTCTCAGGAGAAGGGGTACAGCAAGCATTGCTGAAGATGTTAGAAGGAACCATGGTTAATGTGCCTCCTTATGGTGGAAGGAAGCACCCTGAGCAAAAAATGATTCAGGTTAATACGAAAAACATTCTCTTTATAATGGGTGGTGCCTTTGATGGCATCAATAAGATTATAGCAAAAAGGCTTAATACCCAAGTAATTGGCTTTAATAGTAAATCCCAAGAAATTCATAATGAAGAGAATCTTCAGAAGTATGTCTCCCATCAAGATTTGAAGACATATGGTCTAATTCCTGAATTGATAGGAAGGATGCCCGTACTTACATATCTTAATCCATTAGATAAATCCACTCTAGTAAGAATTCTTACAGAACCACGTAATGCCCTTATAAAGCAATATAAGAAGCTCTTCTCACTTGAGGACATTGAGTTAACGATAGAGCAAGAAGCGTTGGACTTAATTGCTGAAAAGGCCTTGGAGTACAAACTTGGAGCTAGAGGTTTGAGATCTATTATGGAGGTTGTTTTAGCAGATGCTATGTTTGAATTGCCTTCACACCCTGATACGAAGGAGTTTGTTGTAGACAAGTTATTCGTATCCGAACGACTTGATAAAACAACTAAAGCTAAGCTCAAAGTGGCATAATCTCTACTACAAATTTCTTTAGACCTCATTCCGAGGCATAAGTTAAAACGCAAGATTTAGCTATTTAACCAAGTGATACAAAATGACTTGATTTAATAAATCAAGTATTTTCACCAACATCTCTCTTTACCTTATAAGTCAGGTGGAAACAGTTGGTATGCAACTGAATAGAAGAGAGAAATCAACCACAAGACTAATATTAGAAAAAGGAGTGAAAACTAAATCTTATTCTATACCTCAGAATATAGTGGAAAGCCTTCCATCAATTTATTTATCTTTTGTTTGACTTCTTTAATCAAAAAGTCGTTAGTAATATCTGATAGAATGGAATGCGTTAGTTCTACTATCTGTAGGCATTCTGATTCTTTCAATCCTCTAGTGGTTATAGCAGCAGAACCAATTCTAATTCCTGAAGTAACAAAAGGACTCTTGTCATCAAATGGAACCATGTTTTTGTTGACGGTGATATCAGCTTTAATTAACGTATTCTCTGCCTCCTTTCCAGTTATTCCTTTAGACCTGAGGTCTATAAGCATAAGATGATTATCTGTACCACCAGAAGCAATACCATAACCTAATTGCATGAAGGCATCTGCCATCACCGTTGCATTAGCAATAACTTGCTTAGCGTATATTCCGAATGAATCCGACTGGGCCTCATGAAAAGATACAGCTTTAGCAGCAATGACATGCTCTAGCGGGCCTCCCTGCATACCTGGGAATACACCTGAATTTAGGACCGAAGACATCTTTATAATAGTGCCTTTCTTTGTTGTTCTTCCCCATGGATTCTCGAAGTCTTCACCCATCATGATAATTCCTCCTCTAGGTCCTCTCAATGTTTTATGAGTAGTAGAAGTAACGATATGGCAGTGGGGTAGGGGGTCATTAAGCAATCCTTTACATATGAGACCTGCAGGATGTGCAATGTCTGCAAGCAACAAAGCATCTATTGAATCTGCAATCTTTCTGAATCTTTCGTAATCCCAATCTCTGCTATACGCTGATGCACCGCAGATTATCAACTTTGGTTTATGAATCTGTGCTATGGATTCTACATTATCCATGTCTATAAGTCCAGTTTCCTTTTCTACACCATAGAAAACAGGATTGTAAATCTTGCCTGAATAGTTAACAGGCGAACCATGAGATAAGTGACCTCCGTGAGATAAATCAAATCCCAGGATAGTATCACCAGGATTTAGTACTGCCAGGAAAACGGCTGCATTAGCTTGAGCACCAGAGTGCGGCTGGACGTTAGCATATGTAGCACCAAAAAGTTGCTTTAATCTGTCTATAGCAAGCTGCTCCACTTGATCCACTACTTCACATCCACCATAGTACCTTTTGCCAGGATACCCTTCAGCATATTTATTGGTTAGACAGGAGCCCATTGCCTGCATTACCTCTTTGCTAGTGAAATTTTCGGAAGCAATAAGTTCCACGCCTTCTCTCTGTCTTTTTAGCTCCTTTTGAATGAGGTCTTTTATAGAGTAGTTATCCACAACACGTCGTTTTAGCCTATATGGAGGCGATTAATTTCTTGTTTTCAATACATAGCAAAATTAAAAAAGCCTTGCAGGTTTCCCCACAAGGCTTTTGTTATATTATTAACATTTGTGATTTATCTCACACCTAAGGCTCTTAATGTTTCTACATCTAATTGACCCACAGGTAAACCATTGTCTTTCTGGAATTTAACTAAGGCAGCTTTTGTACCTTTCCCGTTAATTCCGTCAATAGCACCAGTATAGTATCCTCTTTCTCTTAGAGAACTCTGTACTTTGTTAATCAATGAATTAGTTACGTCCGCATCACAAACAACTTCTCTCCATTCAGTGAATCCTCCTTCTTTTACAAGCTGTCTCTTAGATACAGTCTTGTATTCAGCTGGAATATCTATAGATCTTGTTGTTTCCGGAGTCGTTCTCGTATAGTTCCTGTTTTCATAAGAAGGCTCTATCGTGTTAGACTGTGTCGTTGCATCATTTACAAGCTTCTGGAAGCTTCTTGTTGTAAACTCATCGTTTCCTCTTACGTTCTCAGCAGCAGCATCGTTAACCAATTTCTGCATAGAGATTGTAGTATATTGAGGTTCGCCAGTTACAGCTTCTGTTGTTGCATCATTTACAAGCTTCTGGAAGCTTCTAGTTGTGAATTCATCATCACCTCTTCTGTTTTCAGCAGCAGCATCATTTACCAGTCTCTGTGAAGAGATTGTAGTGAAAGAATCATCACCACTTATGTTTTCAGCAGCAGCATCGTTTACTAATCTTTGGAAAGATCTAGTAGAATAAGATCTTCCATCTCCTTCATTACCTCCACCTGCAAGAACAAGCTCAACTCTTCTGTTTTGTCTTCTTCCATCTGCAGTTGCATTAGTTGCTGTCGGCTGAGTTTCACCTCTACCTTCATAGTTTAATGTATTCGCGTTTGCCCCGGCAGCTACAAGAGCATCATATACTGCTTTTGCTCTATTTCTAGAAAGCGATAAGTTAGCTCCATCATTACCTTGACTATCAGTGTGACCTACTATAGTACCTCCTCCTAAAGAGTTGATTTTATCTACAGCTCTACTGATTTCAGAATCGTATCCTCCTGAAAGAACTGCAGAACCTGAGTTGAAGTTTACATTGATTACATAGTTAGAAGATCCCCCAGGAACATAATTCTCTGATGTCGCATCACTCACTAGTGTCTGGTATGTATAAGTAGAGTAGCTAGGCTCTCCACTGATATTTTCAGCAGCAGCATCATTTACTAATCTCTGAGAAGAGATAGTAGTGAATTGCTGAGATCCGTATACTGGATTAACTGATGCATCGTTTGCTAATTTCTGCATAGAAATTGTTGAGAATTGATCATCTCCGCTTACATTTTCTGCAGACGCATCGTTAACTAGTTTCTCGAAAGATCTAGTTGTGTATTGAGGCTCACCATTTGACTCATTCGCCGTTGCAGGGTTAGCTAATCTCTTATACTTTCTTGTTGTATACTGAGCTGGTACTTCTACAACTTCGGTAGTAGAAGGAGATACAAGCTTTTGGAAAGTTCTAGTCTCATATTTAGCTGGAACTGTTACAGACTCTGTAGTAGCAGGAGTAACGAGCTTTCTGTGAGATATAGTTGTGTATACAGGTTCTACATTTACAGCTTCTGTTGTAGCAGGTGTAACTAACTTTCTATAAGTTCTAGTTGTATACTCAGCTTCTACAGATACGCTTTCAGTAGATGCTGGAGTCACTAGTTTCTGATATGATCTAGTTGTGTACTCAGCAGGTACTTCTACAGCTTCTGTAGTCGCTGGTGTAACTAATTTCTTGTAAGAAATAGTTGTGTATTCAGCAGGTACTTCTACAGCCTCAGTAGTCGCTGGATTTACAAGCTTTCTGTATGATCTAGTTTCATACTTAGCAGGTACTGTTACAGCTTCCGTAGTCGCTGGAGTAACAAGTTTCTGGTAAGATCTAGTTGTGTACTCAGCAGGTACTTCTACAGCTTCCGTAGTTGCTGGAGTAACAAGCTTTTTGCTAGTAATAGTTGAGTACTGTGCTGGCACTTCTACAGCTTCAGTTGTCGCTGCGTTAACTAGTTTTCTGAAAGATCTAGTTGTAAATTCAGCAGGAACTTCTACAGCTTCTGTCGTTGCTGGAGTAACAAGCTTTCTGAAAGAAACAGTAGAATATTGAGCTGGTACATCTACAACTTCAGTAGTCGCATCATTTACTAGTTTTCTGAACGATCTAGTTGAATACTTAGCTGGTATATCTATTGTTCTTACACAATCGTCACCTTGCTCAGTATATCCTTCAGAACACCCAATTCTTACTTTTCTTGTAACAGTTCTGTATTGAGCTGGTGTTTCTTGTAGACACCATACTAAACAGTCATCTGGGTTAGCAGATAGACAATTTTTGTCTGCTCTTTTCTTAACCCACTTAGTTGAAGCTGGAGCAGTTTCAATTTGCTCAGATACAGTTTCATACTTTGCAGGAATTTTCTCTAATCTAGAAGTAGCCTCAGAAACTAATATTTCTTCAGTTACGGTTTCATATTGTGCAGGTATTACTCTAATTGTAGAATACCCATCCTTTTGCAATACTTGCTCAGTTACAGTTTCGTAACTAGCAGGCACAGATCTTAATGTTGTATAGGCATCCTTTTTAAGGATTTGCTCAGTTACTGTCTCATAAGAAGCAGGAACAACTCTTAATGTTGTATAAGAATCTTTTTGTAATACTTCTTGAGTTACAGTTTCGTAAGTAGCAGGTACAGATCTAAGTGTTGTATAAGCATCCTTTTTAAGGATTTGCTCAGTTAAAGTTTCATAAGTAGCTGGAACTTTTCTTAGTGTTGTGTAAGCTTCTTTAACTAGTACTTCTTCACTTACAGTTTCGTATGTCGCTGGAATTTTTCTTAGCGTTGTATATGCTGGCTTCTTAAGTTTTTGCTCAGTTACAGTTTCATAAACTGCAGGAACTTGTCTTAAAGTAGTGTAAGCATCTTTTTTAAGTATCTGCTCAGTTACAGTTTCGTAAGTAGCTGGTACTGCTCTCATTGTATTGTAAGCATCTTTCTTAAGTACAGTCTCTGAAACTGTCTCATAAGTAGCTGGTACTTTTCTTAGAGTTGTATATCCATCTTTTTGAAGTACTTGCTCAGTTACAGTCTCATATACTGCAGGAACTGCTTTTAGAACTTCATAAGCTTCTTGTACTAATACTTCTTCAGTAGTCGTCTCAAATCTAGCTGGTACAACCTGAATTGTTGTGTAAGCTTCTTTAACTAATACTTCTTCAGAAACATCCTCGAATGAAGCTGGAGTGATATTGATTGAAGAAGAACCATCTGATTTAAGAACTTGCTCGGATACAGTTTCGAATGTAGCTGGTGATATTCTAACATCAGAAGAACCTTCAGACTGAAGTACTTGCTCAGTTACAGTTTCGAACTGTGCAGGTATCACTCTATAGTTAACTATACAGTTAGGATCTTGGTTAGCTTCATTAGACGCAGCTACAGATGGCGTGATTAATTCTACTCTTCTGTTAGTGCTTCTTCCAGCAGAAGTGCTGTTGTCAGCAATTGGAGAAGATTCTCCTGCACCATCATAAGTCAAGCAAGAAGAGCTAACACCTGCACCTACAAGTGCATCGTATACTGCCTTTGCTCTGTTTCTAGATAAGTTTGCATTTGCCGTTTCAGAACCTTGGCTATCAGTATGGCCAACAATTCTGTTAACACCAGAACCACAATCAATTGTAGATGCTATTCTTGCAATCTCTGAACTAGATGCTGCAGTTAATACTGCAGAACCTGAGTTAAAGTTCACGTTCAATGCTGTTCCACCTCTATATCCTCCTGAACCACTAGCACAAGTATTAGATATTACTTGCTCAGTGACAGTTTCGAACTGTGCAGGAGAAATTCTTACAGAAGAAGAACCTTCAGCCTTAAGCACTTGTTCAGAAGCTGTTTCAAACTGTGCAGGGGAAATTCTGAGATCAGATGCACCATCTTGAGTAATGATTTCTTCAGTTGCTGTTTCAAACTGTGCTGGTGTTATTCTAACATCAGAAGATCCTTCTGAGGCAAGAACTTGCTCAGTTACAGTCTCGAAAGTTGCAGGTGTGATACTAACTGAAGAAGAACCTTCAGCTTTTAGTATTTGCTCACTAACAGTTTCGAATGTAGCTGGTATTACTCTAAGGTCATTAGCACCATCAGAAGCAAGTACTTGCTCAGTGACAGTTTCGAAAGATGCTGGTGTAATATTTACAGCAGATGATCCTTCAGACTTTAATACCTGTTCAGTAACAGTTTCGAACTGTGCCGGAACTACAGATAAGGTGGAAGATCCTTCGGATTTTAATACCTGTTCAGATAATGTTTCTGTAGAGCCAGGAACAATTTCTACTCTCGTAGTGGCTTCTTTTACAAGAATCTGCTCTGTCACTGTTTCATATTGGTCTGCTATCAAACATTTTGCATAGCATTTTCCTGGTTCGTTAGGCATACCCGGTTCAGGGGCAGTCTGTGCGACCATCATTTGTATAGAACCAATAACGAATAGACAAGATAAAATTAGACTAACTTGTTTCATGGTTGATTTTAAAAATTTTATAATTAATGTCAATATATGGAATAGACCCTAAAATAGCGGGTCCTAGTAATCAATTCAAGATAGATTGGCAAAATTAGTCATTAATTCTTGGATAACATAAATAGAACTTGGTAACCTTCTTTACGTTTATCCATGAGTTTAGTACTTCCGATAGGGGATATACCTTGCCATCCTTCTTTAATACCCTAATATCTTCTTTGTAGTTATTATACGCCTGTGTTGACTCATTACCTGCGTATACGAGACCAGTTGCAAAATCTTTAGAAATTTTAAGATGCCCTGCGACTTTGAGACGTGTATTAAGTATTTGGTCACTTTTGAAAGGCGAATTCTGCATTTCAAGCGCAAATAGGCGGCGGTGGAGTATGCTTTTGGATAGATAACTCACAATAAAATCAGGGTGGTTAATTAGTAATTTGACATTAGCCATTACATCAATATCATCTAAGGCGGCAAATGTCTTCAAGTAATTGGTATCATTTATTATGCCATCTTGGACATCTTTGAGAAATTTGGTGAGATCTGTCCAGTCTTTTTCTTCTAGTTTATTCTCTCTGATGAGTAATTTGATTCTCTGCACCAGTTCTTTTAACATCCGTTCTGATTTGACAGAAGTCTTATGAAGGTATACTTGCCAATACATGAAATGTCTTGCCACAAGAAACTTCTCAATCGAAAAAATAGCCTTTTCCTCTATGACTAAATTATTATCTATAACATTCATCATAGATATGAGTCGACTATAGCCAATCACTCCTTCTGCAACCCCACTATAATAACTATCTCTGGTAAGATAGTCCATTCTATCCATATCCAGCTGGCTGGAAACTAGTTGGCTGAGAAATGTTTTAGGATACTCTGATTTGAAAATCTTTATAGCCATTGGTAATACCAGTCCCTCATCCTTTAGGAGATACATTATATCCAATGAAATCTCTTCATGATGTTTGTCATATAGAAGCTGCTCCAGACCATGGGAAAAGGGTCCATGACCTATATCATGTAAAAGGATTGCTTGACAAGTAGCTAGATATTCTTCATCAGTGACATTAACTCCTTTAAATTTTAATGTATCGATTGCTCGAGTCATAAGGTGCAATGCCCCTAATGCATGACTAAATCTAGAATGGTTGGCACCCGGGTAGACATAATTGGTGAGCCCCATTTGGGATATCCTTCTTAGTCGTTGAAACCATGGATTGTCTATGAGCACATATAATTCTTCAAAAGGAAAACTTACCAATCCGTAAATCGGGTCGTTGATGATCTTTTTAGCATTCATGTGGGAGTAGGGTATTATGACAAAGAGAAAAAAACGCCTGACCTTACTAGGACCAGGCGTTAATTATCATTAATGGTTATAGAGATTAAGCCACTCCCATATCTTGTCTTATTTTATTTAAAGCAGAACCAGCCCTTACCCATTCTATCTGTGCTTGGTTATAAGTATGATTTACCAAAAAGAAGTCATCAGTGCCATCCATATGCAGAAGGTGTATCATTAGTGGCTCTCCTGGCTTCATGTCCTGGTAACCAAAAATAGAAATCTTGTCATCTTGTCTAACCTTTTCGTAATCTGCGACATTGTCAAAAGTCAAAGCTAACATCCCTTGCTTCTTGAGATTAGTCTCATGGATTCTTGCAAACGATTTAACGATAACAGCATTTACGCCTAAAAACCTTGGCTCCATAGCAGCATGCTCTCTAGAAGATCCTTCTCCATAGTTTTCTTCACCGAAAACGACCGTACCTATGCCAGCATCTCTATACTTTCGAGCTGAATCTGGGACATGTAAGTATTCTGGCTTATCACTACTATCTGTATAGTTAGCTACGTTATTAGCTTCCTCATTGAAATAGTTAATAGCGCCTATGAAGCAGTTGTTGGATATATTCTGAAGGTGGCCTCTGAACTTCAACCATGGACCTGCCATAGAAATATGGTCAGTGGTGCACTTTCCTTTTGCCTTTATCAGTAATCTGTTTTCATGGAGGTGACCTGGATTGATAACCTTGAATGGTATCAGAGCTTGAATTCTATCAGACTTAGGATCAATGACTACATTGATACCACTACCATCTTCTGCTGGTGCATTATAACCTGCATCTTCCACAGCGAATCCATTAGGAGGTAATTCATATCCTGTAGGTGGGTCTAGTTTTATTTCTTCTCCTTTATCATTGGTCAAAGTGTCTGTTAATGGATTGAACCCTAACTTTCCACTTAATGCAATCGCAGTTACTAATTCTGGAGAGGCTACAAATGCATGTGTATTCGGAGAGCCATCTGCTCTCTTAGAAAAGTTTCTATTGAATGAGTGAACGATACTATTCTTAGGCGCCGTCTTAGGATCCTTGAATCTTGCCCATTGTCCGATACATGGTCCACAAGCATTGGCAAAGACCATGGCGCCCATTCCCTCTAAATCTTTTATTAGACCATCTCTTTCGATTGTAAATCTTACTTGCTCAGAACCTGGGGTTACTGTTAGCTGAGATTTAGCTGAGATGCCTTTTTCGATAGCTTGTCTAGCGATAGATGCGGCACGTGAAATATCTTCATACGAACTGTTAGTACATGAGCCTATTAGGCAATACTCTAAATCAGTTGGCCACCCATTTTTCTTTGCAGCGTCAGCCATCTTAGATACTGGTGTCGCTAAGTCTGGAGTAAAAGGACCATTTAGTAATGGCTCTAAAGAATTAAGATCAATCTCAATGACTTGATCAAAGTATTTTTCTGGATTTTCATAGCACTCTGGATCAGCGTTAAGATGCTCTTTGACCTTATCAGCCATCTCAGCAATATCTGCTCTATCTGTTGCTCTTAGATATCTAGACATAGAGTCGTCATATCCAAATGTAGAAGTCGTAGCACCTATTTCAGCACCCATATTACCTATTGTGCCTTTCCCTGTACATGACATACTGTTAGCACCTTCTCCGAAATATTCTACAATAGCTCCTGTTCCGCCCTTCGCTGTTAATATACCAGCTACCTTTAGAATGACATCTTTTGGGGTAGACCAACCACTTAATTTTCCTTTAAGGTGAACACCGATTAGCTTAGGCATCTTTAACTCCCAGCCCATGTCAGCCATCACATCCACTGCATCTGCTCCTCCAACTCCAATGGCTATCATACCTAATCCACCTGCATTAGGTGTATGAGAGTCTGTGCCTATCATCATTCCCCCTGGGAAGGCATAATTCTCAAGTACCACTTGATGGATAATTCCTGCACCTGGCTTCCAGAATCCAACACCATACTTATCAGATACTGATTCAAGAAAGCTGTAGACTTCAGAATTAACATCATTGGCAATTTTAAGATCATCGTCTGCACCAACTTTCGCCTGAATCAGGTGGTCACAGTGTACAGTAGAAGGGACAGCTACTTTGTTTTTGCCAGCCATCATAAATTGGAGTAATGCCATCTGAGCAGTTGCATCCTGCATGGCTACTCTGTCTGGTGCAAAAAAGACATAATCTTCACCCCTATTATAATTCTTCAAAGATGAATCTTTATGCAGATGGGCATAGAGTATTTTTTCAGCTAAGGTTAATGGTCTTTGCAATACGTCCCTAATCTTAGATATTTTCGAATCCAAGCTTTCGTAATGCTTTTTTATCATTTCGATATCAAATGCCATGACTTAAAATTTTTTGTAAAAGTAATCATTGCATTAATATATGTATCTATACTGAGACTACACATTATTATTTTTTTAATCTAAAGAATTCCACGAAGCTTCATCAGGTGTCTAGTAACCGTTGGAAGATAGGCATATTAAGAAGAGTCACAATAAGAGATTTATTGATATATCATATATTATGTCCATCAAAGGTACAGAAGAGAAGTCTTCAGTGATAAAGTTGAGTTGCCACTTTAATAGATATGTGAGGAAGTAATAAAGAGATATGCTCGCTACGGGGTCGTCCAATTTTTAAATGAAGTAGTTCTCACTGGACTAAGTACTAGAAATTGATCTTAGTACGTTTGGTTAACTCTTTAGCAAAACAAAACACTTTGAATGTCAAAAGTTAAAATCCTGTGGGCAGATGATGAGATAGATTTATTAAGACCTCAATTGTTCTTCCTTGAAAAGAAAGGATATGAGGTGATTCAAGTCACAAATGGTCATGATGCTTTGGATGCATTAGAGGCTGATAATACTATAGAAGTAGTTTTTTTGGATGAATCTATGCCTGGAATTACAGGATTGGAGACGTTAGAAAAGATAAGACTTACAAATAAGGTTGTGCCAATTGTCATGATAACAAAAAATGAGGCTGAAGATATCATGGAGCAAGCTTTGGGGAGTCAAATTGCAGATTACCTTATTAAGCCAGTCAACCCGAATCAAATTCTCTTATCTCTCAAAAAGATAATTGATAACAAAAGACTGATAAGTGAAAAGACGGCTGTGGACTATCAACAAGAGTTCAGAAATATAGCAATGGAGATTAATAGTGGCTTGGGTAGTGAAGAATGGAATAACCTATATAAGCGTATCATAGATTGGGAGATAAAACTGGATCAATCTGATAATGAACAAATGCGAGATATACTCGATATGCAGAAAAAAGAGGCGAATGCTGCTTTTTGCAAATTCATCTCAAAGAACTATGAGAAATGGCAGAAAGACAACACAGGCCCAGTATCATCGCATAATTTGCTGGAGAAGTATCTCTTCCCAAAGATGGATATGAGTAAACCTAATGTGCTGGTTCTGTTTGATAATTTGAGATACGATCAGTGGATGGTACTGGAGCCAGTAATCAGTGAGCTATACAGAGTAGAAGAACAGCAAATTTTCTACAGCAGTCTGCCAACATCTACCCAGTATAGTCGAAACGCCATATTCGCGGGCATGACACCACATGAGATACAGAAGAACTTTCCTCAATATTGGCTTAATGACAACGAGAAGGGCGGCAAGAATCAGTATGAGAAAGAACTCCTGGAAAAGCAGTTAAAGCGTTTCTTCCGTGAAGAAATAAAATGGGAGTATTACAAGATTAGAAACAATGCGGATGCAAAGTATCTACAAGACAATATTCTCAATACAACAAAGAACAACCTAACGGTCATAGTCTATAATTTCATCGATATGTTATCGCATGCCAGAACCGAAATGGAGGTACTTAAAGAATTGGCATCTGACGAAAAAGCATACAGGTCTTTAACGTTGTCTTGGTTCAATAATTCGCCTATTCGTAATAGTTTACAAGCTCTAGCAGAAAAGGATATTAAGCTCTTTATTACTACAGATCATGGTACGATACGCGTCAGTAATCCTTCAAAAGTATTGGCAGATAGAGAGACGACTACAAACCTTCGGTATAAGGTGGGGAAAAATTTAAACTATAATTCTAAAGATGTTTTGGCCGTAGGAGATCCACATTCTATTGGTCTTCCCCGACCTAATATCAGTTCTAAATTCATCTTTGCCATAGAGGATCAGTTCTTCCTATATCCGAATAATTATAACCATTATAACAGAATGTATACTGATACTTTTCAGCATGGTGGGATATCGATGGAAGAGGTCATATGCCCATTCATTGAACTAAATTGTAAGTAGACTTAAGTCTTCTCATTGGCATCTTTGTAATAACGTTTATTACCTAATCTAGCGACTTTAATGCTGCCTAAGTATAGGAAGAATACTGGTAACCCTATAAGGAACTGAGTGATTACATCGGGTGGTGTAATGATGGCTGCAAAAATTAATATCACGACTACTGCATGTTTCCTGTAAGTCTTCATAAGTTCAGGTGTAACCAGACCGATTCTCGAAAGAAAGTAGACAAGGATAGGCAATTCGAAGACGATTCCTGTTGGAATAGTGAACATGGTGATATTATTGACATAGGAGGCTAGTGTAGGGCTGCTAATTACCTCAGCAGAAATAGAATAGCTAGCAAAGAAAGAGACTGCAAATGGGGATATAACAAAGTAGCCAAAGAAAACTCCTAACAAGAATAGAAAAGAACAAACAAATACAATGCCTCTTGCAGCATTTCGTTCATGCTTATAGAGTCCTGGTTTTACAAATCGCCAAATCTCCCAGAATATGTAAGGAAAGGAAATTATAAAGCCTAGCCATAATGAAACTTTAAGATGAGTGAAAAACACCTCTCCAAGTTCTCTCGTTATGAGTGTGAATTCTGGAGGCCCAAAACAAGTCGCGTCAGATAGAGCACAAAGCAGTCGATAAGTTATGAAAGACTTGTTTTTAGGGGCTAAAATAACGTATTCAAAAACATAGGTCTTTGCAAGGAAAACGATAACAGCGGATAGGATTACTGCTATTGCAGAACGGATAAGATGCCATCTCAACTCTTCCAAATGGTCCAGAAAGCTCATTTCATTCACATTTGTGTCTGCTTTTGTAAGTTCCTTCATGCCCCGCAAAATTAAATCGATATAAACAAACTACAGAACTTAATTTTGGTTTACTTTTGAAGATCACATTACTACTAAAAGTTATACGTTGCTAGTACCTATAGTCATAACTGTATTGGCACTTATCGTGCTGTTGTACGCATCAGACTTGTTCATCGAATCTGCTGAGAAGATAGGGCTGTCTATGGGGATTTCACCTTTCATCGTAGGTGTAACGATAGTCGCTTTTGGGACCTCTTTGCCAGAACTTGCGGCATCCATTGCTTCTGTTATCAGTGGAAGTTCAGAGATAGTCATAGGCAATGTAGTGGGGTCTAATATCACCAATATTCTACTCGTATTAGGGCTTACTTCTATGGTAGGCAAATTCTCACTAGACTTTGATATATGGGAGGTAGATATGCCTTTGCTAATTGGGTCTTCTTTCCTTATGTATTTTACGTTGTATGATGGTAAGTTCACCTATATAGAAGCTGGACTTTATTTGGTAGCATTAGTCGGTTTTCTTTGCAATTCTATGACCGGAGACTCTAGCTCTGATAATGAAAGAGTGAAGATATCAATGATGGATATTCTAAAATTGATTATAGGAGGTGTCCTTGTTTATTTTGGAGCTAAATATACCATCTACGGAATAGAAAATGTATCCAAAAGTTTTGGCATCAGCCCTGAAGTTATATCATTGACATTTATAGCGCTGGGAACATCGCTACCAGAAGTCGTTGTCAGTATGTCTGCAGCTAAAAAGGGCAAGCACGCCATAGCAGTAGGTAATGTGCTAGGGTCCAATATCTTCAATTCATATGCTGTTATGGCAATTCCTTCATTCATTGGAGAATTAGAAATACCACCGAATGTCATTTCTTTCAGTTTGCCATTTATGGTGGCTGTGACTATACTGTTTGGTATTATTACTTTTTCTAAAAAGCTGTGTATCTGGGAAGGGTTGTTCCTTCTAACAGTATATCTATTCTACATAAGCCATCAGTTTACTATAAACTGATGAATGACCTATTGTTTTTATATAGCAAAGGAAGGTCACTTCGTTATAGTGTAGATGAGTATATTGCAGCACAATCTTAAGGTAAAGCGATTCGCACATGCAAAAGCAGAGAGTTTTGGTTTCTAAATATTTAGGTCAATTAGTCTTATTTGGGCTTTTGCTCCTACTCTCAGGAAGTAGTTTGATTGCTCAAAATGGACCTCAAGCACGATATTCTTTTGACCAAATGGATTTGAGGGAGAGCACGGGCAATTTTGCAGCTGGGGAGGTTAGAAATACGGACTTTTATGACTGTGGAGTAGGAGGGTCTGCCTTTGCCTTGTCTATGAATGGCAGTGAAGATACGGTCCTGTTAGATCCTAATGTCAAGGACTTATTTTTAAATGACTTCACACTTGGTTTTTATTTTTGGGCAGAGGATACTGGGGATTCTTATACCTTATTTTCTATACAAGAAGATTGCCGTAGAGATTCCTCTCTGAATATCAGATTCAATAAACTGGCAGGTACAGAAATTAGAGAGGTTGTTCTAGAGTATTCTGCAAACGCAGCAGAGGTTGTCAGATTTGCACACCAACTTTCAGATGATAATTGTTGGAATCAAATAACCTTCACAAAGAGAGGTGATATATTTTCTTTATACATAGATGGGGACTTCATTCAAAGTATCAGATTTGTGGCTCCTATTCGCCTTGGTAGAAACTTCCCTGTCTATGTAGGATATTCTGATTGTGTAGGTCCGGTAGACGATTTTTTTATAGGTAGGATAGATGAAATTGAAATCTTTGACTTTGCACTTGATGAGGTAGGATTACAAAATATGTTTTTAAATCCAGATAAGATTCTCACTCCTGATACTACAATTTTCGAAGGCGATGCCTTTCAAATTAGAGTTGGGCCTACCTGTACAAATGATGTCCAATGGACACCTGCTCTGGGCTTGGATGACGCAAGTATTATAAGACCCATTGCTAGTCCAGTTAATACAACGACTTATGAAATTGAACTGAATCATGGTATTTGTATTGCTACTGATACTATAAGGGTGAGTGTCTTGCTTGAGGAGAATGTTGATTGTGAAATGTTGCTTTTACCTACGGCTTTTACTCCCAATGGTGATGAGTTAAATGATGGTTATGGTATTAGTAATGACTTTATAATTCAGGACTTATCACGTTTCCAAATCTTTGACAGATGGGGTCTAAAGCTTTTCGATACTGTGGATAAATCCGAATTGTGGGATGGGACATTTAAAGGTGAAACTATGATGCCAGGGACTTATATTTATAAAATTGAATACAGTTGCATGGATAACAATTTCCAAAAAACAGGTAGCTTTAATCTATTGAGGTAACCAAATCGAACTCTCATCAAACACATCGCTTGCCATATTACACTCTATGTTTCTTTGTCATTAATATTTCTAATGGCATGTAAAAACGAAGGCGCCAATAGAGAATCCAGCCCTGCTTCGGAAGTAATAGAAGAAACTACTCCATTAGAATCTATTACAGAAACACCTTATTTAGATGCATCACAGCCTCCCGATAAAGTTGTGGAGCTAGAAGAGACGGAAAGGCCAAACAAAGCTCTGAATAAGCAAGAGAAAGCGCCTGAGTCTCCAGCTGAAAGTGCTAATAGAAAGCAAAAACGAAAGAGATCTAAATCAAAAGCAAAACTAGATTTTGACGTGATTAGACATGATTTCGGAACGATCACTCAGGGCGATACAGTAAGCTTTAATTTCAACTTTACTAATAATGGTAAAGCACCACTGGAAATAGAGTCTGCCAAGGCTTCATGTGGCTGCACACAACCAAGTTTTCCATTCATCCCTATCGAACCTGGTGATTCAGGATTTATTGGAGTCATGTATGTAAGTGTAGGCAAAGAAGGACATCAAGAACCAACGATTACGGTTAACAGTAACGCTACAAAGGAACCAATCACACTTCAAATGACAGGAAATGTAGAATTACCTTCTGAAGAAGAATCAGTAGAGGCAGAAAAAGCTACAGAATCTTTACAAGATTCAATAGGTCAAAATTAAAGTTACCTGATTAGAGTGACACCCCCATTAAAGGTGATTACTTCTCCATCTGAGAATCGGATATTGGCAATCCATGCGTAAACGCCTTGCTCATATCGTCTAACGCCGTTCCTACCATCCCATCCATCTTCAAGTGAATGAGGAAAAGGCTTAGCTTCTTCTGGCAACTCAAAGACCAAGTTTCCATATCTATCGTAGATAAGGAAATCTTGAATTTCTTCCACACCCGGCCCAGTCAAGATCATGAAGCGATTGTCTTCTGAAGATTCTGGCATAAATGTGTTAGGAAGGAAAACTCTTCTAACGGCATCAACACTAAGAAGTATTTGGTCTGCAGCTGTGCACCCATTTTCATCTGTGACTATAGCCGTGATTATGGTACTTCTTGTAGGATTAAGTGTGACTTGATCACAAAAGAATGAATCTACGCATATAGCTTCTTCTGGTGTCCAGGCTACCCCTATTATATCTGTCTCCGAAGTGATAGCAGCTGCCAACTCTAATGGCTCTTCACCTATGCTTGTATTTATCTCATCAGGACCGATATCAATGCTCAGAGGACTAGGTCCAGGAATATCAACCAACCCAAACGAGAAAGTACATGGTGGGGTAGAGTCATCAAAAACATCTACTGTATGTGGACCCGGAAGAATCATAAGACAAGAATCTATAGGAACTCTTTCCCCTAATGTACCACTGTCTATTGTAAACGTATATCCTGATCCAGAACCACCTGTAATAGTACTTGGATCTATCCCTACACAGACTAAATCACCTGGGCATGCACCCTCAAATCCTAAATCTAATTCTGCAAAAATTGGGGTCTCTCCTAGGACCATTGTATCAATCACTTGTGTGCATCCACAAGAATCTGTAACTGTAATAGAATAATCGCCTTGTATTAGGTCTTCAGCTAGGTTAGTGCTGGATACATTATCTGTCCACTCAAAAGTAAAATTACCGCATCCTCCGTTAGCATTGACCTCTATAGATCCACCTTGTCCAGATGAGCAACCAACGTTTCTTACATCCACTATATTAAAATTCAATGCAGCTCGATTCATCACCGTTACACTATCAAGTATAACACAGCCATTATCATCTTCTATCATTACTTGATGTACACCTGGGCAAAGATCATCTCTTGTAGGACCGGGAGTTCCATCTAGCCAATTAAAGGTAAAATCACCATTATTACTTGTGCCTCCAGAAGCTAATAACGTAACTGAACCAGTGCATTCATCAGCGCACTGGGTTATGATCATTTCATCCCTATTATCTAAGGTGATAATAGACGGATTTGGGATGCTAAATTCTAAATCTATGTTGCAATTATTGCCGACTATAGTCAAGGTGTTAGGGCCTGCGGGAAGGTCATCCTGAATCATTTCTCCTTGAATGCCATTCCATAGAAATATAAAATCAGGAATAGATTGAGGGTTAGACGTAATTATAACCTCAGCAGCCCCATCTGTTCCGTCATTACAACTTGTTCCTGTAGAATCTATGATTTCTGCTTCGAATAATATTGGATCCATTACTAGGAATGTGGTGTCTCTATTGCACCCATTTTCATCCATAATGTTTACATCATAAGAGCCAGCTTCTAAGTTGCTTGCAACACAGTTGGAAACGGTAATATTGGGGTCTGCCCATACACATGTCAGGTCAGGACCACCAGGGACTCCTCCAATGCTTATCTGTGCATTAGAACTTCCAGGACAGTCTGGAGCTATGATATTGAACATGAAAGAAACATCATCGTTATTATTCAGTATGATTTCCTCTGTAGTTCGGCAACCTGTAACATTATCAACTATTGTAATGGTGTATTCGCCAGGGCCGAGATCATCTCGTCGACAATCTATGTTTGTAACCGGTGGAAGCGGGATGCCATCTAATTCCCATACGCAAATATAGATTCCAGAGCCTCCAGCAATGTTATTGATTTCGATTGTGCCAGGCTGAGGATTTGTTGGGTCACAAAGTGCTGGGTCTATTGTCAATGGCTCAAAGGTTATAGTAGTCGGTTCTGCTACAGTAATCGTGTCGGTAAGGGTGCATGTGCCCGTTAGTGTACTTACTTCGATAATATATACACCGGCTGTATCTGTAACTAAAGTAGGGGTGTCACCCAGGTTCGACTCTGATTCAGTAAACCAATTGAAAGCTAATTCATTAAGGTCAAAACCCACAAACATGACTTCTAACTCAGCAGAAACAGTAGGATCAGTACAATCTAAGTCCTGTATAATGTCTGCTTCAATAGTCAAAAACACGCCTTGTTCTAAGTCAACAACTTCTTCAGTGGAGCATCCTGAGGAGTCTGTAATCGTAACATTATACATTCCAGCAGGAATGTTGGTTAAAACAGGTTGGTCTATAGATGGGTCAAATTCCCAAGTATATGTGTATGTGCCTGTGCCACCTGTGACATCTAGTCTGGCTTCACCATTTTCCTCCCCACAGGTAGGCTGCGTGCCACTGGTCATGACCATAATTGGGTTTACAGAAAAATCAGGAATAGTGAAGTCTATTGACTCCATACAAGCTTCAGCTTGGGGTACTCCTAATTCGGTAATCACCCATGTGTAATCTCCAGGTTGTAGAGTGTCGGCAATTTGAAATGAATTATTCCCAAAAGTCAGAACAAAACCATTTGGTCCAGATAATGAAAAAAGAAATCTATCATTGCTTAAGGATGTAACAGTAGAAGTATATCCTAATTCATTGCATGCTGGCGCAATCGTATCAAATTCAAATTGTAGCCTATTTCTTATTGGTAGTCGAAAACATTCTATGAGTTGACAGCCATTTACATCTTCTACGGTTACTTGATAACAAGTGTCTTGTTCCATGAAATCGAAGCCTCCATTTGCATTCATTGGGTCGCATTGCATAAATGAAGATCCAGTAGTTAAATCATTGAAATTATATTCATTGCCATTTATTGGTGTTCCACCTGAAGCTGATAAGGATATACAGCCGTTGGGAGAAAAAAGACATCTGAAAGAATCAATAGAAACATTTTCAATAA
>CAZQDZ010000029.1:0-57697 GCA_964591455.1 uncultured Saprospiraceae bacterium
AAATTCAATAGAGTATATTCTCCTACTTTATCTTTTTTGATAAATCTTTTCATCGCTCCATTGCCCTATAGTACTTTAATACAAACTCACCTATTCTAATGGTGTCTCCATGGGTAAGCTTATGTGATTCTAATTTGCTAACTATAGCATCATTTATCATAGTCCCATTCGTAGAGTTTTTCCACCTTGGTCCATCTTTGTCATTCAAAAATTGACCATCCCTCATATACCATTCTTCATTATTAAACTCTAGTGTAGCATGGCATGTAGAAACATAAGAAGTATATCTTTCTAAAAGTGCGACATCATTTGAATGACCATTTCCATGTCTACCTAATCTCAACAGCAACTTAGAGTTCTTATGTCTTAATTCATCTAAATCAATAATATCACCTCTCTGTTCTCCACCTGTTACTTTTAACGTATTGTTCTTAAACCAGTCTGTTGTTTCACCCTTAACACGTTGTAATTTTAAATTCAAAATTTCTTTTAATTCACGTATACTTTGAATTCTTGAATCAGGATCTGGATTTAAGCATTTATCAATCGCGAGAGACCACTTACCATGCAATTGTGGCTTAACTTGGGATAATAAAGAATACCTTTTCTGATTTTTTCTATTGATATATGCATCAGAATCGTTCTTATAATCTTCAAAGCTGCCAAATGGGAAATAGCCTTCAGAAAGTAAAAAATACAACGTGACACCCACTGCATATACATCCATTGTAGCCCTAGTGTATTTATAGGCCTTAGAAGTTATCATTTGCTCTGGTGGCGAATACAATACGGAACCAAATGCTTGTTTAGCATTACCAAATATTCCTCTTTCTGTTTTACGTCTATTTAGATAAGCAGAAATACCAAAGTCAGTTATTTTCAAGTTATTATCACTATCGAAAATTAAATTTTCTGGCTTAATATCTCTATGTATTACATCATGAGCATGTAAATCCTCTAGCCCAGATAGTAATCTATATGCAATTGTCTCATAGTCAGACTCTCTTGTATATTGATTTTGCTTTTCATACAAGTTTCCATTAGGGCAATACTCCATGGTTATATATGGATTACCACCTATATACCCTTTAGAATAAGTACTGACTAAATATTCGGAATTTATCTTCCCAATATCATACTCAATTTCAAATCTATCTTTTAATTGCTTGTGTTCGTTTTTTAATATTTCCCATAAATGCAAAATTTTAATAGCCTTAATTTGGTGTTTATCACGAACAGAGAACACGGACCCAAATCCACCTTTACCTAATTTTCTCTCAACGGTGTATACATCATTTCCATAATCTCCTAAATAGAGTTTATCATTTGGTCTAAGATCTAATCTATCGACAATCTGCTGATCAGTTGATTCTCTGAAATCCATATCACAAGATTTCTATTCTGAAAAACTTAGAATTACCGACAAGAATCAAATCTCCATTCTTAATAGGACGATGACCATCCACCATATAAAACGTTGCTTTATTTGAAGCTTGATTCTCAATGAACCAATTATCATCTTCTCGAAATATTCTTATATGTTTCTTAGAAATAGTATTGTCATTAGAATCAATATCATCACGGCCAAGATGCGCATTAGCAGTATCTATATTTATGTCATTACATCCATCTTCTCCATTGAGGCTGATTGAGGATAGGCGAATTAATGGTGCACTAAGAACATCTGATTCAGCAACTAATATTGGTTCTTCAGTTGAAGTAAGGTTGGACTGAAGCACTGTTTCGGGACCACTTGTATCCATTGTAAACTGATCGTCCCTAATTGACTTATAATTCTGGATAATAGTCTTCGACTTATCTTCTTTAGTTATTTCTTTAACTTTAATTGACTCAATAGTTTTCTCACCTTTTTTTGGAGAAACACTCTTATCTGAATTTGCTTTATTAGCGATAATTTTAAGACCACAATTTGGACAATTTTCAGAGTCCTTTCTTAATGGATAATCACATTCTACACAAGACAATATTTTAACCTTATCAGTTCCAACCAAAAGCGTCTTAAGGTCAGCAGGAATACCTTCCTCCCTAGTCTTAGCATCTATTTTATTTATAGAAAATCCACATTCTTTACAAGTACCAGAATCATGGTCATTCAACTCCCCACATCTAGGACATAATCTATTCATCGTCACGTTTAATTAATTATCCCAAATTGATTTCCTTGATCCCTTATTTCTAGAAGTGCCAGAACCGCTGCTAACTCCACCAAGAATATAGCCAATTTCGACTCCAAAATTTGTTGTCCATGTTTGCACTCCACCTAACCTCCGAGGCCCTAAATAAAATACACCCGACAAGGTGACAGCATCTAAACTATAAGATAACAAGGAATAGAAACCAAACAACCCATCTCCAAAGTCTTCCACATTTGCCAGATAATTCACCCCTCCAGATATGCCTATCGTTTCATTATCAAAAAAATCATAAATGATCGCAGGATTAACAAAGACAGAATTTGATCCTCCCGCAAATAATAATCCAATCGCTGGCGATATTCCTATTTGACCAGTGGTATATTTAGGCGCCAAGGCTATTGCATTTAAATCTGATCTAAATCCTCTTTGATAATCAAGCTTTATATCAAAATTATCTGAAACACCATAGTCCAATCCAATGCTTATTTGACGATCTACATTTGCACTGAAACCATCAACTCTAACTCCTATTGAATTAAAACCAACATTAGCATTTAAGGAGCCTTGTGAAAAGGATTTTGCATCTTGGAAAAATGTATATTGTTGGGAATACAAATCGCCAAAAAATAAAACTGCGATTAATAGAGTGATGACATTACAACATTTAAGGATTATTTTCATAACAAATTTAATTAGGGGTATTATTTATTATTATCAGAATCACTAACAACATTTTAATGTACAATTCCCTTCATTCTAGCAATCTGAACAAGTTCCAAGACACTATTACATGAGAATTTTCTAAACAATGCTCGCTTATGATCTCTAATGGTATGAGGAGACAATCCCATATCATTTGCTATTTGATTGGAACTTCTACCTTCAGTCAATGCCTCAAGAACAGTAATCTGCCTTTGGGTTAAGTCATCAAGAAATTTTTTACCTAATTCAAAATTTATAAAATCCTTAAAGCAGTTTAGAGTTGCTGGCGTATTGAATAAATCTTGGACATCGATACCTATGTAAATTACTTTATTACTACTATCAGCATCTCTTAGAAAAGGACCCACTGAATATACTATCCACCGTTCTAATCCTTCAGAGTCCATCACACATGTAACCCCTCCCCAATTTTCCTGTGTGCCAGAAGTAAAGCATAAATCATTATCACTTAGTTTTTTTCTAAACTCGGCATCGAACAACTTATTTGTGATGTCAAAAACGCTTTCGTTGTTAATCTCTTTATCCTCACTTCCAAGTAAAGAATCCAAACTACTAGTTGGCGCTATCCAATCTAGCTTATATGGATCTAAATCAATTACACATACAATTGCATTCATGCAAGAACACAAATTCTTATAGAAACTTAATTCATCAATCATCTTAGGTTCTTCAACTAAACTCATATAATATTAAGATAATCAGCCACACAATAACATCGAGATGACATAACAACAAGATGTCAATAGAAAAAATACAACACTACAAAATCAAAAGCCTATAACTTTTGGCACATCAAAACCAATTATAATTAAATAACATTTAATTATTCACATAGCTCGACCACGCTTACTAAAAGCAAGTTCAATAACTTAAAGAGTAACTATATAAACTAGGGAATTTATGGCATTAGCAAAGCCACATTTCTGAGTTAATCGTCATCAATTTTTTTGTAATTTTTGGTTAATTATAAATCTAAGATACTATCAAACTTTAACATTTACTACCCCCCTATCAAGGGGTTCTATTTGTTCAATTTTATAATATTCAAGAAATATATCTAGGAATTCATCTAACTGGTCTTGATTGAGAAAAAACGGTGCATAAAGCAAAGCATTGGCTCAAAAGAAAAATATTCGGTTATTCTAATTAAGAAAATGAATATGACAAACATTCATGTGCATGTGTATATAATCACCTATATCTAAGGAGTGAGTGACTAAAATAAAAGAATGAATTTCTTTCTATATGGTTATCTATAGATAAAATAAATGGTTGAAATTTGAAGCAAATGCTGCTGCCAATGCATTCTAACGGTCAATATGAAGTTTTATACAATAAACCTAATTTGTCTCTAGAGCACTTAGATACAGAACTCATCCTCAGTCTACAATGAAATGTAAGTTACGTTACATAAATGCGCAAATACTTAGGAAACTTTACACAACTATATAGTTTCCTAGGTTTTTTATTCATAATTTTGTGTCATGTCTACAACTGCACAAAAAAAATTGCTCGACTCTGCTCATGAGCTATTTCTGAAATATGGTGTTAAAAGCGTGAGCATGGATGATATTGCTAGAATGCTAGGAATTTCAAAAAAGACCATATATAACCTAGTCCAGAATAAGAAAGGCTTAGTCCACTCCGTTGTCTCTGCCCATATAGAGAAAGAAGAACAGTTTATAAATGATATAGCAGAGAAATCCCAAAATGCTTTAGATGAAATGATATCCATTGCCAGACATGTGCAAAGCATACTAAAGTCAATGAAACCGTCTCTAACCTATGACTTAAAAAAGTACCACCCAGAAACCTGGGAACTTATAGACAAAGACCATTTCAAATTTATAGAAAATCATATCCAGCGGAACCTGGTACGTGGTATAGAAGAAGGTCTTTATATAAAAGAAATCAGAACGGATATTATTCCTAAGCTCTTTGTCAATATTTCTAGAGTGGTTGCAGAAGGGGACTTTTCTCAGAACACCCTTTTGTCTCAATCTGAAATCTATGAATCCGCCATACTTTACCACTTGAATGGCATCATGAATAATGCAGGACGAAAACAACTTCAAATATATCTCAGTAAATGATTAGCCTATGAAAATCTCGATAATCACCATATTACTTTCTTTATCCTTTAGTGCATTTACACAATCTGCTTTTAATCTAAAGGAAGCAGTAGACTACGCTATTGCCAATAGCAGTAATGCTGAACTGGCAGGATTGGAAGTGCAGACAGCTACACAACAGATAGATGAGTTCAAATCCATCGGGCTACCTCAAGTGAATGCCGGGGTAGATTATACCTACTATGTATATGCGCCTGCAAGCCCTGTAGAAGATTTCATCACACCAGTAGTCTATAATGCACTTGTTACAGAATTTCCTGGAGAGGTCACCTTTCCACCAGGTCCTTTTCAATCTTTTGAATTTTCACCATTTACAAGAAACAATCTAACGGCAAGGGTAGATGCTACAATGCTCTTATTTGATGGATCATATCTCACTGGGTTAAAAGCAGCCAAGTTATTTAAAGAGCTTAGTACAAAAAAACTAGACATCGCCAAAGAAGAAATAACCGCAGCAGTTACAAAGGCTTACATCAATGTTCTGATTAGCGAGGAGAACAAAAAGATACTAGAAAAAAATCAGGGGTCTATACAAAGTACATTGACAGAAGCTGAAGCATATTATGAGAGTGGGTTCATAGAACAGTTGGAAGTGAGGCGACTTAATCTATCGAAAGAAAGACTAGAATCTGAAATAACAAAAATTGATCAGTTGATTGCACTTAATAAAGAGTTACTTAAATTTCAGATGGCGTATCCCCTCTCCCAAGAATTGACGCTGACTCAAGATTTGCAAGAAATAGTAGATAAGATGAGCATAGAGGACATAGATCTGAACGCTGCTATCAATTATGACAATCACGCCATTTACTCAGAGATAGAAATGGGAAAAGAACTTAACAATCTGAATATAGAAAGACTTAACAGAAGTTACCTACCAAGCTTGGTCGCAAGAGCCAATGCCAGTGAAAGTCTCCAGAGGAATAGTCTTTTCGATGGTAATGAAAATGGGTTAATCCCTACCCTTTCTGTCGGGCTCTCAGTTAATGTTCCTATCACAGATGGCAAGCTTAAAAAGTCTCAAATCCAGCAAGCGGAAATAGAAAGGCAACGTATAGATATTCAAAAGCAAAAATTTGAAAGAGGCATAGAGATGCAAGTACAAACTGCCCGTCTTCAATATATCACTTCTAAAGAATCACTCTCAAGTTCTAGAAAACTATTAGCACTGAATGAAGAGATACATGCAACGACAAAAATAAAATTTAAAGAAGGTGTTGGGTCTAGCTTGGAAGTAACACAAGCAGAAAATGAGCTCTTCGCAGCTCAGTCAGAATACATCAATTCGTTATACCAATTACTCATTACAAAAACGGACTTGGACATTGCTCTAGGTCAATTATAAATAACGACTATGCCAACTAAAATTAATTATATATTTTTCCTTGTTATTGGATGTGGACTATTCTTCGGTTCATGTAAACAAGATACTATTCCTGAAGATCTAGCTGGAATGAAAAAATACTTAAGTGCTAAAAAGCAAGAGCTCAAAGAACTAGAAGCATCTATAGCAGATGTCACAAAAGAAATAGAGAAGCTAGAGCCTCCAAAAGAAAAAGACCCTATACAGGTGGAAGCTATAAACTTACAACCTCAGGAATTCAAAAGATACATAGAAATCCAAGCCCAGATAGCTGCTGACGATGTTGTAAATGCCAGTTCGGCCTTAGGAGGTCGAATTATCTCCTTACCTGTGAAAGAAGGTCAGTCTGTAAGAAAAGGACAAGTTATAGCTATAACGGACATGACTACATTAGAGACACAAATTTCAGAAATAGAAACTTCCCTCTCACTTGCAACTACAGTATATGAACGTCAGAATAAATTATGGCAACAGAATATTGGATCAGAAATGCAATATCTAGAAGCGAAGAACAGCAAAGAGAGGATCGAAAAATCTCTGGAAACGCTTAAGAGTCAGATAAGTAAGAAATATGTCTATGCCCCTATCAGTGGCATTATAGATATGCAATTCCTCAAACAAGGTGAAACAGCAGGACCGGGTATGCCTATAGTTCAAATCATGAATACTTCTAAAGTCAAAATCGTAGCTGACTTACAGGAGTCTCTGCTCGGCTCTATTAAGCAAGGCGATGACGTAGAAGTCTACTTCCCTGCTCTGGACAAGACAACGAAGAACAAAATCACTATAATCGGTAGAACGATAGATCCTGCCAATAGAACATTCAAAGTGGAAATGAATACAAGTAGTCTAAGTGGCCAACTAAAACCTAACTTAATGGCTCAAGTCAAATTCAATGATTATACAGAAAAAGATGCCGTCATCATTCCAATCAACACTGTGCAAGATGATGTGAATGGAAATAAATATGTCTATATTATAAAGGAAGAAGGCGGTAAATCAATAGCCAAAAAAGTACTAATAGAGCTTGGTGAAAGTAATGGAGATACAGCTATAGTTCTAGTCGGATTACAGAGTGGTGATCAGCTTATAACAGAGGGCAGTAAGAATATAACGGATAACGATGTTATAAACCCTACAATCAAATCCAATGGTGCAGAAGGTTAAAAACAAACTAAGAGAGTTCAAACTAAGTACACTAGCGGTAGATAATGCGACAAGCATCTTCTTATTAACTTTTATGATACTTTTATTTGGTGTTCGCAGTTATACAGATATGCCAAAGGAGCAGTACCCAGAGGCTGCACTGCCTACTATAACTGTAACGGCACCACATTTTGGAAACTCTGCTGAAGACATAGAAAATCTTATCACACGACCTATAGAAAAGGAGGTTAATTCAATCGCTGGAATTAAATCTCTCAAGTCAAATTCTATGCAAGACTTTTCTGTAATAATTGCAGAATTCCAATCTGACATAGACTCTGAGTATGCGCTTAGAAAAGTTAAAGATGCTGTAGACCGGGCAGAACTACCCACAGACCTCGACAATGATCCTGAGATTGTAGATTTTGATTTGACTAAGATTCCGATAATGACAGTCAATGTGTCCGGTAATTACAATATGGATGAGCTGCGATCGCATGCCGAGTACATACAAGACAAACTGGAAAACCTATCTGAAGTGTCTGAAGCAAAAATGAGTGGAGATCAAGAAAGAGAAGTTAAGATCAATATGGATTTGCTCAAGATGCAAGCACAACAAATTAGTTTCCAAGATGTAGAAAATGCCATCACACGTGAAAATATCACTATGTCTGGCGGTGAATTAACTAATAAGAAAAACAGAAGATCTGTCAGAGTACTGGGTGAATTTGGCAACATTGCAGAGATAGAGAACCTCATTATAACTGCTGAAAAACAGAAACCAATTTACCTTAAGGATATAGGTGAGGTCATCTATGGTTTTGAAGAAAGAAAATCTTACTCCCGATCAGATGGTGAACCAGTCATCGCACTAGAAATTATAAAGCGATCTGGCGAAAACCTTTTGTCCACGGCAGAAAAAATAAAACTTGTTCTGAATGAGGAAAGAGAAAAGATGCCAAAGGGTTTATCTATAAAGTTATTCAACGACCTTTCTGTCTACACAAAGAATGAAGTAAGCAACTTAGAAAACAGTATTATTTCTGGCGTCATCCTAGTGACACTGGTTCTATTGTTTTTCCTAGGACTGAGGAATGCCCTTTTTGTCGGATTAGCTATACCCTTATCTATGCTGACAGGCATAATGATATTGTACTTAACAGGCGTAACGATGAACATTGTAGTGCTCTTCGGATTGATTCTAGCACTTGGACTCCTTGTAGATAATGGAATTGTCGTCGTGGAAAATATCTACCGATATGTACAAGAAGGATACGAGCCAGTCAAGGCGGCTAAATATGGAGCTGGAGAAGTCGCTTGGCCTATAATCGCGTCTACAGCAACTACCCTTGCAGCCTTCATCCCACTTGTCATGTGGCCTGGTATCATGGGAGTATTCATGCAATATCTTCCAATCACATTAATAATTGTATTGAGCTCATCTCTCTTTGTGGCTCTTGTCATAAATCCGGTACTCACAAGTCGATTTATGAAAGTAGATGAACTCAATCATACAAAGGCAGCCAAGAGACGACAAACAAAAAATGTTCTCATCGGTTGTGTTGTAATGCTAATGATTGCTGCTATGGCTCATCTAGCCAATAAAGAATGGATTAGAAATTTACTAGGCTTGACAACCATTCTAACAATTATCTATCATTTCCTTCTCAAACCATTGTCTGTCAAATTTCAAAGTACATTCATCCCAAGATTGGAAAAGGTATACAATAAATTTATCCGATTTATATTGAAAGGATATAATCCAGGACTTACTTTAATTGGCACCTTCCTAATAATGGCAGGAGCCATCGCACTCCTCGCAGCTAGTAAACCTAAAGTGGATTTCTTTCCAGAAGCAGATCCATTATATGTCAATATTTTTGTGGAGCTGCCTTTTGGTGCAGATATAGAAGCGACTAATCTGGCTACAAAAGAAATAGAATCTAAAATCAATAAGGTGATAGAACCTTATGAGTCTATCGTAGAGTCTGTCCTTACATTAATAGGCGAAAATACCACAGACCCTAACCAACCTCCCGAACCTGGTGTTACGCCTTATCGGGCAAGAATAACAGTCACATTCCTGGAATACAAATTTAGAGATGGCATTTCCACTCGGGATATTCTTAATAAAATATCAGAAGAAATTCAAGGACATCCAGGAGTCAATATTACTGTGGACCAAAACGCAAATGGCCCACCAACGGGTAAACCAATTAACTTAGAAATCAGAGGTGATAATGTAGATTCACTCATCGTTATTTCAAGTAAACTTTTAAATAATATTGAAGACCAAAATATTAACGGTATAGAAGAACTGCAGGTAGATATGCAATTAGAGAAACCAGAACTACTTGTGGATGTAGACAGAGATGCGACTCGGAGATACGGCATCAGTACAGGCCAGATAGCTTCAGCACTTAGAACTTCTGTGTTCGGTAAAGAAATATCAAAATACAAAGTAGGTGAAGATGAATATCCTATTATTCTAAGATTAAGTGAGGATAGTCGGAATAATATTACAGATCTCATAAATCAACGTATCACATTCAGAGATCAGTCAGATGGCCAGGTCAAGCAAGTGCCTATATCATCTGTAGCCAGCTTTAGGTATTCTACTACTTATAATACTATCAAAAGAACAGAAACCACGAGAGTGATTACTTTAGCATCAAATGTGACTGAAGGATATAACGCTAATCAGATTGTGGCTGAGCTAGAGGATTATCTGGCAGGATATATATTACCTGACGGATATGATTACGTGTTTACAGGAGAACAAAAGCAACAGGCTGAAGACTCCGCATTTTTGGGTACTGCTTTTCTAGTAGCCTTGTTCATTATATTCATCATCTTGGTCACTCAGTTTAATTCGATTTACTCGCCTTTCATTATAATTCTATCTGTTCTCTTTAGTACGATAGGTGTATTTCTAGGCTATGCGATTACCGGTAAGACAATCAATGTCATATTTACTGGCGTGGGTATAATATCCTTGGCTGGTATAGTGGTGAATAATGCGATTGTACTTATAGACTACATTAACCTTCTGCTTCAGCGAAAAAAGGAAAGTAAGGGAGTAGAGAAACTAGCTGAGCTGACAAGAATGGACGTCAAGGAGTGTATTATAGAAGGCGGTGCTACAAGATTGAGACCAGTAATACTCACAGCGATTACCACTGTCCTTGGTCTTATACCTTTGGCCATCGGATTTAACTTTAATTTCTTCTCCTTTGTTAGAGAACTAGATCCTCAGTTTTTTCTTGGAGGTGACAATACGGCCATGTGGGGTCCTATGGCTTGGACGATTATCTACGGGATTATATTTGCAACGTTCTTGACGCTATTAGTCGTTCCTGCAATGTATTGGCTCGCATATCGTTTAAAAACAGTGTCTTTCACTAAAACGAGTCTACCAAAAGAAGTTATTATTGCAGATTAATGAATAGAAATAGTGCTAAAGAATACAGAGATATATGAATGATCTATCTGAAAAGAGAAAAAAATACAACCAAGACATGCTCACTAGAGATGAGCTATCCTCTGACCCTATCATCCAATTTGAGCGATGGTATCAAGATGCAGAGAGAGCGGAAATAGATGAGCCTAATTCAATGATTTTGGCTACTGCTGACGTACAAGGACAACCCTCTGCAAGAGTCGTTTTGCTCAAAGGCTTTAGCCCTGAAGGTTTTATATTTTATAGCAATTATGCGAGTAGAAAAGGCCAAGAGTTGGCGACTAATCCGCAAGCAGCCCTGTTGTTTTTCTGGAAAGAATTAGAACGACAAGTGAGAATAGAAGGGATGGTAGTCAAAATATCAGAAGCTCAATCTACCAATTACTTCCATTCCAGACCTAGAGGAAGTCAAATAAGCGCTTGGGCTTCTCCACAAAGTCAGGAGATAAAAGAACATTATCTTAAAGACAAACGAGAAGAAGTGGAAAAGCGTTTTGAGAATGTAGACCCTATCCCCCTACCGCACCACTGGGGAGGTTATATTATTAAGCCTGCGACAATAGAATTTTGGCAAGGGAGAGAAAATAGATATCATGACAGATATCGGTATACTATGTCAGATGATGCCAGTTGGAGTTATACCAGACTAGCGCCGTGATCTTCTAGGACCAACTCACTTACAGGGTGTAGTAAATGCTCCTTTAGCTGGATTAGGGTGTCATAGTTATTAGCTACTATCATTCGTTGCACCTTGGATATGCTCTGATTCCTAAGTTGCTTCTGATATATAGGTATAAATCTCGCAAGCTGCCCATGTATGTTCCACATGGTCATATCATTCTCCTCTGGAGACGTATAAGGCTTTGATATTGGGATTTCGACTTTGTTCTTAGATAAAAATCTGCCCCTAGACAGCAAATCTGTATACTTAGTTATGCAGTCAATATTCACTCTTCGAATGTCAATCAAAGCTGAGATTATATTGTTATCCTCTGTCTCTAATACAAGTCTGTCTAGATAATTATGAAACTTCTGGTGCATGGATAACAGCTGAAGTATGACTTCAGACTTAACTTGTTTTGTATACTTATTTCTACTTACCATAACATCTTATTCCTCAATGAATTATATATATAGATTTGAATATATAACGCTATTAAGGCCAAAAAGATCGCTTTATTGGGAAAAAAATAACATATCTATTGTCAAGTCTATGGTAATTATGTCATGGTTAGAAATATAAAGGGCCAGAAAGGACTATCGATGTTTCTTTCGCTTTTGGCGGGCTTTAGCCTTTATAATGGTCCTTTTTTGCTGCTTTTTGCGGTCGTTTAGCAGTTTTTCCACCAAATCAGGTCTGCCCATATTGTTGAGCTTTTCTCTAATCAGTCGATAATTTTCTCTTTTATACCAAAAGAAGAAAAGATGTTGGTTTTTCTTCTGTTTCAGTGATTTGGCGGTATAAACTGGCTTTAATGTATAAGGATGAACCCCTGTATAATAGATTACAGTGGCTACAGTCATAGGGGTAGGCGTAAAGTCCTGCACTTGCTCTAGTCTGAATCCCAACTCCTTAGTCTCTGTGGCTAAATTGGCCATCTCCTCCTCTGTACTTCCAGGGTGACTAGATATAAAGTATGGAATGAGCGGTTGATTGAGATTATGGCGCTTATTAGCAGCCTCATACTTTTTCTTAAAGGAATGAAAGTGCTTGAATGATGGCTTACGCATCACCTTCAAAGTCTCATCTGAGGTGTGCTCAGGAGCGACTTTTAGTCTGCCACAGACATGCCTGCTGACAAGCTGATCCATATATTCGTCTAAACTTCCATCGTTTTCTTTATTGTATTCTTCCACCACTAAGTCATATCTGATACCACTACTGACAAAGGCCTTTTTCACTTCGGGATGTGCATCCACCTTTCTGTATATCTCGGTCAATGGCTTATGACTTGTATCCAGATTACTACATATCACAGGATGGATACAGGACGGCGCTACACATCTATCACAGATGGACTGCACCTTGCCTTTCATGCGATACATATTGGCAGAGGGGCCTCCCAGATCACTGATATAGCCTTTGTAATCCGGCATTTTAGTCACAGCTTCCACCTCCTTCATTATAGAGGTCTCGCTTCTGCTGGCCACAAATTTTCCCTGGTGTGCAGAGATGGTACAGAAACTACAACCACCAAAACATCCTCTATGCATATTGATAGAAAACCGTATCATTTCATAGGCTGGAATGCTACCCCGCTTATTGTATTTAGGATGCGGTAATCTAGTATATGGCAAATCAAAAGAGCCATCTATCTGCTCTTCTGTCATGGGTGGATAAGGCGGATTGATGATTAGGTTATGCTCCCCTATCCCTTGTACTAGGCGCATAGCATTGACCTTGTTAGACTCCTTTTCTACATGCTTGAAGTTAGCAGCAAAGGCAATCTTGTCCTTGAGGCATTTTTCATGAGAATGGAGCACTAGATCTTCCCAAGATTTATTTTTTGGTAGTCCTTCTTCTTTAGGGTGAAGGATTGCCGTCTGAGGAATGGTCTTCATAGAACTGAAAGGCACGCCTTTTTTTAGCAACCTTACAATCTCTTTGAGTGGAGGCTCCCCCATACCATAGACTAACATGTCCGCCCCACTTTCTGTTAATATATTAGCGAATAACTTATCCGCCCAATAATCATAATGGGTTACTCTTCGCAACGAGGCTTCTATACCTCCCAAGAGTACAGGCACATCAGGATACAACTCCTTCAAAATCTTGGTATAAACAGTCGTGCTATAGTCTGGCCTGAAACCAGCCTTGCCTCCTGGCGTATAGGCATCAGATGATCGCTTTCTTCTAGAGGCTGTATAGTGATTGACCATCGTATCCATACACCCTGATGTCACACCAAAAAACATCTTAGGCCGTCCAAATTTTTTAAAGTCCCTAAGGTCATCTTGCCAGTTAGGTTGTGGAACGATAGCCACCCTCAGTCCAAGGTCCTCCAGAATGCGTCCTATAACTGCTGTACCAAATGCGGGATGGTCTACATAAGCGTCTCCAGATATGAGTACCACATCTAGCTCTGACCACTCTCTGTAATCAAGCTCTTTTTTTGTGATGGGTAACCAGTCTGATGTAGGCCGCTTCTCTGACATGATATAAAGGTAACTGAATCTTGAATCCCGATTTGAGGTATTTCTTGAAATTGCTATTTCTACTATCTATCTACAAGAGTATTCATAGCGTGCCACCTTCCTTAATAGAAGGAAGAAATAGAATATCTACCTTGCTGATGAGGCCAGAATGAAAAAATCGTTCAGTAGTCAGCTAATTATTATGAAACTGATTATTCAATAAAATTAGATTTTAGAGACTGGCAATACTTCTTGGCGTCCATTCTCCATAAAGAGTCTGATATAATAAAATCCTACATTAAGGTTAGATAGGTCTATATCTCGACTGTAAGGTCCTGCATCCACTACTTGTCCTAACTTATTAATAACCTGAAATGAACTAATAGAGATATCACCTTCTAAATCAACGGAAACTTTGTCTGAGGTAGGATTTGGAATTAAACTCAATTCAAGATTTTGCACATCATCATCTGTAGAACTTGGATTGTATGTCAATCTGAAAAATTCTTGTCCCTTATCTGAATCTCTATTTGCAAAATGATACTCTCATTGATAAGGTGGAACGCAAAATCTCCAAACGGATTCAAATCTGTAATCAGGTCGGCAGCTTTAGTTGACTCATTTAAAACGAAGAGTTCGTACGAAAAAGAGCCAGAATCAACGGTTACATGTATCTGCTGATTCAGTGTCTCTACTCTTAGTAGGTTATATCATGTAGTCTATTTCCCTAGCAAATCTCATTGGGATCAATAAAAAAAAACTTAAGATTAAAAACCAATACAAAAGCCAAGGTCAATTTCTCAACCTTGGCTCAAATTTCATTCTAATTAATCTTTATTACAAACTCTTTCCTTTCGGGAAGAATGTATTGATTCTCCATTGTCCATCTTGGAAGTAGAAAATCTCTATCTCTTTAGTCTTACCAGAAGTGACAATTAGTCCTGGCAATGCAGAATTGGTAGCTGGGATAAATTCTATATTCAAATCTGCTTTAGTTATACTAATATTCGGCTGCGTGAAACTGTCGTTCTTTAGCCATTGGCCTCCCTTAAGATAGAACTGCTCCCACTGGCCTGTAGACCCAGAGTATAAGTTCAGCGTAGGCAATGTAGATATTGTAGGCAGTACATATTGCATTCTCATATCTCCTTTGGTGATAGAAGTTTTTGGAGAGGGGACATTAGGATTTACATTCCACTTTCCATCATGAGCATACATTTGCTTGTATTCACCTGACGTTCTAGATAACATATGTAAGGCAGCATAATAGTCTGCCGATCCTGGTGTAAATTCTATTTGCCAATCTCCTACTTTATCAGCTCCAGAGGTACCACAGGCTACAGAGCCTAATACATAAAACAATAAAATAGCAAATCGAAATTTCGGCTTAACAAAACTGATTGATTGTGTCATTTTCTTATAATTGAAAAAATTCGAGCCATCTATATTAATGACCTAAAAAGGTAAGATAGGATTATGCGGCCGCAATAGTACATAAATCTACCCACTTATTCTCCTTAATGTAATTACTACTCACTTGGTTACCAGCGTATTATCAAAATCGTGATACTGTTTTATAACAGAAAAATGGTACACAGTCTGCGCATAGTATTTTTCTCCAGGATACAAGATAGTATTAGGGAAATGCGGATGGTTAGGCGCATCAGGATGCGCTTGTGCTTCTAAGCAGAATGCACAATGATTTAAATACTGTTTATTATTCTTACCCTTAATTCCACCTATGCCATTGGCTGTATACAACTGTACACCTGGTGCTGTCGTTTTCATCTTTAATAAGATACCAGATTCCAAGCTAAAGACTTCTGCATCTGTATAAGAGTCTTTATTATCCAGGACAAACTGATGATCATATCCATTCGTATGTTGGAAAAATGGATTCTCATTAGCAAGATACTTCTGCAATATCACAGACTGTCTAAAATCAAATGGTGTACCCTTCACTTGTACAAACTTCCCAGTAGGAATAAGCTTATCATCTACTTCCAATATCTTATCAGAATTAATCTGCAAATGGTGATTAGATATCGTTCCGTTACCCACTCCATTGAGATTGAAATAGCTGTGGTTTGTGAAGCTGACAGGAGTGGCCTTATTGGTCGTGGCTGAGTAATCTATAATCAATCGATTGTTATTGTCCAAAGTATACCTTACTAAGGCCTCTAGCCGCCCAGGATATCCTTCGTCTCCATCCTCACTGGTCAATCTTAATTTTATAGATTGTAAATCCGATTCCTCTTCTACTGACCATGATTTTTTATCAAATCCCTCATGACCTCCATGCAAATGATGACCATTATGATTACAGGAGAGTTGATATGATTTTCCATCTATCACAAATCGACCATCTCTAATTCGGTTAGCGTTCCGCCCTATAATACCACCATTATAGATTGTATCCGTGAGATATTGCTCCATTGTATCATAACCTAGGACCAGGTCTCTTTCCATTCCTTTTCTATCTCTCACCACTAAGGACTGGATGATGCCACCATAATTCAGTATCCCAATGGAGGTACCCAATGAGTTCTCCAGAAAGTAAATACGAACCTCTCCCATCGGTGTCTCTCCAAACTTGCGGTTTCTGATAGTCATAAAATTCTCAATCCAAAATATCCTTTCATTATGATCAAAATGTCGACCTTGCAAACTTAAGACCTTCGTCATGGATCCAACCAATGTGCAGATAGAATCTTCGTGGAAAAAATTGCTCTGGAAAGAATTTGAGTCATCTTATTTTGATGAGATAAAAGCGGCTATTCTTGCAGACAAAAGCGCTGGCAACACGATATATCCACCAAGGGCCATGATATTCAATGCTTTCAATCTAACGCCGATAAATAAAACCAAAGTTGTTATAATCGGACAGGATCCCTATCACAGACAGGGCCAAGCGATGGGCCTCTCCTTTTCCGTACCCAAAGGTGTCACCGTACCGCCCTCCCTTAAGAACATTTATAAAGAAATAAATCAGGACCTTAATATCCCACCCGCTCAGCATGGAGACCTCACCCATTGGGCTACCCAAGGCGTACTGCTGCTGAATGCCATACTTACTGTGCAAGCGGGCAATGCTGGGAGTCATGCTAAGATAGGCTGGCAGCAATTCACTGATGGCGTCATCAGATCACTTTCTGATCATAAAGAAGGACTTATCTTTTTGCTGTGGGGAAATTTTGCAAAGAGCAAAGCTAGTCTGATAGACGAATCGAAACACCATGTACTCAAGGCAGCGCATCCATCCCCTTTGGCGAGGAATGCATTTAGTGGCTGTGCCCACTTCTCAAAGGTCAATGAAATCCTTCGAAAGCGTGGTAAGAAAGAAATAGATTGGGGAGTGAAGTAGAATTTCTACCCCTAAAAACTAAAAGTATATTATGAAGATTCATTTTCATCTTTTCGTTATAAATTAGAGATTAAATGCAATCAAAATTTAAACTCCTTATTCTAATTACCGCTGCACTGGGCACACTGGCAGTAATTTTCGGTGCCTTTGGCAGTCATTATCTAGCAGAACGTCTTCCTGCAAAGTCATTATCAGCTTATAAGACCGGGGTAGAATATCACTTTTACCATACAATCTCACTCTTCTGCACCGCACTACTCTATAGAATCTATCGTATCAAAGGATTTTTCTACATAGGATTATATTTCTTGGTCGGTATTCTATTATTCTCAGGAAGCCTTTATATCTTAGCATTGCAGCACTTGTGGGGAGGTGGACTACCGAAAATAATCGGTCTTCTGACGCCTCTAGGTGGATTAGGTTTGATAGGCTCTTGGGCTGCAATATTTTTTACCGTGATTAGAATCGATACAAAACATAAATAAAAGACCGAAGACAAACCCCTCTTCAGATTGGTTTTGAAACTTTTAAACACCTTTTTTTGAGGACTTCAATGTCCAAAAACAGTATTAGACCTTCTCTTCCAGGAAGGTCTTTTTTGTCACCCCAATTATTCTTCTTCATTTCCCACACATCAGAGTCATTTATACTGATTCCATCTATTTAGTATATCTTATATTTCAATTAACGCTGCCTTAACCAATTTATAACCTGTGGTTCCGTCATGACTGTACAAATATTATTTAACCTATAAAATATCATATCATGAAAAAGGGACTATTAATAACGATGGCAATCATAATAACAACTTTGAGCTATGGTCAGACAACAGTAACAGGTATGATAGGTGTACATTCTAGTAATACCTCTACCAATCTGGCACTAGGGAATGACGCAGGCGCACTGCTCGCTAGTAAACCAATTACAAGTTTGACAGGAGGCATAGTCGTCGACCATTCTTTAGACAAATTATTGAGCTTTAGCACAGGCGTCTTAGCAAGAAGAAAAGGATTCAAAGTGTCAGCAGGGACTGGAATTGACTTACTCGGGATAGACCTAGGAATAGGCGCTAGCGCAGTAACACAAGTGCAGTATGTAGAAGTGCCTCTAATGCTAAAAGCTAACCTTGGAAACAATAAAACAGTACAACCATATATAGGTGCAGGACCTAGTGTATCATATGCTACCTCAGGTTCTATAGATACCAGAGTCAATGCAATACTCAGCTTCAATGTTAGCTCTACACCTTTGGAATTATCAAGTCCTAATTTCAACAGATGGCAACTAGGAGGTAATGCAGTCGCAGGCGTGAAGGTTCCTTACGGGACAGGGCATTGGATGGTAGAAGGTGGATACAATACTTCATTTACGGATCTAATCAGTGATGACTTTCTTATAGACGCAGGAGGAAAGCACAGCGGTTGGACATTATCTGTCGGATACGGCATGACATTCTAGTGGATAGCTCCTTTTTAATATAAATAGTGAAGGGCGGGCTGAGTATAATTGCTCAGTTCGCCTTCTTTCGTTATATGTCCAAAATTTTGTAGTCAACTATATATTCATTTTAGCATACCAACATTCATTAGCGTTTAGCATTAAGAAATGGTCGACTAGAATTCTGACAAAGAAAACCGCCATCAGGCAAGTATAATTAACTGGCTTCTAATGGTGCAAACAGCATAGTTTAGATAACAAAATAGCAAACTAAATATTCTGTAGCTACAGAATCCGTTGATTGATAGTGCATCTTAGATTTGTAATTCCTTTCCTTTTCCATATTTGACACCAGATGATTATCTCGAATCCATTGTAAGTAGAATTAAGGATTGGACTCCACAAGAAGCGAGGAATTAAAATACGATCATTCTATGATATATTCATTGAATTGCAATTGGTAGGAGTCAAAAAATATATCTGGGACCTTATCTATGGACAATCAAAAAAAATGAGTCTAACTAGTACTTTTCTAGAAAAATCTGATACTGTTGTATGGGACGAACCTATTGCAATCTAGGCCTTAGCTCTCAACTAGGTTTGAGAAGTATAATCTACGGTCTTAAATAAAATCACACTTGGCTCACTCAACCTCGTCTATGTATTCAATCATAATATAGACACCTGTGGCCCCCTCATTACATTAGAGAAAGGACTAATCATTGAGGACTTAATTAATAAAGGATAAGTAATTAATAAATCAGGGGTTATTATATTGCCTGATCGAAAGTTTAATTACAATGTCAATAAACTTAGGCAAGTTGAACTAATTCGTTTTCTTTATTATTGGTTTCCACTAGATAAGAAATAGGGAATTTTAATTTAAAGACAGACCCCTCATTCTCTTTACTCGTGACACTAATACTGCCTTCATAGGCCTCCATAATCTTTTTACAAGTAGCAAGTCCTAGGCCAGTTCCTTCATATTCTTCCTGATTATGTAATCTGCTAAACATATCCCATATGCTGCTTTGAAATTCTTCGGGTATTCCTATGCCGTTATCAGCAAATATAATTAAGAAACTTCCTTTATCTATCTGATAACTTAATTTTATGATTGGATTTGAAGATATATTATATTTTATAGCATTCTCGATGAGATTTTTAAAAAGAAGATACATTGAGGAGTAATTACCTTCAACAACAGGTAATGATTTTTCAATCTTTATAGTGGCATTCTTTTCCTTTAAAACACTAAAAATAGTATTCCTAATTTCTTCACAGAGGAGGTTCAGATCTATTTTATCGTTAGGACCTGAAGTGTTCTTATCCTTTAGTTTGGAATAATCCAATATATCTTTGACTAGTGCATTCATACGTTTTCCACCAGCTTTGATAAAGCTAAGATATTCCAATGCCTGATCATCTTTATCTTGGCTCAATTTTCTTTCTAGCAGATCGGCGAAACTTATAATATTACGGATTGGTGTCTTTAAGTCATGTGAGGCTATATAGGCAAACCGTTCTAATTGGCCATTAGATTTTTTTAATTGCTTATTGCTTTCATTCAACTCAGCTGTACGAATACTAACCTCATATTGTAAGGCTTTATTATAATTATTTTTAAGTGAATTAGCACGAAAAAGTTGAAATGCTACAATACCAAACAACAATGCCAAAATCAAAAAGAATTTTATGTAGTTGTTTTTGACTTTTATTTCAGTCAGACTTTTTTCTTGCTGAACTCTCAGTAATTCATTATCAATCTCTTTTTTCTCCAACTGATATTCAGCATCTAACTCTAAAATCGTTTTCTCATTACTTAGAAGTTGAAGGCTATCTTGAAGGATGGATGCCGCTTTGTGATATTCCAGTGCTTCTTGATACCTGCCGGTTTTCTCACTAATTCGTGCTAATATCGAAAGAAATGACTGCTCAGAAACATCTAATTTATTGTCTTTAGTTAAGGCTATTCCTTTATTTGCTTTGATTAAGGCTTTTTCAAATTCTCCTATATCTATATAGACCATTGCCCATGTTTCATAGAGCTTTAAAAGATCTACTTGTTTATCACTGGTCTTAATTAAAAGCTTCTCAGCTTCCCCAAAATTTCTAATCGCAGCTGTGACATCGTTCAGATTAAATCTACATATTCCTAAGAGCCTTAGGATTGTCGCACTACGAAGATTTTGTTCAAATTCTTTGCTCAGTACTAAAGCCTTATTTAATATATCTATTGCCTTGTCATACTCTTTGACATTGACATAATAATCGCCCATACATTGGTATGGATGAGTTCTTTTTACTTTGGTACTATATTTCTCACTTACTTCTACTGCTCTTTTCAAGTAAGTATATGCCTTTTTCGTATCTTTTAGAGAAAGATATAGATTGCCAATATTGGCAAGCGTAAGTACAGCGGATTTCATATCTCCATTTTTCTCATCTATTTTTATGACGAACAGGAAATATTCTAGAGCCTTCTCTATATCACCTGATTGCTTGTAAGCAAGGCCTAGGTTATGAGAACAAGCGAGTATCAATGATTCCTCATTTATTGCTCTGGCAATTTCAAGACTCTTCTTGAGATAATCTTTAGCGTGAAGGTTGTCACCTACAATATTTGCTGCAATAGCTAATCGATTATATGATTTACAGATACGCAATGAATCGTTAATCTGTTCTGAGAGAAAAAGCGCTTCCTCCCCGTAAGACCGACACAGTGATACATCAATTTGGTGATGCCCAAAACTTAATTGGTTTAATAAATCTATTCGAGTAGTATCCTCAATCACATCCTCTAGAAGAAGCTTGAGGCTGTCCATTACAGACTGCTGCGCAATGGCTGACGTTTTACATGCAAATAGCATACAAATACTCAATATTAAAAGCAGACTTACATGTCTTACTTGTGACTTCACCTGATTCCCTTTATAACCAAAGTTAAAAAATAATAACACCTAAATCAAATTAATAAGAGCACACACCTGTCACTTTGTAATATTTTAATTACTTATAAAGTCTGAAAAAAAAATGACTCTACAGCACGTAGAAATAATGACATTACTACAGTTATACTTGCATTTCTTGAAGGAGTAATCTAAGTATACAACTATTTAATAATATATGTTCTAATTATGCTGACATAGTAGTTGTTAGAGTTGACTTTTGAGTTGTACTGAGATAAGCTTAGAATAAATATTAAAATTTTCAGCCTTAATCATTGACGATATAACAAATACATTGCAAGATTCAATTTTACATGTTAGATTCAATTTTTGTTAGTACTATTAAAATCTAAAGCCTTATAAATGAATACATTTCATTGTAAATTGATCTCTAAATCCAATTAACTCATAATGAAAAATGCTATTTTAATTTATCTTATCTTAATGCTTGGTGGTTGTCAGAAAACATCAAAGCCTTCCATACATTTTGATTGGACACCATATGACGAAACAGAGCGACTGGCAGCTAATGCCGATCATGAATCTGGAAGAATGCAATACAAACTAATCCAATCGAAGACATTGGATAAGCCAGCACTATGGAATAATATTCTCACTCTGTTAGATGGGTTTTCTGAAGAAGATTATCAGAGTGCATATGATTATGTATATGAAAAAAATATTCTTGAGATTCAACAGGCGATAGTGGACAGTCATTTGAATTACGAAAAATTGACCAAGTGGTATCTCTATAGAATCCTCAAATTTGAATCAGATAGTTTGCTTTCTTTAAATAGTCTTATATCTATTAATCTAAAGGCCGTTGATCAAGCCAAACAATGTGACAGAGACAATGACAAAAAGCATCCCATCTATGGTATGCCAATTCTACTTAAAGATAATATTGGCACCAAAGAAATGCCAACCACTGCTGGAGCACTAGCCTTAAAGTACAATCAAACAGAGAATGCTTTTATCGTCGACCAAATAGAATCTCATGGCGGAATCATACTGGGCAAGGTAAATCTAAGCGAATGGGCCTATTACTTATGCACTGGTTGTCCATTAGGCTATAGTGCTATAGGCGGTCAGACTCTAAATCCTTATGGTGCTGGAAAATTCGAAACAGGTGGCTCTAGTGCTGGTTCAGGAACTACGATGGCTGCCAATTATGCGACGGCGGCTGTTGGTACAGAAACTTCAGGATCTATATTATCCCCTTCTAGTCAAAATTCACTATTTGGTCTGAAGCCTACCATAGGTCTTCTGAGTCGTTCTGGCATAGTCCCTATTTCAAGTACGCTAGATACTCCAGGACCAATGACAAGAAATACCATAGATAATGCCATTCTGCTTTCTGCGATGGTAGGCAGAGATGAGGCGGATACAGCGACCAGTGATGCGCCTTCAGATAAAGATTATATCCGTGCCATAGAAAATACTAGCTTAACCGATAAGCGCTTTGGATATTTCAACTCCATGCTAGAAGATTCTATATTTTCTGCAACTGTGGAAAAAATAAAATCTACAGGTGCTACAGTTATTGGCTTAGAGCCAATAGAGGTAGACTTTTCCTTTTTTCGGGCTTTTCTAAATGGTGACATGATTAAAGACCTACCAGCCTACATGGACACTTATGCGTCAGAAAATATAACCCAACGAACAGTAAAAGATTTTTATGAGTATAATTCTGAGGATACACTTTTGCGTGTGCCTTATGGACAACAACTTTTTGAAGGCATGGTCAATGACACAATGACTGACGAACGTCATGCTGAAATAAAAAGAGAATACTTAAGTCAAGGTAAAATATTTTTTGAAACGCATATAACCAAGCATAAACTAGATGCTATCATCTCCATTAATAATTACAATGCTGGACATGCCGCGATGGCACAGTATCCGTGCCTAGCCACACCGATGGGATATAAAACATCTGGCGAACCTATTAATCTTACATTCATAGCAAGATCTTATGAGGAAGATAAGTTATTAGGATTGGCTGCTGCTTGGGAGAATGCTTTTCCAGTGAGGCAGCCTCCTATTGCCTACAAATAAATGGTCACTTTGAAGCATCACCTAATTCAAATAAATCGACATCAAAATGAAATCCATTCTAATAACAGGATGCACAGATGGGATTGGCAAACTGGCCACTGAAAAACTATACGGTGATGGTCATTCACTCATTCTAGTTGGAAGAAACAAAGACAAGCTAGAAAAGTTAGTTAGTACACTACAATCCAGATCTGCGACTGAGGTACATTACATCATCTGTGACTTATCTAATCTACAATCTCTGAATGTCGTACCTAATTACCTAGATAGTTATAGGCTATGTATAGATGTTATCATTAATAATGCTGGCGTCTTTAAAAGTGAGCAGCTCAATAACAAGGATGGACTAGATTTGCGTTTTGTTGTAAATTACTTAGCGCCATATATACTCACAAGGATGACACTTCCCCATCTAGAAAAGTCAACAGACAAGCGCATAATCAATCTCAGCTCGGCAGCACAAGAATCAGTTTCTCTATCAGCACTAGAAGGAAATACCGCTTTGTCTGCACAAATGTCTTATGCCCAAAGTAAATTGGCGATGACTATGTGGAGTTTTAAATTGGGTAAACAATTAGATAACACAGCTGTCATTCCTGTCAACCCAGGCTCATTACTGAATACAAAAATGGTCAGAGAAGCCTATGGTCGATATTGGTCACCTGCAAGTAAAGGCGCAAACATTATCCATGCCTTGGCTACAGACAATCAATATGCTGGGGTAACAGGAAAATATTTCGATAATGATCTAGGAGATAAAGTAGGTCGATTTGGCCTAGCTCATAGTGATGCTTATGATACTGACCGTATCTCGGACCTACTAGCTACTACAGACAAAATTATCCAAAATCTTAAAGGCTAATGACCCCCTTAGACAAAGTAGCTGAAAGAGGAAAACTTTCACTTGGCCTTGTATTTCCCCTAGAGGCTTATTCTGGTTCTGTACCACAAATGGAGAATCAAGTGGCCTTAGCTCATCAAGCAGAGGCGATGGGATTCAAAAGCCTTTGGTTTAGGGATGTGCCCTTACATGATCCCACCTTTGGAGATGCGGGACAGATGTATGACCCCTTCGTGTATATGACGCATATTATGAATCATACTTCCCATATTGCATTAGCAACTGGCAGCATCATTCTTCCCCTCCGCCACCCTATTCACACTCTAAAATCTATCAATAGCCTACAGTTACTTTCAAAAGGAAGAATCATTATCGGAATCGCCTCTGGAGATCGACCTATAGAATTTCCTGCTTTTGACAAAGACCTAACTCAGAAAAATGAATTGTTTAGAGATAGTTTTTTCTATCTCAAAGCCTTAAAGTCATCTTTCCCATCACACACCTCGACTAACTATGGTCAGATAAATGCAAATGCTGACTTACTTCCTAAATCAAACACAGTGACTACTCCATATCTTGTAACGGGGCACTCAGGTCAGACCCTAGAATGGATAGCGCAGCATGCAGATGGCTGGTTGTACTATCCTAGAAGTACCTACTTTCTTACACATATGATGAATGACTGGCATCAGGCATTGGAAAGCAAAGGACAACCATGGAAACCCTTTATGCAATCATTATATATCGACCTTATCCCTGGTACAAATACCAAACCCACCCCCATACACCTTGGCTTCCGAACGAGTGCAGACAACCTACTCAAGCATCTACTTACAATCAGAGACATAGGCGTCAATCATGTCATTATAAATCTAAAATTTAATAACCTGCCAGTAGAAGAAACGATGGCAATCATAAATAAAGAAATAATCCCTGAACTAGATTAATGCCGCCTTATAACGTTGTAAATTATGAGATCACCTAGCATGTCTTTTATAGAGAGATAAAATATCTTAGCTTTATTGTTATGACAACCAAGCCTACAATAAAGTATCATACTTATAATAACCAGATACTGTGCTTTATTGCAATGGTTATTCTTTTCAGCTTCGAATCTTGTAGCAGCCAAGAAACCAAACATCCTATCCATACATGTACTACACCAGCGGAATACAAAGATTCCTTTTTCTTCATAGATGGTCAGCTTAGTCAATACATCTTCGCCATACACGAGGACAAGCAGGGTAATATGTACTTCGGCACTAGTATCTATGGACTTATAAAGTATGATGGCGATACACTTGCTTACATCACAGAAAAGGATGGCCTAGCTGGTGGAAGAATAACGTCATTTATACCTGCAGAGAAAGACAGCATATGGATAAGCACTTATAGTGGACTTAGTCTATACGATGGAAAAGAATATTCACATATAGACTCTGGTAGCGAGACCCTAGGGAATAATATCTGGACTACCCACCGTGATAAGGATGGTGTCTTTTGGATGGGCACGCTAGATGGTGTAAGCACCTATGATGGTCACAGCTTCAAAAATTTTCCTCTCCCCAAAGCATCAGTGCCAGACACGAATACAATTTTATCCTATGATAGGGTCTCTAGCATTATACAGGATAGCAAAGGAAATTACTGGTTTGGTACTGATGGATTCGGACTCACAAAATATGATGGTATGGACTTTACACATTACACTACGGAGGATGGCCTGTGTGACAATAATATCTCAAGCATAAAGGAAGACGCGGATGGCCGCTTATGGATCAGTACTATGTTTGGTGGTGTCTGCATTCTGGACAGTGGGGAAATAACCCAATTTCCAGATACAGATAAAATATCTCTTGTAGAGGCCAGTCTACCCTATCGCGCTGTTAATGGTGACCTTTGGTTTTCTGCAGAGCATGATTATGTGTATAGATATAACGGGCAAGAATATCTTCAATATGGGAAAGATGATGGACTAGAATCATCCAGTATTTTTAATTTCTTCGAGGACAGTAAAGGACGTATGTGGCTAGGTGGTTGGGGTGGTTTATTCCGCTATGATGGAGAAAAGTTTTTTAGTGTCACAAAGAATAAGGGTTGGCCTCATTTAGACTAACTGACATAGATTTATAGAATAAAACAATAGAATCATCAACTTAAAAGATTTCATAAAGTATGCTCTACTGCATGGGCTCGTATTTGGTATTATTATGAGCATCATAAACTATAGGGAAAAAGGTGTTTGGGATTTTACATTCTCTTCCATATTCTTTGGCGTATTCATGGCACTATTCTATGTCATCTACTTTAAAAGAGAATTTAGACTTCGTGGATTGCCAGAATTAACTAAAGAAGAGATTCAAGACCTGAATGAAAATTCCACCATTAGCAATACAACAATTCCTGAAATGCTAGAACGCCTTAAAAATTCAACATTAAAATATCAAACGAAAGTCACTCACGGAGATTCATATTTACACATAAAGCCCAAGACTGCATTCTCAAACTGGGGAGATCCTATTAGAATAGAAAGACTAGAAGAAGAGAATCATTTTAGCATTAAGGCTAAGCGCAGGATTCTTTCTCCTGATGTCCAATATTTTATCAATGCCCTGAACATCAAAGAGCTTAAAGAAATGCTAGACGCATAATCCAAACAGATATGCTAGCCCACCAACTTCTCAAAACGAGGCTGCGCTGCATCCATTCTGCTGACAGACTCATCAGCACCTAGGGTATGTATAATCTCAAACAAGTCAGGTCCCTTGAGTGCCCCACATATCATTATACGTAAAAGTGGTAAGTAAGCCCCCATTTTCAGACTGTTGTCATTCAGATAGCCTTTAACTTTCTCACTCAGCCCTTCAGCAGAATCTTTATGCTCAGCTATCATGGACTTAATAGTGGCGAAGTGTTCATTCTGGTCTTGTTGATATCTTTTCTTTACTTGTTTCTCATCATAATCCTCAGGCTTAGCAAAGAAAAACGAACCTTCAGTAAACACGTCACCATATATCTGAATGCGTTCTTTCATTAGGTCTATCACTTTTTTGAGATAGTCATCAGCTATATCCAAGTCCGCTGGCTTGGTCGCCTTTACTGGTGCCAAAAGGTCCTCAGCAGATTGGGATTTGAGATACTGCTGATTAAACCAACGTGATTTATCCACATCAAATCGAGCGCCACTCTTTACTATTTTCTCCAGAGAGAATAATTCGGTCATTCTATCTACAGATAACATCTCTTCATCATTCCCAGGGTTCCATCCCAACAATACCAAAAAGTTAAGCAACGCCTTAGGATCGTATCCCGCTTCTCTAAATCCAGCATAAATGGCATCCTCTTTCTTGTCGTGCCATTCTAGTGGAAAGACTGGAAACCCGAATTTAGCGCCATCACGCTTGCTTAGTTTACCTTTCCCAGTAGGTTTTAGTATGAGAGGCAAATGACAAAACTGAGGCGGTGTCCATCCAAAAAATCTATACATCAAGACATGATGTGCTGTACTGGATAACCATTCTTCACCTCTAATCACATGCGTGATTTCCATTAGATGGTCATCGACGATATTAGCCAGGTGATAGGTAGGCATACCATCCCGTTTTAGGATTACTTTATCATCCAGTTCATTGGTATTAAAGGTGACTTTTTCTCTTACGCTATCTTCAAATGACACTTCTTCATCATGCGGCATTTTGAGTCGGATGATCCCTTCTCCAGCAGCTATCAGCTTGTCAGATTCTTCTTTAGGCAAGGTGAGGCTATTGCGCATTTCCATTCTTATACGACTATCGTACTTAGCGCTATGGTGTCCTTTGGCCTCCTGGTCTTTACGCATGGTGACCAGTTCTTCAGGTGTATCAAAGGCATAATAGGCATGCCCCTTATCTACCAGTTCTATAGCATACTTGGCATAAAGGGACTTTCGCTCAGACTGTTTATAAGGACCTAACACACCTCCATACCCAGGCCCTTCATCAGGTGTAAGACCTAACCAATCTAGAGATTCTTTTATATACTCTTCCGCTCCTGGCACTAACCTCGTCTGATCTGTATCTTCTATTCTTAGAATAAATACACCACCTAATTGTCGAGCAAGCAAATAATTATATAGGGCAGTACGAACACCACCTATATGCAAAGGGCCAGTCGGGCTTGGAGCAAATCTTACACGTACACTCATTTGATTTGGCTTTGTTTCTTATGTATAGAATGAAGCGGCGAAGGTAAGTCATATCGCTTAGAATATATATTAATACGCTTCAGTCTGAACATTTCTGGCCTAACTCTCATTCAATAGGGATAAGGCAGTTTATTCTAGTCCAAACAAAAATGCTTCGATAAATATAAATTGTCATTTTTTGAAAAAATTCTTTACAAATACTATTAACTATCATGAAACAAATTATCTGTCTACTTATACTAGGCTGTTTTCTGGGATTATCTACTACAGAAGTACAGGGGCAAAGAGATTCAAAATGGGCTGAAATAGACAAAAGTCCTATGGACATGGCTTACTATCCAGCTAACGCTGCATGGAGAAATTACCTCACTGGCGACGATCGTAATAAACGTCCGCAAATGAGAGTCGTCTACTCTAGACCTTCTATGAAAGGGAGAGAAATCTTCGGCAATCTAGTGGCTTATGGAGAAGAATGGAGATTAGGCGCTAATGAGGCTACAGAGTTAACGCTGTATAACGCCGTTGACATAGCTGGCACAACGGTACCTAGAGGCACCTATACCGTATCCGCTACGCCTCAGAAAGACCATTGGATGGTCCATCTATCTACACAGGGCAATATATGGGGTTCTGAAAAGAGAGACCAAGAGCAAACGGTAGCCTCTATAAAGGTCATGACAGAAGCTATGGATGATTCTAATGAGAATCTCTCTATGACTTTTCAGAGAATAGATGATGAGATGGCGCACCTAGTAATGGAGTGGGATAAGACGAGAGTCAGAATGCCTATCGGAATGAATCCTGTGATGTTTGAAGATATGGATGTGAGTCCTATGGATCGTGTACACTATCCGAAATCATCTGCTTTTCAGAATTACTTAGCAGGTGATGAATTGGCTAATGCTGATCCTAAAATCAAAGTGACCTATGGCAGACCTCAGAAAAAAGGAAGAACGGTATTCGGTGAGATGTTAGAGTATGGCAAGTTATGGAGAGTAGGTGCTAACGAATCTACAGAAGTTACTTTCTATTCTGATGTTACTATCAATGGAGAAACACTTAGAAGTGGCAGCTACAATCTTTATGCAATGGTCAATCAAGACACCTGGGAATTTATCTTTAATACGGACAGACCTTCTTGGGGACATGCCAACAGAGATGAGTCTAAGGATGTACTGAAGTTTACTTCAAAAGTGGAAATGGACAGTGAAGATTTGGAAGTACTCAACATTATCTTTGAAGAGAAATCTGATACTGAAGTCCACATGATTGTGGCTTGGGAAAAGACAAGAGCTAGAATTCCAATTAAGTTCTAATTCTTAGAATTTGATTTTGATATAAAAGGCTCGCTTCGGTGGGCCTTTTTAGTTTCGGCCTTCACGAGCATGAAGAATTCTCCGCAAGGTTGACTTGTAGAACTTTATTTTTGGCTGTACACCTTATAAGTTACTCTACTCTCTCGGTAAAAAATTGTCACTAAGTAAATCCCACTTGAAGTCTGTGGCATATCAACAGTGGTCTCTAATTCAGAAATATTACCTTCTACTAATTGTCTTCCATAGATGTCTGAGACAGCAAAAGGCAAACCAAGTAATTTAGATTCTTCAGTTGTTATTAGAATATCATTAGTAAACGCAGAAGCGCTGACTGCAACCTCCTCTTTGAGAGGCGCTACATCATTTGTATTTGTTAGCAGCGTACAGCTACCATCATTGACCAGTGTCTCTACGTCATCCACTGATAACCTAATGGTCTCTAAGCTATCTAACAAAGTACCCTCCACCATGTCGCCAGCTTCTATCGGCAGATAATCATTCCTACAGACGCTAACAGTGTAGCCTGCATCCTGAATGTACCCCACAGCTATGACAGCACGTTCATCTATCCATCTAAAACACAAATCAGAAGTACCCCCTAGCAGCCACACCGTGCTATCCGTATTCTCGTAGAGATTACTATCAGTGAATAAAGTCGAAGGCCCAGGCACCACGCCACCGTCAAGCACCCTTTCTATACTATACTGGAAAGCCTCTTGTTCTGGGCTTATTGTCTCAGAAGAAATCAAAGATCCCACAAAAATAAATGCATTACCTCTGTTATCTAAAAACTGTGCATGCTTGCAAAAGGCGGGTGGTGCATAGCAGCTACAGCTGTATACAGCATTGGAGATTAGCAGCGAGGCTACAGAAAGTATCAGAAAAACGGAGAAATTAACTTTCATAAGGATCTATATAAAAAAGTCAGCAAGTCATCTAGGTTAACAAAATGAAAGTAGGTAGAATTAACCAAAGCGCTATCAATAAAACAATGTATACAAGACATTCTTAGTGAAAAAGTATACAAGTAAGCAAACATAAAGTCAGGTTAAAGGTTTTAAGGTAGCGAGTATGAAATTCTATAATCTAATATTTCTCTTTTTGTTATGGGGTTGTGGGGCAGATGAGCCAGATGCTACCCTACAAGAACATATAGATAATAATCCATCATTGACTGCATTCAATGAGCTCGTGGCTTGTGCGGCAGGAGGTCAGGAGGACTTTCTGGAGGATGAAGCATTGCCATTGAATATATTCCTTTACCCAGAATTGGATGCCACTACTTTTAGATATTACGAGACAGAGGATGCTGGCGCTGACCCACTAGATCTTTCATTATTTCATACCATAGAGACAGAAAGAGAACCAGTATTTGATGGATTTCTTCTGCGATACCCAAGACCCAAACCAGACAATGATGTATGGGCAAGAGTCTCATTTATAAATCGAGATACCTTGTGGTATAGTAAAGCCATAAAGCTAAAAACCAATGATCAGCCCACTGATTTTTCTCCAGACTTTTGTGACGTGGACTTGTCTCTACCTTTGGAGCCAACCTTTACATGGACTGAAAGTGAAGAAGGAGAGAATACCATTTTTTTTCATGTAATCAGTGATAGCGAAGACACTGCTCTCTCAGGAACATACACGGAAGAACGACGATTCCAATATTACAACCTAGATAATGTGGTATTTAATGTCACACGTGCTGGGCAACAACAACCCCTAGAACTAGGTAGGTCATATACATTTACCCTGATGGGAGTGAGTAGTGACAACTGGGTTAATTTTATAGCCCAAAAATCTTTTATCCCTCAGTAGAATCTTCATCTTTATAGCATCATTCAATTTTGAACTGACGAGGTTACAATTCGATGTTCTCAGCGTTGTCTTTACCCTATCCATTAATGGTCAAAGCGACTTGGTTCTACATCTCACGATGGATAATGGCATCATAGAGGATAACTCGATTTATAATCATGCTATAGAAAATAACGGGGTTGTTATCAGTGAAGGCAAATCAGGACAAGGCATATCCTTCTCGGGAGATGGCAGTTTTCTTTCTGTACCCTATAATTCAAACTTAGAAGTGCCGGACCAACTGACCATTACGGTATGGCACCAGCATGAAGCACAAAATAATCAAAGCGCATTCTTTCCGCTGATAGAGCAAAGTACCTTTGATTTTGGTGGTCACTCTAGATATGGCATTTGGCTTCAAGGCAATAGTTACTGGGGATGTATAGAGCCCGATGATTGTGGCAATGCGCAATTATGTCAACGATGCACCTCTCAAGATGTTAACTTAGAAATTGGTCGGTGGCATCATCTTGCTTTTTCCTATGACAATGCAACCTTGAGATTATATGTAGATGGTGAGCAAGTAAATGAATCATCTTTCAACAATTCTACAGGTATATCTACGAGGATGGACGCATTGACAATTGGTGTAGATGTCTTTGATGTAAATCCTTCATTTCTATCAGGCAAATTGGATGATATACGTGTATACAGCAGAGCACTTTCTAGAACTGAGATTCAGAATATTATCCAAGAATCTTGTTTTACATCTGTGACAGAGGAACATGAACAAGCATCTACAAATCTAGTATATCCTAATCCGACAAATTGCTTGGTAAATCTACATCACAACCAAAAGGAAGTGAGGTTATTCGTATATAATATCAAAGGAGAATTCCTCTCATCATTCATAGTCCAAGATGGTCTTGTGAATCTTTGCGAGCTTACTGATGGCATATACTATTTAAGACAGGATATAAAGGACAGCCCCTTGATAGATAGGATAATTATTGCGAAATAAAAAGGCAGACTTAAAATAAATTTCAAGTCTGCCTATAAAATTGATCAACATATGACTATCATCTAATCGATAATAATCATCTTCTTGGTGTCTGCATATAATGAGCTGCTTAGCTTATAATAGACGACACTACTATATCCTATATCTTCAACTGTTACATGTATTATGTGTTCACCACTGTTATATTTGCCTTGAATACTATAGAGTTCTCTTCCTGCATGTCCATAAAAAGTAATGGTCACATCTTGCGTTTCTGGTAGATAGAACTTAATAGACGTTTCTTCTTTGAATGGATTCGGTTCATTCTGATATAGAATGAATTCTGAAGACTCTTCTCCAGTATAAAGTGATAACGTTGGTATTTTAGTAGAAAGTGATTCGCCAATATACACCTCTGCTAATGGTCGTTCTTGCATCAGAGAAAGTGACGCCGTTTCTCCCTCAATTCCTTTTACACTCAAATAGAAGAGCGGAATAGTTCTATCACTCACTGCTCCCTTCTCCCCATTCCAACTAATGGCTATTTCATTCTTAGTCGGCATGAAGTAATTGTCAGTGGTAATATCTACACTACCAGGCAATATATCTACGATACTTCCTTGAGTCAATTTAAGCTTGAATTGGAAACCATATATCAATCCAATATCTCTGGTAAAGACTGGAATTAGATATTCATGTTCGATACTAGTCGTCTGCAACGTATAATAAATATTAGTACTAGACCTCCTATCCAAAGCACCTTGATTCAATCCAAGCGTAACGGTATTGTCTACATCACCAATCTTAACTCCAATAAAGTCATGTTCGGTATTCATGTCAGTGATCTCATTGATATACCGGACTTCATCCAATGGATAAGGCCTCAATGAATCAGCAAAAATTTGTTCAGAACTCACAAAACGCCAAGATGTATTATTATAGAAGGTATCCACCTGCCCAAGGACAAATTGTCTCAGCTGTAATAAATCAACTCCATTAGTAACTTGATCTCGGTTCATATCAGAAGCAATAACCTTGTAAGGACTATTTAATTTATCCAATCCTAGAACGTGTCGTTGCATATGGATTACATCTATCGTATTTACACCATTGCTGTGATTTACATTCTTAGACGGTACTAATCTATAATCCATAGAAGTCGGCAAGTCATCGAAGACAAATTCTCCATTCTCATCCGTTGGTTCCATACTATTTATTGCCGGCATACTTGCTTCTAATCTAGTCTCTACAGCCTCTATAGCTTCCCCGAACTCTGTAGTAATCTGCCCACCTAATACCATAAGCTGTCCAGCATCATCTTCACAGACATCATTATTGTCAAGTAAATTGACCAAAGTCACACAGTTGGATTGATTGCCATCAGTGTCATTCACATAAAGCGTAACACGTACATTAGCAGACATGCCATCAGGGATATCCTCACAATCAAATGACTGACTAGCTATTGTTTGGTCGGCAGCAAAGCTTAATTGCAAGTCTGCATGTGCGGTACAGTTATCCGTACTACCAGCATCTATATCAGTAACATCTATTATAGCAGTGCCCGTATTATTCATAATTGCTGTTGACAAGTTATGACATAAAGCCGTTGGCGCTTTGCCATCTTGTACAGTTACATTTTGTGTGCACGACGTCATGTTACCACAGCCATCTGTCGCTACCCAGCTTACTAAAGCCTGACCACCAATCAAATTGTCTATAGTAAAGTTGACATTTTGACCTGTGAGTGTACCTGAGGCGTCAGTCAATCCATCTTGGTCAATGTCCACCACGTAGGACCAATCCAAATTTTGGTTGAGAGAACAGCCATTTGCCAGTGCTGAATTACTGATAGTCGCACTGCTCACCAAGCAATCTTCAGAGTCTACATCTACTGTTATATTACCACAAGCTGTGATAGTCGGTGGATCTGCAGAGGTTATAGTAATTACCTGCTGATGCGACCATAATCCAAAGTCTGGGTCTACAGAAGAATCAAATTGACAGAGATCAATCACTTGCCATGTATTAATTACTTTATAGCAAGCGGCTTCCTCAAAGAAGAATGTATCTGACTCTAATTCTATGCCTATCTGAGAGCATTCTACACCAGATATAATAGGCTCAGTAGCTGTATTCATATCTGTACACTCTCCTTCAAAATCTTGTGGCCACACAATATTATTTATTGTAAATGGCATTGCAGGTGTAATTCTAATGATCTGATTACATACTATATTCTGAGATTCAATCTGCCAAGTTCTAACGACCTCACCTGTCGCACAATGAGAAAGATTAGAGACATCATCGGTGAAGCTTGCTGTGGCAAATGTACATGCTGAGCCAATACTCGGTCTGCCAGTAATATTAAGATTAGTAGGCTCCTGATTACAATTTATGACTATGTCATCAGGACAAGTCAAGTTTGGAATTGTGCTATCAGATATATATACACGAACCATGCACTCTGAGAAAAAATCACCTACTGAACCAAACACACCATCTCTATCCGCATCATCCCAAACTCTCAAGAAAACCTGATGTGGTTCGTCACTCACATCGTTGCAACAAAAAGTTACATAAGGACCAGGATTCAAATCTGTGTCATTATCACAATTATTATCCATTCTGTAAATCTGTAACTGAATAGGAGAACAATTATCGAAACTGCCATCATCCAATACTTCAGCAGGCACTTCTGCTACACCAAGATTATTCAATGCAACATGCAAATCTTGTTCGCAAATAACTTGTGGCTCGGATCTATCCTCTACAGAGATATCAAATTCACATCTACTAGTATTACTACACTGATCACTTACTGTCAACTTAACGGTATGTACACCTGGTGCCATATTGGTTAAGAAGAATTGGCCATCTCTATTCTGTACAGTTCCAGGAGATACACTGATCAATGTATCTTTAATACTTCCACAGATTTCTGTAAATGATGGAAATAATTCATTAACCAGAATATCTGTACTACAATCAAAATCGGCATTAGCAACGATATCCATTTCAGGGCAACCCTCTATGACTGGTGGCATATTATCCAATACTTTTATTGATTGATAATGCTCTACTGGATTGATACCGAAGACGATAGGGTCACACATATCTCTAATCAACCATCGCCTAAGTATCTCATAACTACCTTCACAATTCATAAGTAACTGATCATCCCAATTCCAGAAGTGGCTGCATAGCCCATCACCTGTCTCAAATATTGGCGTACCTCCTAAAGATGGATACCCAGTATGGTCAGGATGTGTCAAAGCATCGTCCAGTGCTATATCCGCACAACTAATATCTACGGTAGTCAAGATTGTATCTGCTGGATATTCTAAGTCTTCTAGATTAAATTGCTCTATCGTAATATTCTGTACACACGTAATCGTATTGTTACTTTCATCAGTCACTGTCCATATTCTTTCTAGAGTTGCTGGTGTATCATCACACATATCCCCTATCATCAGATTATCTTCGAACGAGAAAAATACTTCTTGCTCACATGTTGTCAATATAGGCTCACCTACAGAAGAAGGTTCAAATATCTGATTGCAGAAGAGACTAATTTTTGGCTCTGGACAATCGACCTCTGGTCTCAGTTTATTCTCTATCAGCACATTACCCCAACAACAGTTACCAGTATCACAATCTGTACATACACGTACAGTTAGCAATTGTCCTACATGCTCTTGAGTTGCTATAGCTCCAGGTATCTCATCCCCATTCTCATCAAGGGCTGTCACACAATAATCATCGGTACATCCATGAGTGCCTCCAGGTGCTAGCAACATATCTGCAACTATCTCCTCCTCACAATCTGCATCAAGACTAAGATTAATTTGTCCAATACATACCATCTGATTATTTGGTGGTTCAAAAGGCAATACAGTGATCTCCATACTACATGAATTGATATTGCCGGCTGCATCAGCAATGCTCACTGTCAATGGATATACACCTGATGGAAACCCTCCTGTGATAGATGGTGAAAAGCTGATATTGCCAGTAGGACAATTTTCAAGTACAGGAGGCAGTGTCAGGGCGGAAACTGGCACAAAACATTGATTGGCTGCTAACTGAATGACTTGATCAGGACAGGCGGCTGCAGCAATAATCGGAATTTCATTATCTTCAACTACAACTTCAAAACCACAACTTGACTTATTACCTAACTCATCCGTCAGCGTATATATCACTTGGGTCGTACCCACCTCAAAAAATTCAGATATAACAGTGCCAGGATTGACACCACTTGAAACTGGCCGTGAACCTACGGCATCACTCTCTAAGGTGACCGTCATCATAGCTACTCCACAATTATCATTTATCTGTGGATGGGACCATTCGAAAGGTGCACCACACTCACCAGCAGCATTTTCTAACACAACATCAGTCTGCGTATATGGAACCAACTCTAGCATTTCAAGACATACATGTACTAGCTCACCAGTGAAGTCTCCATCATTGGAGATTCTTAGACGCCAAGTACCTCCTGCATTAGCATTAAAGAAATTACTGAATGGTTCTATTGGTCTATATGTATCTCCACCTAGCGGACTACAATCTAGATTAGATAGTAATCTATTAGCACTGTCATCTAGTGTAATATCAATGTTGGCCGTCGCAGGACAAAGATTATTGAACAAGGTAATATATTCACCATCCGGTGACATCAAAGTAAAACCTAAATCACTTACTTCTGGATGTGTGATTTCTAAATCATACAAATTTATATCTCCTACATCAATACCTGGAGGAATACTAAATGTGAATTCAGTACAAGTCTGAGCATCTATAAGCATGTTTTCTATACATACTCTCGTCGTATCATACTGAGCACAATATGCAGGTTCCTCATCTGTCACTGATACAGTGAAGCTACAACTTACTTGATTTGCCGAACTCTCTTGTAGAGCTACAATAGATCCATTATCAGTCATGGTTGACAACCCAGGATTAAAGAATCCAAATGAACCGTCAAAACAAGTGGACACCACCACAAAGTCATCAGCATTATCATTATCTGTATTTCTGACTCGAATTACATTCTCTCCGAATAAATTCCCATTCCAAGTGTAATTGGTAGAACTATATCCATTCAAGGAGACACCATCAATGACTCTGCCTACAAAATCGATATAGTATCCTGTTGCTGAAACTGGATTAATAGGAGTGAAATTATGTGTATATACATCGCCTACACCAAGCACGATACCATTCGGTACATTATGCGTTTCGGGGTCAGCACCTTCACGGATTATATCTAGACAAGATATATCTAAGGCCGCAGAACCAAAGTTGGTTATCTCAACGCCACTAGTAAGATTATTTTGAATAATCTCGGAGATTAAAAGCAAAGGATGATCAGCGACAGTATATTCTACAGTTGTTAGCCCAACAGGAAAATGCTGTCCACTCGCATCTTCAAATCCATCTGTCAAAATATCTCCTGTGGCATCTCTGATAGTATAAGTGACATAGGTATGATTAATACAATTATCTTCTACTGCTAGTGGTGCAATATTATTGATTATTGCTCCACATATTTCTGGATCATTTACTAATTCTAAATTCTCTCCGCAGATAATAGATGGAGGTGTAAAGTCATTGACAATTATTTTCATTTCGCAAGTGGTCGAGTTGCCACATTCGTCTTCTGCAACAAAAGTCAAAATCGTCAATCCAACTGGAAATAAATCGCCTGACAGTAATCCAGTATCGTCCACTTGAGTAACCGTCGCGTCAGAACAATTGTCCTCAGCAACAGGTAATGAATAGTTAGCAAAAGCATTACACCATCCATTAGGCGCATCAGTCACTACTGGCGGTCTAGGACAGTTAATAAAAGTTGGCGGGGTGACATCACCTACACCGAATCTATGCAGCGTACTGCTGCTATTGCCACAGAGGTCAGTAGCTGTAAATGTGACATCTACAAATCTGGTTGCTCCACAAGTCGTCATCCAATTAGCTGGATCATAATCATTTGTCCAGACAACATCACTGCATATATCCGTTGCCGTTGCTCCCGCATTGGATTCAAGCCAAAAATCAAAATCTAAAATATTTCCAGTGATATTATCATCACATTCTTCCATGGACATATCTTCGCCACCTGTGATTATTGGTGGGGTTGTATCCTCTATAATGAAGTCAGCTTCAGCTGTATTCGTATTACCGCAATCATCAGTAATCGTAAATCTGAAAGTCTGTATTCCCGTAATTCCACAACTATCTTCATCCATCACCAAGTCATAAGACCATGACACTGGCGTACTACATATATCATCAGCTATTCCAGTACCGTTAGCTTCCAACCATTCGTCTAATTCTAAATCATTGCCTTCTCCATCACATTCCACAGTTCTGTTAAGTGGAAGAGAAACAAAAGAAGGATCGGTGATATCCTCTACTATGAAAGCTGCAAAAGTAACCTCAGAAATATTTCCGCAGGCATCTGTTGCCGTGAAGTCATATATACTTGTAGACGTTCCACCGCAGGCAACAATATCACTTCTTAGTGCATAATTCCAAACCAGCTCTGCGCTACAAGCATCTTCAGCTTCTGCGTTCGCCTGATCTTCTAACCAAGTCATCAGTTCTTGTTCGTTCCCTTCACCATCACATTCTACTGTCATATTCTGTGCTGGCACGGAGATTACTGGTGGTACATCATCAGTAATATCCAACATTGCAGACTCAGTGATACTATTCCCACAGGCGTCTGTTGCGGTAAAGGACACCAAGACGCCTCCTTGCATATCACACTCCAGATTAATTATAGAAAAATCATTGGTAATTGTGACCAGACTGCAATCATCTAAAGCTTCTCCTCCCCCAGCTCGATTGAGCCATGAAATGACTTGACCCATAGGATCATCGGAGCCATCGCATCCTATTTCAAAATTTTGTGGTGCTATCGTCCATATAGGTGTGGTATCATCATTGATAATAAATTGTGCTGTTGTCGTAGAAGTATTACCACAATCATCTGTCGCTGTAAAAGTGACTGTAACACCTCCCGTATCTCCACAATCAGAAATGATTGTTCCAAAGTCATTAGACCAAGTCAAATCGCCACATCTATCTGTTGCTTCTGCTCCACCATTATTATTCAACCATGAAAGAATCTGTGCACTGTTACTTCCACCATTACATTCTACATTAATATTACTGGCCTCTTGTACAATTTCTGGTTCTGTGTTATCTGTGATTACAAAAGATGCCTCTGCCGAAGAACTATTACCACAATCATCAGTCACCGTAAATCTATAATCTCGCTGACTCGTATTCCCACAATTATCAATGAGATTAATCAAGTCATACTCCCACGTAAATAAAGTAGAACATTCATCAGCAACTTCTGCATTCCCATTATTATTCAGCCAAGTTCTGAGTGCCACCTCATTTCCTGTAGGATAGCATTCTATGAACTGATCTTGTGGACCTTGAACAAACTCAGGATTAGTATCATCTGCTAGTGTTACCATTGCGGTTGTTTGATTCGTATTGCCACAATTATCTGTTACAATAAATCTGTATGTAGATTCTTCAAAACCTCCACAGCCTTCCTCAGTAAATATTAATTCATACTCCCATACCAAAGGCTCATCGCTACAGCCATCTACTGCCATAGCACCTCCCTGCTCATCTAACCAAATTTGAATATCTGTAGAAGAATTAGTAGAACCACAACTTAAAATTAAATCTTCAGCTTCCATCACTATCTCAGGAACAGTTGTGTCTATTATAGATATAATTCTCTCACAAGTGCTTTGATTATTACAGTCGTCAGCAACAGTAAATGTAACGGTATGGACACCTGTCATCCCACATCCATCAACGAACACATCTGAATAGTCATGACTGACTGACAGCGTACCTTGACACTGATCTTCTGCTGATACCGATCTCAGCCAGTTTGCTATAACTACATCATTGAGGACATCAGTACATTCAAGAGTAATGTTATCAGGACAGTTCAGCTCAGGTTCTGTCGTATCTTCTATTCTGAATGTAGCACTTGTAGTACTACTATTACCACAGTCATCTGTTGCTGTAAATGTCACAAGCACCTCACCTGTGTTGCCGCAAATTGGCATCAAACCAGAGATGAAATCATTTGTCCATACAATAGGTACACTACAGTCATCAGTCGCTTCAGCACCTCCATTGTTATTCAGCCATGCTTGCAATCGAGTACTGGCGAGTCCTTGTACACATTCTAAAGTTAGATTCTGTGCAGGCGCGGTTATAACTGGCGCAACATTGTCATCCGTCTCATAAGATGCTACACAGGCCGCAGTATTCCCTGCTTGGTCTGTCACTTGATATAAATAGACTCTATCAAACGTATTCCCACAACTGCTGAAATCTGTCAACAATAAAGTATCAACAACCAAGTCAGCAATTATATCGCAATTATCTTGTGCGGTGGCAGAGATAGATCTAAACCATGCATCTAAATCTTCTTCTCCACAAGCCACATCACTGATATTAGCACAGGTCAATTCTGGGTTTTGGCAATCTTCAACTATTACCGCAAACTGGCAAGTAGAACTATTTCCAGAAGGATCTGAAATTGTATATACTACATTGCTCGTACCCAAACCAAACACAACTACGTCCTCTTGTAGTGTAGACACTACGTCAGGTGCACTGGTAATATTGGTGACGCCACTCACTGCATATGTCAATGAAATGCCATCACAATTGTCATTAAAAATTGGATCTGTTTGTTCTGTAGATAACCAAGTACATGTATTAGGATCAGTGCAAACAACGACATCATTACTAGGACAATTAACTGATGGCACATCGCTATCTATTACTGTAATATCAAAACTGCATAATGATGTATTACCACAATCATCTACTGCCTCAAAAGTCAAGGTCGTCATGCCTAGTGGGAATGGATTACCAGATGGAATACCTTCTATAAGGGCCACCTCTACACCTGTATCACAATTATCCATAGCAATAGGTTGACTATACACCACATTACTCTCACATCTATCCACATCTACATTTACCGTAATGTCTAACGGACAATTACTGAATACTGGCACCTCTGCATCGTCCATAGTAATAGTGGCAATACAACTGTTAGAATTTCCACATGCATCTATTGCAGTAAATGTAATATCTATACCCATTCCACCATTGCAATCCAACGATGGCAGATCATTTGGAAAATCGTTGATTATGTTGACAGCACTACAGTTATGCTCATCTGTTGCTGTAGCCGCATTTAGCCAATTAAGGATAAGCACACTATTTGCTTCACTGCCACAAATCAATGAAAGATTTTGCGGACAAACTGGCGTCGGCACAGTTGTATCTTCTATGATATAATCTGAAAAGCCCGTCGTCTGATTGCCACAAGCATCTGTCACCGTAAAGAGATAAGTCTGAGAATCTCCACCTCCGCAGCCGCTCACTGTATTCCAAAGGATACTGCTAAAGGTTACCTCCCCGCAATCATCAAAACCATCTAATTCGTCCAACCATGTTGCTACATCTACAACGATTGCACCACATTCCTCTACCTGAGTCTCTGGAATAATTAAGGTCGGCACTGTAGTATCTTCGATAATTACAGAAGCTTGAGTTGTTGCTGTGTTACCACAGTTATCTGTTACTTGGAAAGTATACAGAGTCGTACCAGTTAATCCACAAGAAGTTAGAGACAACTCATTTGTTATAGTCCATACCAAGTCCTCATCAGAACAAGTATCAGATGCGACTGCACCTCCATTTACCAACTCCCAATCTGCTATAAGCTCGGCATTATCTGCACTAGAACATTCTAATACTAAATCTTGTGGCACTAACTCCACAGTCGGTGGTGTAGTATCAACTATCGTAATAGTTCTGTCACAAGTAGAAATATTGTCACAAGCGTCTACAGTTGTAAAGGTCACCATATGTATACCTGTTGCTCCACAATCACCAACAATCACCTCTTCATAATTATTTGATATAGATAAAGTGCCTTGACAAGCGTCTTCACTAGTGACGTTGCCTAACCAGTTAGTAATTACTACATCATTAATAGCTGAACTACATTCCAAAGTAAGGCTAGATGGACAAGTTAGGACAGGTGGTATATTATCTTCTATTATGAAACTGGCCTGAGTGGTACTGGTATTGCCACATTCATCCGTAGCTGTAAAGGTGACCAAAGCTGAGCCATTTGCTCCACAACTTGTTATTAGATCCGCTGTATAGTCGTTTGTCCATACAACTTCGCTACTACAGTTATCTTCCACTAAGGATGCTCCACCGTTTGCATTAAGCCAAGCTAGTAGTGCTGTGCTCTGACTACCATTTGCACATTCTAACACTAAATCTTCGGCGTCTACTATAATTGGTGATTCTGTATCATCTGTTTCATAGGTCGCTAGACAAGAACTTGTATTCCCAGCTGCATCGGTTACGACAAACATATAAATACGTTCTATCGACGATCCACAACTGCTGATATCTGTGAGCAATAAAGTATCTAAAGCTAAAGCAGAATTGGCATCGCAGTTATCCATCATTGTAGCTGCAATTGTATTGTACCAACTCGATAGGTCTTCTTCTCCACAAGCAACATTAAGTTCATCACTGCAAGTCAAAGTAGGATTTTCACAATCTTCTACTATTATATCAAAACAACACTGGGCTGAATTATCAGCCTCGTCTGTGATTGTATAACATACTTCATTTACTCCCAGAGAGAAAACAACATTAGCTGCATCTACATCATTGATGCCAGTCAATGGAGAACTCGCCATCGTTGCACCTGTAACAGTATATGACACTGTAAATCCTAAGTCAGCACAATTATCAGCAAAGATAGCACTGCTTAACTCTGTTGCTTCCCAAGTACACATACCGTCATCTGTACATACATTGACTACGTTACTCGGACAACTGATAGAAGGAATATCAGAATCAAGTACAGTAATATCAAATGTACATGTAGAGCTATTACCACAATCATCCATGGCTGTGTACAAAATGCTTGTCGTCCCAAGTGGGAAAGCGGCTCCAGAAGCTATACCACTTGTCTGCACAACACTTACATTTCCATCGCAATCATCTAAAGCAACGGGTTGGCTGTATATAACATTAGTCTCGCAAAGATCCACATCAACATTGACAATAATATCCTGTGGGCAATTACTAAAGAATGGAATCGCATTATCAGACATCGTAATTACAGCTATACAACTAGAAGAATTGCCACAGTCATCTATTGATGTAAAAGTGATGTTTATACCCGTAGCGTCTTCACAGTCTAGGATAGGAAATTGTCCAGGAAAATCAGTATTGATTGTATAACTACTACAATCATTTGCATCAGCCGCCGTAGCTGCATTTAGCCAATTAAGTATGATCTGATCATTATTATCATTACCACATATTAGTGCCAGGTTATCAGGGCAGGCTGGCGTCGGTGGACTTGTGTCTCGTACCGAATAATCTGCAAAGCCAGTAGTTTGATTTCCACAAATATCTGTAGCTGTAAATAAATAGGTCATAGTCTCACCTCCTCCACAGTCACTTATTGTATTCCATAAAGTATTAGTAAAGGACACATTACCACATTCATCCGAACCATCCACGAGAGCCAACCATGACGCAAGACTCACGACTACTGCACCACATTCCTCTATCTGATCTTCTGGAAGAATCAAAGTCGGAGCTGTAATATCTTCTATTATCACTGACGCCTGTGTTGTCGCAGTATTGCCACAATTATCTGCCACTTGGAAAGTGTAGCTTGTACTGCCTGTAGAACCACAGAACCTTAATTCTACTTCATTGATTATTGTCCAAACAAGATCTAAATCTGAACAGGCATCTGATGCAACTGCATTACCATTATTACTCTCCCAAGCAGTTATCAAGGCTGCATTATTTGCTCCACTGCATTCCAGTATTAAATCCTGAGGTGCTAATTCTATTGTAGGTGGTGTGGTATCTTCTATAGTTATTGTTCTACTGCAACTAGATAAATTATCACAGTCATCTATCGAACTGAAAGTTACTGTATGTACACCTGCCTCTCCGCAGGTCACTGCAAACACCTCCTCAAAATTTTCTGTAATTTCTAAGGTACCTTGACAGGCATCTTCACTTGTTACATTTCCTAACCAATTTGCAATCACTACATCATTGATACCAGCATTGCATTCCAAGGTAATGTCCACTGGGCAATCTAATACCGGAGGTATATTATCTTCTATCGTAAAGGTAGCTGTCGTTGTCGTAGTATTCCCACAATCATCTGTTGCGGTAAAAGTTACCAGAGCAGCGCCGTTAGGGCCACAACTAGAAACTAAGTCTGTAGTGAAATCATTTGTCCAAGAAACATCAGCACTACAATTGTCACTAGCAAAGCTTGCGCCTCCATTATTATTCAGCCAAGCCAAGAGCGCTGTACTTTGATTACCATCGCTACATTCTAGCGTTAAGTTTTCTGCGTCAGTAATCACTGGCGCAATATTATCATCTGTCTCGTAGGTGGCTAAGCAAGTGCTCGTATTACCTGCTTCATCTGTAGCCGTAAAAAAATATACGCGTTCGAAAGTAGAACCACAGCTGCTGAGATCCGTAAGCAATAGTGTATCTAGGGTCAACTCCCCATCACAATTGTCCATCATGGTTGCCGCAATTCCATCAAACCATGTTGATAAATCTTCTTCGCCGCAAGCCACATTGAGCTCGTCAGAACAAGTCAGGCTAGGCGCTTCGCAATCCTCGACTATAATATCAAAACAACATTGAGCAGAATTGCCTGCTTCATCTGAAATCGTATAGCAAACGCTGCTTTCTCCAAGATTGAAAACGATATTGTCTTCATCGATATCATTTATACCAGTAAATGGAGAGATCGCAGTTGTAGCTCCTACGACTGTATATGCAACTATAAAGTTTTCATCTGTACAGTTATCGGTAAAGATGGCACTGCTCTCGTCTGTCGCCTCCCAAGTACAAGTCCCATCATCTGTGCAAACAAAGACATCATTACTCGGACAAGAAATAGAAGGGACATCACTATCTACTACTGTGATATCGAATTCGCAAGTGGTCATATTACCACACTCATCTGTTGCTGTAAATAAAACTGTGGTAGTCCCTATAGGAAAAGCCGTACCTGACGGCAAACCACCGCTTAACGCTACATCCGCATTCCCACCACAATCATCTAAGGCAATAGGCTGGCTATATACTACATTGGTTTCACAAAGATCGACATCAACATTCACGACTATATCCAGTGGACAATTACTGAAAACGGGAGGCGTGGTATCAGTAACATTAATATCTGCGACACAAGTGCTTGTATTTCCACAGTCATCTGTTGCTGTGAAAGTTACTGCAATACTTCCGTTACAATCAGCTGGTAATTGTCCAGTATAATTATGTGTGATAGCCACATTGGTATTGACCGTCACAGTTTCATCTGGGCAGTCTATTGGTTTTAACTCAATAAAGTAACCTGCATTTCCAGATCCACTGTTATTAAATTGTATGGCAGTAGCAGCTCCTGCTGACTCCCAGATAAAAGGACCGTTGCCATCAGTGGGGCCTCCAACTCTAAATACTCTATAATTTGGCGGTGTTCCGCCTGCTGTGAAATTGTTTAATGGTGTTGTCAAATTATAAGGAACTCCATCTAAACTAGTAATACCATCAAAGGACCCGTTTCCTGTTATAGATTGACCGTGAACGGCTCTTATACAAACAGGCACCGAACCTGATATTGTAAATTCTGGTGTCTGACCTGCATTGACAAAGAAAGCACCAGCTGCCGCCACATTCACATTTGTTATACTTACAATAATACTTCCTGAAGGAAGCCCATATAAATTACTGATATCTGCATTGGATATTGATTGATTATTTCCAGTTACGAGACCAAGATCTGCAGATGAAAAACCTACAAAATCACCTGCACAATTAATTGTACTTCCACCACAGTCATCTGTGGCAGTTGCACTATTCAACCACGCAAATATAGCCTGGTCATTTCCTGGTGCTCCACAGATCAATTCTAAATCCTCTGGACAAACTATTGTCGGCTCAGTCGTATCTTCAATTATATAATCTGCAAATCCTGTTGTTTCATTACCGCAAGCATCTGTCGCAGTAAATAAATAGGTCTGCGAATCTGTACCGCCACATCCACTTGTTGTATTCCAGAGAACTGAAGTAAGCGTCACTGCGCCACATTGATCACTTCCAGTAACTTCTGCTCGCCAAGCATTGAGACTGATAACTATGTTACTACATTCTTCTAGTTGATTTGGCGGCACAGTGAGAACTGGTGGTGTCGTATCATCAATGATAACACTTGCTTGGGTGGTGCTTGTATTTCCACAATTATCTTCAACCTGGAAAGTATAAAGTGTAGAGCTAGTGCCACCACAAGCGCCTACATTAACTTGTCCAACTATCGTCCAGACAAGCATCTCATCAGAGCATTCATCCGAGGCCAAGGCCGAACCAAAGTTCGCTTCCCAAGCAGTAATTAAAGTTGCATTATTTCTGTCAGCACATTCTAGAAGTAAATCTTGTGCTTCCGATTCTATATCAGGATCTGTCGTATCTATTAGCGTAATCGTTCGTACACAACTACTCTCATTGCTACAATCATCTGTAGCGGTAAAAGTTACAGTGTGCACACCTGTCTCTCCGCAAGCATCTGCGAATACAGAACCAAAATCATTAACAATCGTCACTTCAGAGCATGCATCAGAACCACTAACACCATTCAACCAATTTTCTATTATCGCATCATTAATAGCAGCGCTACATTCCAAAGTAATATTGGCAGGACAATCCAATACTGGCTCAATCGTATCTTCTATAATGAATTCTGCCTCGGTCGTATTCGCATTACCACAATCATCTGTTGCTGTAAAAAAGACTAACGTTGCAGACCCACCCTCACAAGCATCAGCAAGGGGACTGGTAAAATCATGTGTCCATACTACATTATTACAAAGATCTGAAGCAATGGCGCCTCCTGCATTATTCAACCAAGCGGTCAGTGCATCACTATTTCCACTGCCAGAACATTCTACACTTAGCGTTGCAGCTGGAGTATTTATAACTGGTGATGTTGTATCTTCTATAGTAAATGATGCTAAACAAGTCGTGCTATTTCCGAAATCATCTACTATCGTAAACTCGTAGAAAGTGGAATTTGTATTGCCGCAATCATTGACTGTATTGAATACCCGATTAGTTATTTCTGGAGCAGTATCACAATTATCAATGCCGCTTGCAGTAGCTAGCCAATTAGCAAGTTCGCTCACATTATCTGTGTCATCACATTCTACTACTAAATCTTCTGGGCAAGTGACAATAGGATCTTCGCAATCTTCTACTATAACATCAAAACAACAAGAAGAAGAATTACCAGCAGCATCTGTAATTGTATAACAAACTTCACTCTCTCCTAATTCAAATATAATTCTGTCATCTTCCACATCATTAATTCCAGTTGTCGGTGATACTTCATTTGTGGCGCCTGTAATTGTATAGGTAACAACGAAGTCTGCCATGTCACAATTCTCGGAGAAGATAGGACTTACAACATCCGTCGCTTCCCACTCACAAGTTTCATTATCTGTACAAACAATTACAGAATTACTAGGACAAGAGATATTTGGAATAGAAGAATCTTCTACTGTTATATTAAAGGTACAAGTAGAAGTATTACCACATTCATCTGTTGCTGTAAATAGAATATTGGTTGTACCCATAGGAAAGGCAGCACCGCTTGCTATTCCAGAAGTCAACGCCACTGACACAGAACCATCACATTGATCTAAGGCTACTGGCTGACTGTATACAACATTACTTGTGCATAAATCTGTATCTACATTGACAACTATATCAGTTGGACAGTTTTGGAAAATCGGATCTATATTGTCATTAAGTGTAATAAGAGATTGACATACCCCAGTATTTCCGCAGTCATCCGATGCTGTAAACTGAACTATCAATCCAGAATCTCCATCACAAATGAATCCAGGTAAGGACCCACTATAATTATTAGTAAGACTACTGGAACTACAACCACCTGTATCGTTTATATCCACAGATAATAACCAAGCTGCAATGACTGCATCATTTCCTTCAGCACCACATTCTAAAATCAAAGTGGCTGGACAGACTGGGACTGGAACTTCAGTGTCTTCAATTATAAATGAAGCCAATCCCGTATTTTGATTACCACAATCATCTGTTACCGTAAAGACAAATACTTGTTCACTCCCACCTCCACAAGCAGAAATCGAGTTAAACAAATCTGAAGTGACAACAACATCACCACATTCACTAGCACCAACAGCTGTATCTCTCCAATCTGAAAGTTCTGTTACATTTCCACTTCCATCACATTCTACAATTAAGTCAATAGGAGTTGTGATACTAGGAGGGGTTGTATTTTCAGTAATGACAGAAGCAATCCTTGTCGAAGAATTACCACAGTCATCTGTCACTGTAAAGAGGTACTGTGTCTCTGAAGTGGTGCCACAACCAGGCATAGCAGTAAGAGCCACAGGAGTCCAGCTGACCGAGCTACATGCATCTGTCGCTACGCCATTTCCATTAGCCGTTAACCAGGCTGTTATTAAAGTAGCATTATTACCATCTGCACATTCTAATAATAAATCCACAGGATCTAAATCGAATACAGGCAGTATTGTATCTTCTATAAGTATTGTCGAGCTACAACTAGAACTATTGTCACAATCATCTGAAGCTGTGAATAATACTGTAAAGTCTCCTGTCACACCACAATCAGGTACAAACACCATCGGATAATCATTGACTATGGCTACCTCTGAGCAAGCATCCGTCCCAGTCACAGTAGACAACCAAGTTGTAATCAATGCATCATTGACCACATCTCCACATTCTAAAGTTATCGGCAATGGGCAAGTTAGGACTGGACTCACGGTATCTTCTATGGTGAATGTGGCTTGAGTAGTACTTGTATTCCCACAATCATCTGTTGCAGTAAATGTAATTGTACTTTCTCCAGTCAATCCACAGAGGTTACTTAAGTCTGAATCAAAATCATGAGACCAGGTCAGATTAGAACATAGGTCAGTAGCAACCGTTCCTCCCGCTTCACCTAACCAAGCAAGCAAGGCAGCATTATTTGCAGCACCCGCTTCACATTGTACGATAAGATTAGTGGCTGCAGTAGTTATATCTGGAACGGTTGTATCTACCGTAGTAAATGTCGCATTACAATTAGCTGTATTACCTGCCTCGTCTCCTGCTGTAAACTGATATACGATGCCTTCTGAGCCACCGCATCCGCTGATATTATTAAATACTGCTGAAGTAATTACTGGAGCAGCTGAACAGTTATCCATAGAAGTTGCAGATCCTAGCCAAGTGGCAAGGTCTGCTGCATTTCCATCGCCATCACATTCTACAGTAAGGTCTGCAGGACAAGTTATTTCTGGCTCCCTACAATCAACAACCGACACATCAAAACAACAACTAGAGGTATTATCAGAGTCATCTGTAATTGTATAACAAACTGTACTAACCCCTAATTCGAATATCGTTCCGCTAGCATTATCAGCACCCGAAGCAATAGTCGCACCTGCAACCGTATATGCAATTGTAAAATCAGGGCAATTTTCTTGACCAAGTGTAGGACCGATATCCAAGCTAGTCCAGACACAAGTGCCATCATCTACACAAGCATCAATTGGGACACTTGGACACAATATTAGTGGCTCATCTGAATCAATGACTTCTACATTAAAAGCACAAGAAACAGTATTACCACATTCGTCGGTGGCCACAAACTCCATGCTTGTTACTCCTACGGGGAATGCAGATCCTGACGGAAGACCCATAGTCTGACTTACAGATACATCACAATTGTCTATCGGTACTGGTGTAGAAATTATTGGGTTGCTTCCACATTCGTCTACATCTACATTGATAGTTAAGTCTTCTGGACAATTGACAAAATCTGGAATAACTGTATCATCCATAACTAAAGTACTCGTACAGTCAGCTGTATTCCCACATAAATCCGTACCAGTGAAAGTGACCAACACTTCTCCCCCACAATTTGCTGGCAAACTGCCATCGAAATCATTTGACACCATGACGTCATTACATAAATCTAATGTTACAGCAGCATCCAGCCATTCTAAAACTAACAAGTCATTTGCTACAGAACCACATGACAAGGTCAAATCTGAAGGGCAAGTAATATCTGGGATGGTAGTATCTTCAACAGTATAACTAGCTAGCGCAGTACCTTGATTGCCACAGGCATCCGTAGCCGTGAACTGATATACTTCTGTCATGGACTCTCCACAACCAGAAATGGAATTAAATAGAATTGCTTGGAACATAAATCCAGTTCCACAATCATCAGAAGCACTGGCGCTTGCTTGCCAATCCGCTAGACTTGTTGCATCTGCAGCGCATTCCACAGTGATATCTGCAGGTGGGATAACTGCAGGTGCTTGTGTATCTTCAAAAATATAAAAGGCAGATGCTTCAGTTGTATTCCCGCAAGCATCTTCCACTACAAAATTATATTCAATTGTATTAGAATCTCCGCATCCTGGATCATCTCCGACTTCTTCTATATCCCAAATCAAATTATTATCACATTCATCCTCCGCTATGGCGCCACCCATATCCGCCAACCAAGCCGTAGGTGTAACTGCTCCTTCGCCACATTCTACTATTAAGTCTTGTGGACGTATCAGGAATACAGGTGGCTTTGAATCTTCAATGATTATGTTAGCCATACAATTGGACACATTATCACAGCCATCTGTTGCAGTAAAGGTTACTGTATAAGTACCTGCATCTCCACAGACTGGCATTAATGTAGTAGGGAAGTTATGTGTAATTACAGGGTCTGTACAATTATCTATGGCGGCACCTGATTGCAACCATAATTCTATTACGGCATCATTAAGGACATCACCACATTCTAAGGTTATATCTATCGGACAAGTAATCAATGGTGGCTCGGTATCGCTGACCTCAAAATTAGCTTGAGTTGTGGACGTATTGCCACATTCATCTGTTGCTGTAAATGTTACCATTAAGGCAGGTACATCAGAACATCCCGTCATTGCACCGCCTACAAAATCGTGAGACCAAGTGACTTCTCCACATTCATCTGTCGCCACAGCATTTCCAAAGTTATTTAACCAATCTAATAAATCTGCATTGGCATTATCGCAATCAGAATCACCATCAGTTGCTGCCGTCGTTATAACTGGCGGTGTCGTATCTTCTATGATAAATGAAGCCATGCACTGAGACACATTACCACTTATATCTGTCGCTGTAAATTCATACACTGTTTCGCTAGCTGCGCCGCAGCCAGGAATTGTATTGAAAGGGAGACTGGTTATAGAGACAGGTGTAGCACAATTATCATTTGACATCGCGGTCATCAACCAGCTGTCTAACTGAGCACCATTACCCGTTGTGCTAGACTTCGTCATAGCAACTTCTAGGTCATCAAATGCAACTGTATTATCAGGTAACGGTGTTCCGTTAGCCAATTGAGCATTATTCTGTTCGTTATATAAATAATACCTGATACAATATGTTTGTCCAGCTACTAAAGGGAAACTCAACGCTTCTTGATAAAGCACATAGTTATTAATGGCATTAGGATCATTTAACTGAGCTCCCTGATAAAGCAAGGTATTACTTGCAAATCCATCAGAGCTTATTTCTGCAGCGACTTGGTAACTACCTGCGGCCGATCCACCCCAAGATGTCGGGACTACCCCTTGTTGAATTTGTGTTAGGACAGCATCACAGATTGTTGTAAAACAAGTCTCGACGTAGTCATCGGCAGCCTTAGCTGCGGCAAACGTGTTAGTAGCAACATCTGTCAATACATGCTCGAAAGTCGATCCATTTGGAATCGTTGTCGGTTGGCCTGCATTATTGAGTAAAGTCAATCCAGGTCCGAAGCTTATATCATTTGCAGTACTTACTACTTGTGTAATATTATTATCACCTTCATAGCTTGTCCCCTCAACGCCACCAATGCTCCCATTATGATTCCACACGATGTTTCCACTTGCTCCAAGTACAACATCAGTGGCCTCACAGGAAACGATGAGGTCTTCAGGACAGCTAATGGTAGGTGCTTCACAATCGCTTACGATAACATCAAAGCAACAGGTTGTTTCATTTCCTGCCAAATCCTCTAAGAAATAGCAGATTGTGCTGATTCCAAATTGAAATACTCTATTTTCTGCTGTACCATTTCTACGTGTCAAAGTCGTCGCTCCCGTAATCTCGACCTGCATTCTCCTGGCTGTACAATTTTCAGAAGACATAGGCAATACAGAATCATCTGACCTCCAAGTGCAAGCGCCCTCATCTGCGCATATCTCTATATCGCTAGGACAATCTAAAGATGGTGTTGCAGAATCGACTACAGTGATATTGAAAATACAATCAGGGTCTGATCGTCGTCCACAATCGTCAACTGCTTCAAATACAATTCTGGTTGTTCCAACGGGAAATTCTGAACCAGAAGCTGGACCCACCCTTTGATTTACAGTGACAACATCTGTGCATTCATCAAACCCTATTGGTGTAGAAAAGATGACATTAGAAGCACAATTATCCATATCAACATTGACAGTGAAATCTACAGGACAATTTATAATTACTGGATTTATTAAATCTCTTACTCGTATATTTCTAGATAAATTATTTCTTACATTTCCACAATCGTCAATAACAGTGAAAATAACAGGCGTTGTAGAATTACAATTGTTGTCAGGCAAATCTCCATCCCAGTTATTTGTTACAGAATGGACTCCGCCACATGCATCCACAGTAGAGGCTTCAATATCATTTAGCCATTCTTGAATAAGGGTTGCATTATCCTCATCACCACATTCTATAAATAGAGAACCTGGAGGGTTGACCCATGTAGGGATAACATTGTCTTGTATGGTGAAATCCCACAATCCAGTCGTGGCGTTTCCACATTCGTCAGTAGCTGTAAACAAATAGGTTTCTGTACTAGTCCCCCCACATCCTGAAATGGTATTAAATAATACATAGTCAACTGTAATATTCGAATTTTCGGAACAGACATCTGAAGTCCTCCCAAAGGTGTCCAGAAAAACATCTAGGGTTGCATCATTGTTAGGGGCACAATTGATTGTAACATCTGCTCTAAGATTAAGTACAGGCGGTGTCTGATCCACAACAGTTGCAGTAGCTAATGAAGTTGCAGTATTGCCACAATCATCAGTTATGGTAAAGGTATAAGTCCTTATATATGTATGTCCACATGTTTCTACTTGACCATCAAGATTAGAACTCCAATTTATCGTAGGGTCACACTCATCTTCAGCCATACCAAAACCATCTGCAGCGACCCAAGCATTGATTTCGGGTTGAGCCCCGTTGGCATTGATACATTCTACTGTGATGTCCTGAGGTTTCATCAAAAACTCAGGAGCTTGTGAATCCACTTGCGAAATAACTGCAGAGCAAGTTGAGGTATTAGAAGCTCCATCAGTTGCCGTAAAGATGACCGTTGTCATACCTCCGCATACATTACTATTTAGTATCGTGAAGTTATCAGTCACACTTACTGTTTGAGAGCAACCATCTACTGCTGTGGCTCCATTACGCCATATATCCAGTAGAGTATTATTATTAGGTTCTCCACATTCTATCTCTATATCAGTGGGACAAGTAATTATTATGGGATCTATACTATCTACAATACGAATACTAGCCTGACAACTATTTGTATTACCACAAAAATCGGCAGCATTGAAAGTTACCGTTTGAGTTATGGTCCCTGAATCGAAATCATTCGTATTGACTAAAGCATCATCGCAAGCATCTGCGGACATAAAAGTTGCGAGCCAGGCATTGATAGTGCCTATCTGATCTGGGTCATCACAAAAAACTTCGAGATCTCTAGGGCATCTGACAGCAGGTCTTGTTACATCATCTACTGTTATTCCGAAATCACAAGTTCCTATTCTTCCCGTCTCGTCTTCGACAAAGTAGGTGACAGTAGAGGTGCCTTTACCATAGAATATATTTGCTAAGCCATTTCCCGCTGCTGTAGTAGCCCCTGCTACAGTATAAGTAACAATTAAATCGTCAGTATCTGTACAATCATCGAACAAAATCGTCGGGGCCAAATCTGTAAAAGTTGCACCACATGGATCCGACTCAGCTGCGTTTACTGTCATGTCCATAGGACAACTAACAGTTGGCTCCACACAGTCTATAAATGAATCTGTTAGAGAAAATGGTGTTAGAGAACCACATCCTTCTACAAAGATAAAAGCGTCGCTTCCAGTAACACTTTGTAAGGTTACAGTTAGATTTGTAAAACAAGAAGGTGGAGAAAATTCCCAATATGCCCAGTCATTATAGGTATTGGCACTAGCACAAGCAGAAACAATATTCAGTGGTCCCTTGCAATCAGGTAATGAGCCGATAGGTGTATCAAAAACAACTCCAGCTGGTAATGCAGAGAAATTAGATGTTATCCCAGTAGAGGCGTCAAATACACTGAAGTTTACAATTGCATCGGCAGTTGCTGCTATAGAGAGGTTACCGTGCCAGTGTTCGCCATAAAGTCTTATGCTACCATCATTTGTGATACAGTAGGCCCATTGGACACTATGACCAAATAAATTTGATGACAGAAATATACCGAAGAACATCAGAAGAAAACTTGTTAATTTTCTCATGACCTCCCTTTTTACTAATTTGTATGACTTCATTCCTAATAATTGACTTTAACACCTTAAGGTCATTATCATTTTCATATTAGAAAATATAGATATGTTGTTCACTGAGAACCAGCAAACAATGGGACTATACTGTCCGATTAGGTTGGAAGAATGAAATCAGTTAAAGGGATTGATTATCAGGGGATTTACATATGAAAAATAAAAATATGTATAAATACACAATTCACCTAAAGAAATTAGGCCTTTTATAAATATTTAAGACTCGTTCATGGATTCTAATAAGGTGTCTATATCCTCTCTGAGTCGGTCTATATCTCTGTCAGAAGTACCGTTATAAATACCTCGGATACGGCGTTTAGAATCTACTAGAACGAAATTCTCTGTGTGGACAAAATCATCTAATTCCTTTTGCATTCCTATTTTCCCTTCTACAAAATAAGATGTCCTGGCCTGCTCATATATTTTGTTTTCGTCACCAGTTATAAGATGCCATTTACCACTAATTACTCCTTTGTCCATTGCATATCTCTTAAGTTGGGCCACTGTATCAATCCATGGAGTTACAGTGTGAGACAAGAATTTAATATGATCTTGATTCTTGTAAAGCGTCTGAAGCTTCAGCATATTGTTTGTCATCTTAGGGCAGATGCTTGGGCAGGTAGTAAAGAAAAAATCAGCAACATAGATAGATCCATCAAAATCTTTATTTGTGATGTAAACTGAGTCTTGATTGAGAAATGAGAATGGTTTGACTTTATGTATTCTGGTGAACTTCGAATCAGAGGGACTTATCCACTCAGGTTCTAGCTCAGCACTATTAAAGAAGGGTAATTCTGAGGGAGGCGCATGAGCACAAGCCCACATACAGAAGATAAATAAGATATAACTTAAGGTATTCTTCATTGTTCTATTTCATTAAGTACACTAATACATGTACTAGATCCTAAATATCCAAAGTAGCGATTATTTTTCCATACATAGTTAGCCAGTACTTTTCCATTAATATCTCTAATTCGTGTTTTTATGGCTTTTCCATCTTCATATATCTTATAAATTTGGATATGACCAGAAGGAAAATATTCTTGATATTCACCCTGCCATTTTCCTTTGATCGCTGTATACTGATATGAAAGATTCCCATTAAAATGAAATCCTTTCTGGGCACCATCTTTTTTGCCTTCCTTATATTCTCGTGATGATTTTAAACTACTATTAGAATGGAATGCTTCTATTGTTCCAGAAAACAAATTACCTTGATAATAAAATAAGCTATCATCAGTCATTATAAGCTCATCGTCTGTATCTAATACCACTTTAGATTCTGGCATTAGATTACAACTGGCAATATTGAAGAAAGTTATTAAAGTCAGAAAAGAAATCAGATTGTTACTTTTATAAAATTCTAGGCTATTCAGTCTTGCATATTTCATAACGCAAAATTACAGTAGAGATATCATAAGCTGCATAAATATCTGGTCAAAATGATGATAAAGTTGATATATACTTAAAGCAAGTTAAGTTACTATAGTGGACCGGTGTGGATTAGAATTGTACAGAAATCCAGATAGAGAAAACAGGAATTCACATTAAAGCAAATTCCTGCATCTTGTTCTATTGCATTTTATTAGTTACTATATCGACTAATCTTCTATTCTCCTTTTGTAAGAATAACTTTTTTCATAAAAACCTCTGCACCTATTTGGATTCTTACTATATAGTCTCCTCCAGCAAGACTACTCATATCGACTACTAGTTTAGAGTTCGTGACATTCTGATCATTCGATATGACAATTAGTTCTGTACCTAATACATCATATATACCTCCTGTCACAACAGCATCAATCTCAGATTTCTGAA
>CAZQDZ010000030.1:0-57567 GCA_964591455.1 uncultured Saprospiraceae bacterium
ACAAAATTCTAGGCTGTACCCATTTCTTAACGCTAACTCAGCTTTAAATAGCTAAGCAAGCGCCAAACTCTCCTTTCAGTCGTCAGACAACGGCCATTGTTTTTAACGCCATTTAAAGCCTCATTAGCTAATATGGCTAAAGGCCGTCTAACTATCCATCGATTAAAATCGTGTAGCCTAATTGTCTACTCAGTAATCCTCTTGCAAAAGATTGATTACTTAAGCCTCTTGCTCTAGCGTAAATATTGTTATTTCCGGTCTTACATTAAATCGTACTTGCCATAGGTGACCTACTGCTCTATTGATATATAATTTTCGGCCATCATTCAGATCTATCTCCCCTTGTGAGTACAATTTATTTTTGACAGGTAACATCGGTGGTGGAAGAAAGGGTGGCTTACACTGACCGCCATGCGTATGACCAGACAGAATCCATCCTCTATATCCATTCCACACATCTAAATCACACACATCTGGATTGTGGCATAGAACAATATTTGCCTTATTGGAATTGATATCTTTCATTACATCCTCCGGCGCAAAATTCAATCCCCAATAATCATCCAGTCCAATAATATTCAATCCCTCTACATCAACGTGGTCATTATTCATCATGTGCACACCCGCCCTACTTAACTCGTTTGTAATGCTATCGGCGACTTCTTGCTGAGACCAATTCTTACCATAATCGTGATTGCCGAGAATGCCTACTGTAGCGATTTCGCCACGGACGACGTGTTGTAGCACTTTATTCAGTTGTGCTAGCTGTTGTTCGTTTTCATAGCTGACATAATCCCCTGTATAGACGACAAAATCTGGACGAAATGCTTGTGCCTCCTTAAATGAATCAATAATGTAATTATAATCAAATCTATTACCAATGTGGATATCACTTATTTGCATTAGCGTTTTACCCACCAAGTTATCTGGCAAATTGGCTATGGCCATTTTCTTATGCACAAACTCTAACCAGAAAGGTTCTAATTGCCAGGTATATATACTAGTTAGCATCCCTAGTCCGACTGTCCCGGAGAAGGTTCGTTTTATAAACTTTCTTCGTTTCATGATTGGTATTTAAAAATTATCGGAAGTTATCAGTTAGCCTATTATAATTCCTCATACTTAAATCCAAGCTGCTCTATATCCTTCCAAAAGTCAGGATAAGATTTAGACACTACAGAAGGATTTTTGATTTGGATAGGACCAAGCATCGCTAGGGGTGCCAAGCACATCGCCATACGGTGGTCTTGATAGGTTTCGAATATAGGTTCATTCATGACTAAATCCCCATGTTGTTTGTATTCAAATTGGCCTATATCTTTTTCTATGGTAATGCCCACTTTAGATAATTCGTTCTGCAAGGCTTTGACTCTATCTGTTTCTTTGATAAACAAAGTTTTCAGTCCGTTGTAAGAAATAGGAATCTGACAAGCTGCCGCCGCCACTGATACCGTCTGCACTATATCTGGATGCATCACAAAATCATGACACAGCATCTCATCAGGAGGCATTATGGAGTGTATATGTAATACGTTATCTACTACCCTGGACACAACACCTAATCGGCGACCCAAAATACTCATGGCACTATCTGCCTGCAGACTCTTCTGATTGAAATGGGTCAATTCTATTGTCGCCTCTTCGGCTATCGCAGCAATCGCATAATAGTAACTCGCCGATGACCAGTCAGACTCTACTGTGTATTCTATAGGTGCATAAGGTTTGTCCGCTATACGAATCTGTCGCTTGTTCTGTTCTATCTCTGCACCGAATTCTTTCATTATCGCTAAGGTCATATCTAGGTAAGACTTAGATACTTGTTCTTCAGTCATTTCTATAGTCAGACCTCCACGTATCATAGGCCCTATCATACACAAAGCAGACAAGAACTGCGAACTTACATCGGACCTTATCTCTACTTTATTTTGTCGAACATTGAGCGGACCTGATATCTTAAGAGGCGGGTAGCCTTCTTCTCCTATATATTTTATGTCAGCTCCTAATTGTATTAGCGCCTCTACCAAAGGCCCCACCGGTCGCTGTAACATGCGCTCAGAACCAGTCAATACGTGTGTGCCATCTTGCAGGCAGAGGTAAGCCGTCAGAAACCTAAAAGTAGTGCCCGCATGATGTGCATCCAATTCTCGGGCTTCACTACTGAGTAAGTTTTTCAGCGTAGTCGTATCATCACTATCAGATAGATTATGAATAGGATTGGAAGCACCTGCAAGGGCATTGATAATAAGGACTCTATTAGAGATACTTTTAGACCCACCAATCTTTATCTGTCCATGGATAGGTTCCCCATTGTGGGTCAATCTTATTATAGTCTCTTTACTTTCCAATCTGACTAACTATTCTATAACCATGTAATGCTGACAACTTCCTCCGTGTTATCATGTAAACTGAGTCCTACGGGACAATGGTGAGCCGCTTTCTCCAATAGTTTTTTATCCTTGTCAGAATAATTATTGGCAGGCATCGTGATATTAATCTCTATACGAGCTATTCGTCTGGGATCAGAGGCCATAATCTTTTTGATGTCTGCAGTGGCTCCATTAATATCAATATCTTTCCTAGAAGCAGCTATCCCCATGATAGTGAGAATACATGACCCTAATGACGTGACTGTCAAATCCGTAGGTGAGAAGGCTTCCCCATTACCATGATTATCTACTGGTGCATCAGTAATGATAGTATTGCCAGATTTTAAGTGAACAGCTTCTGTTCTTAGCCCCCCTTTGTAAGTAATTTTTGATGTCATAATGATATTGGATTTAGTGAATAGCGCATCTAAGATGCACCATAAATCAACAGATTATCTAGAATTAGTATGCTAATCTGTTATCGAAAATAAGCAGTTTCCACATTTAGAAACTCCATTTAAAACCTCTTTAGCTAAAATGGCTAAAGGCCGTCCAAGCAACTTCCCATCAATAAAAATCGTGTAGCCTAAATGGTCTATTCAATGGATTTAATCTATTCTTCATCGGATTTAGCGTCAGCTTCTCTCCCCTCTTTCATGGCTCTAATTTTATTATCGGCCTCATCGTATCTGGTGATGATATCTTTAACCAATCTATGGCGTACAACATCATCTGCTGTCAAAAACAACTTTGCTATTCCATCTAGGTCACCCAAGATATTAAGTGCTTTGTAGAGGCCTGACTTTTGGTTTCTAGGAAGGTCAACTTGTGAAAGGTCTCCTGTGATGATGCACTTTGCAGAAGGTCCTAATCTTGTCAGAAACATTTTAATCTGACCAGAGGTACAATTCTGGGCTTCATCCAAGATGATGAACGCATTATCCAGCGTACGTCCTCTCATAAAGGCCAACGGCGCTACTTCTATGACTCTATTTTGCATAAAGTAGTCTAGCTTCTCTCCTGGCAGCATATCATCTAGGGCATCATATAGTGGTCGCAAGTACGGGTCTATTTTATCCTTGAGGTCACCTGGCAAAAATCCAAGACTCTCCCCCGCCTCTACAGCTGGCCGTGTCAGAATAATCTTTCTGACAATTTTAGTCTTCAGTGCCCTGACTGCCAAGGCAACTGCTGTATAGGTTTTTCCTGTGCCCGCAGGCCCGATGGCAAACAAAACATCATTATCTTCAGATAACTGAACCAGCCGCTTTTGGTTTCGAGTTCTGGCCTTTATAGGTTTTCCAGATCTGCTGTGTACAATGACATTCGCATTGATCTTATTACTTCCTGATGAATTAGAACTCTCCTCTAACTCATATGCAAGATTGCCATTAAGCACATCCTTGACTTTGTGTAAAGGCAGCGCATCCTGAGATCTGAGGATCTTCACAAGTTGCTCTATTTTGGACTTAGCTTTTTGTGTTTGCTTCTTACTCTCTCCGCTGATCTTGAGATTGGAACCTCTGGAAATAATATCAAGTTCTGGAAACGCTTGTTTGACTAGATTTAGTTTGGCATTCTTGAGACCATAGAGTTCTGCATGGTCGATGCCGTTGATGGTTAAGATAATTTCACTCAATATGTCTGAATCTATATTATTAGTGACTAAATATAAGTTACTACGAAAATAATAGCTTTCAGACAAAAGAGTTCAGCCCAAGTTGGGTTATCATATAAATATGTAAAGGCCAATCCATGTGAATCAGCCTTTATATATATACATGTAGATAATTAATAGATTTAACTATCTCAATAAGAACTACTTAGGATCTTCTACTAGCCGAACCACCCTCGTATCCTTTTTCCCTGTTTCAGGATTAAATACGACGACCGTATCTATACCATTCGTGGATTTCGACTCTCTGAGAGTAGGCTCATAATCTTCAATCGTCTTGTTCTTTTTAACAATTTCTATCCGTTCCTCCATGGTTTCCGGATTATATACAATGATTGTATCTACGGACTCTGAGGGACTTACTGGTTTTTGCGCAATACGTCCTTGCCTATAAGAGATGCCGTCCTTATTCTTTTTTGTCCTTACGATTTCGACTTTTTCTTCATAGGTTTCAGGGTTAAATGTCACGATTGTATCTATTATGTATCCATCATCTGGAAGTGTATCTAAGACAATTGGCTGTGATTCCCCTAGTTCAGTACTGACTGGATAAGTCTCAAAAGAAAATAGTGTTAATAATCCCACGAACATTGGCAGCACCAATAGATAGACTGCCCAATTTTTAGATTTTGAAGTTTGCTGAAGCATAATTATTCTGTTTTTAAGTTTGTATGCAAAATTGTTATAAATACTTAGCTTATGGGTCTCAGGATAAGTGGCTAGTGATTTGGCGTAAGACAATACCCCTAATTTTTCTGATGCTTTGAAGTCACAGATATACTCATGATTAAGCTTAATGGACTTCTGGGTAAGGTATACGAATGGGTTAAACCATAATATGATCTTGACTATTTCTGCCATGATTAGGTCTATAGTATGCCACTCGTCTATATGGACTTGCTCATGCTCTAGGATAGCCTGGCTAGGCTTTACTTCATCTGTAAAGAGATAGCTAAACCAACTATAGGTCAGTTGATTTTTATCATGCGTAATTAAAGTGTATCTATCTTTTACTTTCTTTTCTGACTTATTTATCAAGTCTATGATGCTATATAGATTGATGAGAAAACGAACAAGCAATACTGCCACACCTGCCAGAAAAGCTATACCGAGAAGAGTTATCATCATTTCAGAGGTTAGTAATCCCGCATCAGTGTTCTCTGCCAGAGGACGTCCTGAAGATGTCCCATGTTGAGCTGCTATATAAATAGGATAGACCTTTAAAGAAATAGCTGGGACAATGAAACTCATCAAATAGGACAACAGTAAATAAATACGATTCCACTGATAGGTGACCTGCTTGCGGAGAAATAGGTAATAAAAACTATAAAATATCGCCAATGCCACAGATACCTCTGCCAAATAAATCAACATTAATTCAATCATGGTTCTCTTCTATTTGCTTAAGTAATTTTTCAATCTCGGTCTTATCTATTTTTTCCTCCTCAAGAAAAAATGAAAGCAACTGTTGTCTTGACCCACCAAAGAACTTTGACTTTAGATTCTTATAAAGCGATTTCTTATAGTCATCTTTTAAGACCAGTGGATAATACTTGTGTGACCGACCATACTTTTTATAAGCCAACCATCCTTCAGTCTCCATTTTTCTGATTGTAGACAGGAAGGTATTATATGGCATCGATTGGGTAAAATGAGTCAATATTTCCTTAGGATAACCCTCTCCTATTTCCCATAAAATGGCGAGGATTTCTTCTTCTATTTGTGATAATCTCTTCATCAGCAATCTATTTATAACGAAATATTCATCAATGTAACGATTATTTCGTTATAAGTATTGTCTCCGTAGACACTTTAATTGTAAAGGCCACACAGGACATTTTGCTTTTTGGTGGTTTACTACTAGCTTAGAATAACAAAACAGCCTCCTATTATGAAAAATCTTCTAATCTCCGTACTTACTATCTTTACTACTTTTAGCTTAATAGGTCAATATGATTATATCGACATCGTGACAGGCGATATTGTCGAAGTCACATGTCCCAATGACCCTAATGTCAGCATCAATAGTTATGAAAACTACGAGATCTACCAAACTGTAGATGATCTAGCTAATGGTGAACGATTGCCTATTTGTCTAAATGTCAACTCAAGTGATGGAAGTATTCCCATAAATGAAATCGATGTTTCTCGTGCTGTTTTTATCAGGTATATCGGGGATACAATATTCCTTGAAAGTAACAATGTGTATTCAACAAGTCAGTTTGGGTTTAGTGAGAGTGGGCTAATTTTCGATGTAGACAATGATTGTACAAATGACTTATGTAGTGGTGTGATTATAGAGTTTCTCCACAGTGGTCCATCAGGTACAGCATATCCAAGCCAAGTGATATTTCCTTTTACTAATCCAAAAACTTCTTACATAGATGCAGAATGCATTGTTACCGAGAAGACTGATTTGAATATGATTACGTCATTTATTTTCAAATTTCATATTGAGGAAATCGTTTCTGGTGGGTTCATAAGACTAAATGATTTATTTCTTTCCCAGTCTTACTCTGATGTGATAGAGCAGCAAGTTGTTATAGCAGAAGAAAATTGGGATGGAGAAAAATATGCTATCAGGACTCAAACTCTTAGTCAGGATTATCAATTTATTAAAATAGTTAAGCATCATGAACCTGGCGTCCCTACATCACAAAATATCAGTTATACGACGCTTAATCCAGAAATAAATAGTTCAACTCCTAAAACTATTGAGCTAGCGATTAATAGATATGAAATGGATCTACTTTTCCAGCGAAACTGTCAACTGCGTCCAGGATTACTTGAAGGGTCAGCGACTGAAAGACATGAACTTATCATTGAAGACCTAGGCGGTAATATGTGTTTTACTTCAGTAGAGATAGTGATAAATGATGATACTGAATTAAAAATAGGTGGTGGTGTTAATATTGACAACAAAACAGGATGCATCCAAGTGCAACATGAAGGCGTCTTGAGTTTTGTAGGTGAGGGATTTCAGCACTATGGTTATGCAGGTGTCGGTAATCTCTACTTGAGAGAAGGTGCTATTGTCAATTTGGATAAAGGTAGTCACCTTTATTTCGATGGACATTTAATCTTGTCTCAAGCAGTTGAACCAGAGATAGGGGATAGTCTCATTATTGACTTAAAGGAAGGAAGGACCCTAACATTTACAGAAGCTAGCAGTATCCAAAGTATGGATGGAAGCAAACTCTACATCAATATGCTTGGTGGTACCATTGATATAGAAGGATTAGAAGTTGATAGTCGAGCAAATATAGTCTTACTCTATCCGGAAACTGAGGAGAATAACCTCAATTCATCATTAACTGTATTTCCTAATCCATCTTCAGATTACATCTTCATTAATTCTGTCAAAGAAGACTTAATCAGTCATATTCACTTCTATACACTAGAAGGAAGACTTGTGTCTGTTGCTAATCAGTCGAATGGGAAAGTTGATGGTGCTCGCTTAGAGAAAGGAATTTATCTGATGAAGGTGTACTTTAATGACGGTAGAAGTGATTTGGTTAGAGTGATCATTCAATAGCAATACGATGAAGATTGCATCCTCTGTAGCAGTTACATGATGTCAAGAAAAATGGATTAGCCAAGAGATCTTCCATATTAGATCTTTTTTTAATAAGTGCTGAAATGGTCGTAACTTGCCCCACTAATTGACTATGCTATAGCGGACGATGCGGGCTGTTACGATCATTTCTGATTTTGGAATCAAAGACCACTATGTCGCCTTACTTAAAGGTGCCATCTTGAAGCACCATAGCGATATTCATCTGATAGACGTATCACACCAAGTAGACACATATGATATACGTCAGGCATCTTACTTCATCAAGTCTATTTACAACAGCTTCCCTGAAGGCACCATTAATATTGTTGCTGTCAATAATTTCTATCGCCACAATTATGAGATTCTTTGTTTCGAATACAAAGACAGATTTTTCATAGGCCCCAATAATGGCATTTTTTCACTGGCCTTCGATTCTATCAATGAAGAGGCGATCTATCGTATTGTGATAGATGATGCAGATCAAAACCTCTTTGAGTTAATCGGTCATGGTGTTAGTCTTATCTGCAAAGGCATGTCTATCACCGAAGTCGGTCCTCCACTCAATCAGTTTGACAAAAAACTGGAAGTCCAGCCTGTCATTACTGACAATGAGATAAGAGCGACCATTACACACATAGACAAGTTTGACAACATCGTTCTTAATGTGCATCGTGAGTATTTCGAATTTATTAGAAAAGACAGACGTTTTGAAATCTATTTCAAATACTTTGATCCCGCGACGTCTATTAATAAGTCCTACAGCGCTGTACCTGTAGGCGAAGTCGTTTGTCTCTTTAATTCCTCCAACTACCTCGAAATCGCCATCAACATGGGTAAAGCGGCCAGCTTACTCGACTTAAGAAGGGATGAGACTATTCAAATCAAATTTCTGGATTAGTATCCCAAATTTTTCTAGACATTAACAGGACGACAAGATTGGGAGTCCTACATTTGCATCTCTAAATACAAAGCTTATGATTGTCCGTATAGTAGAAATGAGTTTCAAAAAAGAACATGTAGAAGACTTTAAGTTACTCTTCGATGAGAGGAAAGAAAAAATTCGATCCTTTCCTGGCTGCTTGTATTTAGAACTACTGCAAGGAACCTTAGCAGAGACGACAACATTCACCACCTACAGCCATTGGGAATCAGAACAAGCCTTAGAAAACTATCGGTATTCTGACCTGTTTGCAGATACTTGGAAGAAAACCAAATCGATGTTTTCTGACAAAGCCACAGCCAAGAGTTACGAGAGACTACACAAGCTGACTTAGTATGCCTACTGTAAAAACACCTCACTATAAAGTAGAAATAGACAAAGAATTTTCTGCTCTGAAGAAATTCATCCTTTCTCTTAATCCCTCTAGGACCTTTGTGATTGTAGATGAAAACACAAAAGAACATTGCCTTCCTATATTCCACGAAAGTGTCAATGTCGCTTATGAAACCTTAGAAATCAAATCAGGTGAGGTCAATAAAAATCTAACAACAGCCACCCTACTCTGGGACCAACTAATAGAAAAAGGCTGTGACCGATCTAGTCTTGTTATCAATTTGGGCGGCGGTGTGATAGGCGACATGGGCGGCTTTGTAGCCAGCACTTACATGAGGGGTATCCGATTTATCCAGATGCCTACGACACTTTTATCACAAGTAGATGCCTCTATAGGGGGTAAGCTGGGTATAGATCATCAGGGGTACAAGAATATGATAGGGACTTTTCAGAATCCGGCCATGGTATGGATACACACCCCTTTTTTAGAGACGCTGGATAAAAGAGAAATTCTGAGCGGATTTGCAGAGGTGATAAAGCATGCACTCATAAGCAGTAAACCCATGTGGGAGAAAATTAAAAATCTTGATGGTAACAATCTTGGCGGCAACTGGTCAGACTTGGTTGCCCGTTCTGTCAAAATCAAAAATGCCATTGTTACTGAAGACCCTAAAGAAGGTGGTCTACGTAAGGTACTGAATTTTGGGCACACCATAGGACATGCGATAGAATCACTTTTTCTAGGTACAGAAAATCATCTACTGCATGGTGAGGCGATAGCTAAAGGCATGATATGTGAAGGCTATATGGCCTTCAAGTCCAAACGCATATCTATCATAGAAATGGAAGAGATGAATACCCTATTAGAATCACTCTATGACTTACCGACCATCCAAAGCACTCAAATAGAAGACATCATAAGTCTGGTCAAAAAGGACAAAAAGAACACGGATGGACAAGTGAATTTTTCACTGCTCTCAGGCATCGGTTCATGCGATTACGATGTACAAGTGCCTACGCCACTTATTAGAGAAAGTTTGACATTTTAATAGGGAGGAAAAGTTGGTAGTGTATTCTGATTCCATCTTGGACCATAGCTAATCATCTCACCTCTAGGCACTACAGTTTGTTCTATCCATGTATACTTGGTGAATGCTAGGTATGCGGTTTGCGCTCTATGGCTTAAGGTTCTTTTTCCATGTCGACTGCAACGAAGTGGAATGGAGACATCTTATTCCATCGCATTTATAATTACAAGATTCATACAATAGCCAAATGCGATTGGTATTCTCTTGTGCTCTTGGCTTCCCAGAACTCTTAGCTTTAGGTTCCATTAGAATAAGATTTCTCGACTCCTCCGTCGCTCGAAATACGAAAGTGTTTTTTTAAGACTTGGAAGTAAGAAAATTAATTCCCTCTCTCAGTCCTCTCCCTCGTTGGTCGAGATTTGTAGTTTCGATGCCATATGCTTGTCATAAGATATAGGGTAGAGTTAAGGTATATGGCTTATCTGAATATGATATTTGATGCAACTTAAACCTCAGAATATCACATAAATAAATACGATATTTACATGGCTTGAAAAAACACAGAAATGGCATTTAAAACATTCAACTTCCACAAATACAATTTAATTCTAATATTAATTGCATTTATTGGAATCGATAATTTGGCTTCACAGGATATATTATCATTCCAACAAAATGATATTAACGAAGATTATTTTGAATTGTACCAATCTATATCTGAATTAAACAATAGGTCAGGTAATACATACACCTCCTTCAACGATTACAAATATGTGTTGGATAGCTTTAAACTTGTCCGTTCTCCTTTAGATCAACTGAGTAATGATTTTCAAAGGACTTCAGGAACCTTTAGATATAGACTGGACTCTTTATGTGTAATCTCAGAAAGTTACACATATACTGGTTCTGCTTCAGATGGTAGCTTAAGGCCATGGTTGGTGTTTACTTCAAAATTTAATTCTAATAATCAAGAGGTTAAATTGCAAACTGATAGTTGGGATGGAGAGGAGTATGTACATAACTTTGAATTGCCTTTTGAAGATCAATATCTTTATGAGAATAATTTACTTATAAGTAAGAGATCACCAAATGTTTTAGATACCTTAATCTATGATGATAATGGGCTGCTGATTAAAATGTACAAACTAACTCCATTTGAAAATCCTGATTCGCTCAGTATTTTACGAAAACATTTCTACAATCACAATGAAAAAGGATTTCTAGAGAGTATCGTTAATATTTCATTTAGCAGATCCTTTGATGAATTCCGAGTTGTAGATAGTATTTATTACAATTATGATGACATAGGAAATTTGATAAAAGAAGAAAGGTATACACCTAACTATGATTCAATTCTAGTTGATTACAATTTGCAACATAGATTTAGCTACAGCTATGAGGCAGAAACTTTGATTAACAGAGAAAAGAGATTTTCCCCTATTGTAGACCAGGATACGTTATGGCTTGTTGAAGAGCGAACAGAATATTTCTATAATCCTGATGGCAGTCTCGATAGTTATAATATATGGGATATTAAGGGTGGAAGTAATAGTCTGATTATGTATAAAGAATATGATTATGATACGAGCATTAGTACTGAAGATATATTATTATCAATTAGTGAAGATAAATATGCAGTGATTAGGATAAGAGCTAGAATTAATAACTATGGGTATTCGTCATCATCAATTGCTGGAATCTCTGGAGATATTGAACCAGGAACGACATTTTTAATCTATAAGCCTAGGGAAACTGTCTCCACTTCTGAGACAAGTCAACGACTTCAAGTAAAGCTATCCCCTAATCCAGTATCAGATATTCTTATTATACAGTTAGATAATAGATCAGAAGAGTACCACCTCAGTATTTATGACTCAGCAGGTCGTCCTCATCTAAACAAAATAAGTAGAGACATGAAAATTGACCTTAGTAATTTACCTTCAGGTACTCAGAAAGTAGGGAGTGGCACTTTTGTTAAGATGTAGCGTAAGCTAGAATTACATAAAACCTCGTTCGTCGAGACTTGTAGTCTCGATGCATTATGCTTGCACAATAAATACCTTTTAAAGAAACTATAAGCCAATCCTTCATGCTACTAACAAACTCCTTTACGAGCACGGAGAAATCTCCACAAGGTCGATTTGTAAAGTGACTCCTAATCAACAATCTTTTCCAACTCGATCAGAGCGAAGCGGCGCAGAGAGTTCTCCGTTCTCGCAATGGAACATGACATTCAGTAAGACATTCTAAATAAAACTATAGACACTATTTGCTTAACCTCGTTCGTCGCGACTTGTAGTCGCGATGCAATATGCTTGCATAGTATCAATACCTCCTAAATCAGCCAGCTACAATTTGCGTGGTCTCTTGTAGATAGGCACCGTACTGCAGGGTTCTCCGTACATGATGCTGCGTGCATATGGTTTGATTAGTGCAGTGATGGCCGCATAGGCAGACGGCGGTACAGGCTTGTTACTGCAGCCTTTAATGACGACTCTCTCATCCTCGTAATCAGCACCATTCATCTCTCCTATTACATTCTGATAATAGAACTTTAGATATTCTTCTGAGGTACCTTGAAAGACAAATGCTGCATGGTCAACCAAGTAGTTGGATACAAGCATATATGCCCAGACGGGTATAATCGCATCATTAGAATTATAAACGGTAACTATCTGGTCTTTGTAGGCAGTCCAGTCTATCTCTCTGAGTGCCGCACGGAAATCCTTTTCTTTCAGGATGAGCTCCTTGAATAAATAAGCTTTAAGGTCAAATGGAACAATCGCCATTGTGGGAAAGTAGTTTTCCAGGTTAATCACTTTTAAGCCACTATTAGCCACCCTATTGATAATAGGTGCTGTCGTTTCTTTTTTGTGTTCCATTTTATTCTATTCTTCTTCGTCCGAAAGCTCCATTACTTCAGCGGGGACGGGATGTTTTTCTAGTACTTCTTCGTCAGCATCTACTGCTGTCTCTTCTGCTTGAGATACCATCTCTGGTGCCTCTGTTTCTGGAATACCTATCTCATCTCCTTCTATCTCAAACTCCTGAATCTTTGGTAAATCTTTAAGCGATTTTAACCCAAAATGGTTCATAAACTTCTCAGAAGTGGTATATAACAACGGCCTTCCTGGTCCTTCAGCCCTTCCCGCAATTTCCAACAACTCTTTTTCTAGCAGCTTCTGAACTGAATAATCGCAATTAACCCCTCGTATGGACTCTATGCCAGATTTTGTAATAGGCTGTTTGTATGAGATAATGGCCAAGGTCTCCAGCGCCGCTTTGGACAGGCGCTTTTTGCTCTCAATCTTCAGATACTGACTCACCAATGGATAATAGGCACTCTTGGTCATAAACTGATATCCACCTGCAATCCCAACGATATGAAAAGGGTACTTCTCATCTTCATATTTGGTTTCCAAAATCTCAAGTGCTTCCGCAATTTCCTTATCCTTGAACTTGACTTCCGTGTGGGATTGTAAGGAATTTTTTATGTCTTTTGCCGTCATAGCCTTAGTAGAGGCGAAAATGAGGCTCTCTATGTGTAGTTCTATCTTATCCAATGTGTCAGGTCCCTAAGTAGTTAAGAATAAAGAAGGCCAAATTTAGAATTAGGAGTAACAATATCAAAGGAATCCAGAAATGCTTATCAAAAGTCTTTTCAGCTTTTGTTTTGTTTTCAGGTTTTTGGGGTGTGACGACATACTCATATCCCTCATTATTCTTCTCTATCGCTAATTCTATCAGTTGTTGTTCTATCAGAAAATTATACGTTTTACCCTCTTTCTGATCAAATAGAATTTTGATTATTTGACCATTAACAAAGACTATCAAATGACCAGAGTCATCACCATGATACATTTCTATGGTATAAGGTCTACCTGATAATGAGTAATATGTCCAATTGCGCTGCGCGATAGCTTTAGGGATTGGTTTTATTTAAAACGTATGGAAATGGATACTAGTTTTATCTATTGAGTCAAAATTCCTATTTAATAAGTGGCCGACTTTAAGTATGTCTAAGCCTAATTTTCTGGCGCCAATATTAGCCTAAAGGACTCAGTAACAAATTGATAATCAGTGCATTATATTTTTGCCTAATTTACTTGATTAATGAATAATTACAGTTTAAATCGAGTAATTAACATAGATTTGGTAATCAGCAGATAACTTACGTGACATGAACGCAGACGATAAAGCGCTACTCAAGGTAAAAATAGAAGAGCTCATCATTAAGTATGAGCATGATATCAAAGAAACTGAGAAGATGACGGAACCAGTAAAGCCTGAAAATTCTCTTGGCAGAATCAGCCGTATGGATGCTATCAATAATAAGTCTGTCATGGAAGCCTCACTCAGAAACAAAATATCTAAGCGCAACAAACTCAAATTTGCCCTTACACAACTGGATAATGAGGGGTTTGGAACCTGCAAACGTTGCCTTAAACCCATTAATCCTGCCCGCTTGATGTACATGCCTGAGAGTGTAAATTGTGTCAAATGTGCTCGCTGATCTCGTCGTTTATTTTTAAGAACTATATATTGCTATAATTAAATATGAAGTATAGAAAGTTAGGACGTACTGACTTAGATGTCAGTGTCATTTGTCTTGGAACCATGACCTGGGGAGAACAGAATACAGAGGCAGAAGGCTGGGAGCAGATGGATTATGCACTGGATAAAGGAGTCAATTTCTTTGATACAGCTGAGTTATACTCCACACCCGCTAGAGCAGAAACTTATGGAAGTACAGAGACCATCATAGGCAACTGGTTAGAAGCCAGGCAGAACAGGGACCAGGTTATCATCAGTAGTAAGATAGCAGGGCCAGGACCTTACACTAAGCATATTAGAGACACTGATATCTATACCCGACAATTTATTCAAGAGGCCATCGATGGCAGTCTGCGCCGATTGAAAACAGATTACATAGACTTATATCAAATTCACTGGCCTGAGCGGTCAGCGAATTTTTTCGGCAAGAAAAATTATGAGCATCAAGAAAACGGCTGGAAAGACAATTTCAAAATGCGTCTGGAAGTCCTTCATGAAAATATGGCGTCAGGTAAGATCAGACATATCGGTATATCCAATGAGACGCCTTGGGGAACATTAAATTACCTTAGATTATCAGAGCAGTTTGATTTACCAAGAATTGCATCTATACAGAATCCTTATAATTTACTTAATCGATCTTACGAGATCGGACTAGCAGAGATATCCGTAAGGGAGCAGTGTGGTCTACTGGCCTACTCTCCGGTGGCCTGTGGCCGACTGACAAACAAGTACATAGAGAAGACAGATACAGAGGAATGCAGACTCAATAAATTCAAACACTATCAACGCTACAACTCCGACAATTGCTTACTTGCGACTCAGCAGTATTATGACATCGCTAAATCTGCAGGACTAAGTTTGGCACAATTGGCTATCGCCTGGGTATGTCAGCAACCTTTTCTTACGAGCAATATTATAGGCGCAACAAGAATGGAGCAGCTCATAGAGAATATAGATTGTGTAGATATAAATCTGGATGATAAGATCATCAAAAAAGTAAATCAGATCAATGGATTAATCTCAAATCCCGCCAGTTAGTATTAGCTAAACTAAGACATCCTCTATTCTGCCCGCTACTTCGAGTCCAGCATTGCGACCCTTATCATCTAGTATGTAAGTTTTGCTTTTTTTATCATAGAGCTGGGTGTGGATTATCGCTGTCATGCTCTCTTCTATTCTGCCATCCATAAATCCCTGTATAGGCGAAGCCAGTGCAGTAGCCGCCTCCCGATTAGCTTTGAGCTCTAGCCTATGCTTTCTATTCTCCATCACAATATGTACTGTGGACTCATCGGCATATGACTTTCGCAGTTTAGTCAGATTATAAGTTGTGAATTCTATCAATCTATCATTCACTAGCACACCAGCAATAAATCCGATAAACGAACTTCCCATCCAAGGAATTTTAGCAACTGAGGATTTCATTGAAATACCTGGCGTGGAAAAGTGATTGGTTTGCATCCATATATACCCACTAGGAAATGACTTACCCCAATCTTTCTCCATATATCCCCTACCTCCTGTAAAATCTATTTCCTTGCCAGCTATATTGAGTTGTCCATGGATAGTATGATTCATACTTAGGATACCGTGGTAGCACTGCATAAAAGGCACAAAGGTGAAAGGCCCCATGATATTAGGAGAGTACCAGTTCTGAGACCAAGGTATTTGATTACTAAAGGTCAGTGCTCCTTTTATCCCCGGCAAATTGACTTCAAAGCCAGTTCGGGTAAAATGATTGTTTACTATAGTTACATCGAATTTACCTCTAGTTGGTTGGAAGTCTGCAGCATCAAATTTAAAATACTCCGCCTTTAGATTCTTGCCATCGAGCACTTGTATAAAGGCTTGCTTATTGCCATTCTCATCCATAGCGATGCCAGGAATAAATGCAAAAGCGCTGGACTCATCAGCAGAGACCAACTTGTAATACCAGCCTTCAAAGTATTTTTTTGTCTTACCCCAACCATGATATTGTTCTGGATTGAATAAGGCTTGGATGCGGGGTGTTATTGGCACTTTGTGTTTTTGTATAGTTCGTAATATAACACTGGTATGAAAATAAGTTGCTTTAGTTATTGAGTTCATCACATTATTGCAGTAGTTAACCTTCTAAAATTACTCAGAGAGAAGCGCTTCACAGTTATATTTTACACATTATTGGAACGAATAGTGTGAATATTTACACATTATTGGAACGAATAGTGTGATATTTTACACATTATTAGTACGAATTGTGTGATATTTGTGTATAGTAGATGGACAAATGAAATTTAAAAGAGCACATTTAGAATCGCTAAAGACTTGGAAATCAAGGCCTAATCATAAGCCTGTCCTATTGATGGGTGCTCGGCAAATAGGAAAGACTACCCTGCTTAAGGAATTTGGACAAAGTGCATTTGACAACGTGGTTTATATCAACTTTGAAAAAGACCAATCTATTCATCAATTTTTTGAAGGGAATAAAAACCCGAAAGACATTCTAGACAATATCGGTATACATTACGGTCAGCCCATCGAGATCGGCGCCACTTTATTGATTTTGGATGAAATTCAAGATTGTAGGGATGCCCTCATTGCGCTCAAATATTTTGAAGAAGACCTGCCTGATCTACACATAGCTTGCGCAGGATCACTGCTGGGACTGTCCATAGGAAATGATCGATCTTTCCCTGTAGGTAAGGTCACCTTCATGGATCTACATCCCTTATCCTATTCTGAATATCTGGAACAAGCCCATCCTGATTTGTACCAAGCTTATTGGCATCATCTGGATAAGCCAGTAAGTCCCATACCAGATGCCTTCTTCCATCCGCTGACTATGATATGGAAAGAATATGTCCTATTTGGCGGTATGCCGGAAGTAGCTGTCACTTATAATCAATCAAAGAATATAGCAGAGGCTATAGAAGTACAAGAGCAAATCCTTAGAGCCTACCAATTGGATTTTGTCAAGCATGCCGAGAAAACAACATCAACCCGAATACAACATATCTGGAATTCTCTACCGTCACAGCTCGCTAAAGAAAACAATAAGTTTCTCTACAAGGTCATCAAGTCAGGGGCCAGAGCCAGAGAATACGAATCAGCCCTCCAGTGGCTGGTCGAATCTGGGCTTGTCATTAAAACATCTAAAATAGAGGAGGCAAGGATACCTTTGAAAGCTTATGAAGACCTTACTTCATTTAAAATATATGCTTTCGAGACGGGACTACTGATGCGCCATTCTGGACTGAATCCTGGCACCTACTTACAAGGAGATAAACTGTTTACAGAATACAAAGGGTCATTAGCAGAAAACTATGTGGCGTCCGTGCTGAATAAATTGTATCGCGATGCGCCATATTACTGGACTTCACAAGGTAAAGCAGAAGTAGATTTTGTCATAGCACCTAATGGCCATTGTATACCTATAGAAGTAAAATCAGGCAGCCGAACTAAAGCCAAAAGCCTCTCCATATTCAAGGAAAGATATCAACCTCCAATAAGAATTAGAATCTCAAATAAAAATCTGAAGTTAACCGATGATATATTAAATATCCCTTTGTTCTATGCTGATCACATAGACCATTTTCTAGGTAAAATATTGTGAAGGGAAACTATAGCTGCTTAGCCAATTTGATAGGTACTGCCACACACTTCTTCTCCATGTAGTCCATCATCTCTAGAACGAGTGATTTGGCATCTTCATCTAAGTCATCTATCCGCTTATTGAATACGGACTGAATGGCTTTTTGCTTTACAGCTAAAATTTCAGATGGGATATGAGACATGGCTTTCTCTATCTGTCGCTCATTGAATAATTGATTAAAAACGACGACTTCTTGTTGTATCATTGGCCTGGCCTTCTCCATTTCAGACTTACGGAATTCAAGATTTTCCTCTGACAGTTTTTTGAGATCTTCTATATCGATATGTCTCACATTAAAATCGCTCACGACTTCAGCGGTAACATTGCGTGGTACTGCCAAATCGATAATCACTTTCTCAGAAGTATCTCCTGCCAACATCTGCTTATACAGAGCCACATCTATTATGGCCTTAGAGGCAGAGGTGCAAACAAACATGATATCAAATTTCCCTTTGACCTCAGTTAGATCATGAATATGATAAGCTTCAGCGCCTATCTCTTCAGACAACTCTGCTGCATTGTGCAAGCTTCTGTTGTATATTTTAATGTCACTGAACTCGTACTTCTTTAGAAATTTTGCTACAAGTGCATTGGTCTCTCCTGCACCTACTAATAACACTTTGGAATGTCTTGGCACATCTGTCTTCATCAATGCAGACACAGCTAGTGAAACGACTGATAAAGGCTTTTCACCAATCTTCGTATTATGATATATCTTCTTTGCTGTTCTGACAGTCGCTTTCTCCAATAAGCGAAGATTATCCGATATATGCCCCTTCTCTCGGGACCACTCATAGGCCTCTCTGAACTGTCTAAAGATCTCTCTCTCCCCTACTACTAGTGAGTCCATGGAAGAGGTCAATTCAAATACATGCTTTATAGCAGCTTCTCCTTCATAGACAGAAACAAAATTTCTGATATTGGCTAGGGTTTGTGCTTCCAAATTGGGATTGACAGCCATAAAAAATGAGCTTAGTTGGCTGTGACAATCAAAATCATCAGCATACATTATAAATGTCACCCGGTTACATGTCTCCAGATACATACAATCACTCATCTTGTACATCTCTTGGATGCGTCTTAGATTCTCTGACTTCTCATCTTTGGATTCACCGCGTAGAAAGAAGTGCCCAATCTCATTCACATTAAGATGGTGGTGTGTGACTGTAATTACTTTATAATGGGTCAATAAAGCCATTGAGACAAAATTAGGTGTAAGTCAATGTCTAATTGTCATCACAGTGTAAAATAGATACAGCCTGTCTTATTTAGAATGATTCCACTTACGTCGATGGATGAGCATACTGAGTACTATGGAGAATATACAGTACATGGTAAAAAAGATGATGCCAGGCGAAAACTTGGAATAATTTACTGTTTCTATAGTCATCGTTTCTGACGTCCCTGCCATTGCACCCAATTGGGAATTAAGCAAGCCATAAAAGCCGATATATGACATAAAGATGGCCACTACAAAAACATCTGCCATACTCCATTTTCCGAGATAGAATATGACAGTCTGTACAAGTTTGGATTGCTGGACCCTTTCTACAAAGAGGTAAGCTGTCGTGAGTATCATCTTTAGCAATGGCAACACTATACTGAATAATAAAATCAGTAACCCTACGAGCTTTAGATCCCAACCTCGCCCTTCTAATAAGGTCCTAGTCACATCTGTAATGGACTTACTTTGAAAATACATGACCTGCTCATCGAAATGGATTTGTTCCCCTAATAATTGTAAATCCACATCGGAAAGTCTGGCATCTAAATCTATCATCGGCAAGAAAAGACCCAAGGCCAAAAAGACAACACATACCAAGGTCAACCATACCATAGCCCATCTAAATATGAGTTGTCGACTTGTCGCTAACAATAATACAATAGCAAATCCCAAGGCGCCAAGAATGTATTTGATATGCTTGCTAATAATAGCCTCTGAGGCTTCTACTTGGCTCCTAATATTTTCATTGGTCTCTTCTAGTGAGGTGACCTCATATTTCTTATAAATGACATCTCTCCTATCTACAAGACTACCAGAAGCTTCCTCTACCAGCATATGACTGACTTGCTCAGTAATCTGCTCCTTTAGTTCAGGAATCTTTTTTTCAAATTCCTTCATCATCTGCGCAGCTATACTTGGAATCTTCTTTTTGAAATCAAGATTTTCTACCTGCTTCTCTATATTGCCTTTAAAGAGTCCCATGAACAGGCCCACCAACTTGTTGTCTTGCTTATCTTTATCCATGAACATCTCTACCAGCTTTCCAGATTCTATAAAATCCTTGTGCAGTCCATGGAGATAGTTCTCTATTTGACGCTGGAAACCTTGTAGGTCTTTCGCATCGAAATTGAAACTGTCAGCTTTCTTTTCTATGATGCCAAATATCCTGGACTTCCATAAATCGATATTAAATAGGCCGTAGTTTATCTTGTTGATTTCTGCAAAGTCGTATTTGGCTTCATTGGTCTCCACAGTCACCTTATGCAGCAGCGTACCTTGCCAGATAGCAATGCCTAATAATCCTGCCAGTATAATAGATAATAAGATTCTCATATCAGTAGCTTAGATAAGCAGATAGTATCAAAGATACACTGCTAACTTTGATATAAAGAATTAGCTAATTAGGTAAAAGATGCTGAATTTTCGTCAAGCGTTCAAATTCCTTCGACCACAACCTGGAACAGGTTGAACCTAAGGCCCAATCGGCCTCCTTAATCGATTACGTATGATTACTCGTCTTGAAAAACCCTGACGTAATCTACAATCATATTCTGAGGGAAGAACGTCGTGGCATCTGGAGAGCCAGGCCAGTTTCCGCCAACTGCAACATTGAATATAAAGAAGAATGGCGCATTAAATGGATAGGCATTTTGAGAGCCAATTATGCTTGGTGTTATTCTATGGTATTGTCTATCATCTACTAGAAATCTCACTTCATTCTCTGACCAAATCATAGAGAATACATGATATTCATCTGAGAACTTGCCGCTGATGTTCGTTTCATTAGTTTTATTCAGAAACTCACCATTAGGACCAGCGTAGTGTACTGTAGCATGTGTGGTGCTTGGTTCATGTCCTAGTAACTCCATGATATCCATCTCACCACTTCTAGGCCATCCAACCTGTCTAAAGTTGGCCCCTAAGGTCCAAAGTGCAGGCCAAATCCCTTGGCCTTCTGGAAGTACGGCTCTGATATCTACTCGGCCATACTGGAACTCAAATTTGTCCTCTGTAATGATTCTAGAACTCGTATAATTGAATCCACCAAAATTCTCTTCTGTTGCAGTTATCACAAGATTTCCATCGACCATATTTGTATTCTCTTGTCTATAAAATTGTAGCTCGTTATTTCCCCATCCACCATTGCCATTGCCTCTTTCATGAGTCCAAAATTCTGAGTTAAGTGTAGCACCATCAAATTCATCACTCCATATCAAATCCATATTAGGATAAGATTCTGGCGTAGAATATCCAGTAGATGGTATCACAACACTGCCATTTCCGGCATCATCATTTTCTATAGTGATATCTACTTCACCGACACCAATATCAGCACCATCTGTGCTGATGATTCTAAGGTTGAAAATTTCATCCAATTCTGACTCATCATCACCTATTAATTCTAGTCTTATATTTTCCTGAATTGCACCTGCCGCAAATTCGATAGTACCTGAGAATCCTACATAATCTTCTCCTGCCACTGCACTACCATCCACAGTCTCCACATCCACAGACACAATGGCATCAGCTCTGTCTGATAATCTGATACTTGCAAAAAAAGCTCTATCCTCATTGCCTTCTTCTATAGATATCGGATCTAAAGATACAGTGGGTGTCACATCTCCGCCTGGTTCTCCTCCACCTCCTCCTGGAGGATTAGGCATATCAGTAATTGACTCTCCACAAGAAAGTAATTGGAAGGTCAGAAGGAATAATACTAGTTTTTGCATCGAAATAAATTTAGATAAACACCAAATTAAATAAAGGAGCATTCACATAACAGCAAATGCTCCTTATTGTTAATTACTTTATTTTAATAAAGACATAATGTCTTATTTAATGCTATTCAAATACAAAATTTCTTACAAAGAAAGTACCAGCATCTTCATGATTTCCACCTCCTATTTGTAAGAAAATCATATCGTAATCATTTCTTTCGAATGGTGTAAGTCCATTAGCCTCAATAAGTACTGTAGATGGATCAGCCAAATCAAAAGTGACTGTCACCCACTCATCCAAAGGTGGATTGGTACCAATCAACTCATATTGCTGGTGATCTGTCCACCATTCTTGTGTTGCACTCTTGTCTGCTACACCGATAATAACGTCAGTGGTTAAAGTTCCACTATAGTCATTGGTACTAGGGAAATATACATCTACAGAAACAGAGGTTAAATTTTCGAAGTTGATATCATTTCTTGTTGGTGCCGTTTGAAACTGCAGTTCTTGGAATCTTTCTCCAGTTCTATTGAATTGCCCAACCAATTCTCCTGATCCCGCTGGATCAGAAGCACCAAATTCTGCTGTAGACGCAGACTGAATAGTATCAATGGATCCAGCTCCTGAAAAATCTATGAACAATCTATCTGGAGAAGCATCTGGAAAATCCTCTCCAAATGGTGGAGGCGGTACAAAGTCAACGACCACATCCGGCTCCAAACTAGGATCAGAGTAACTTGCATATCTGATAGGCCAATAGGCGCCATCATACTCGAACTCTACAAGCATCACATCAAAGCCAGGATTTTCTGCAAATGAAACATCCATAGTAACAGTAGGCGTTGGCGTTGTTCTCTCTCCTGTTGTGCCCAACTTAGGTATTCCAATCCATGCACCTAGTCCATTGAGTGTTAGCTGACTACCATCAAACTCAAAACTATGAGTACCAGATAACCAATCAGAGATATCATCTCCACAAGCATTAATCATATTCGCCGGTATAGCCTCTAAACAAGACTCTGCGGTAACATTAGTTTCGCATCCGGCCACATTATTAAATATACCAAACTCAGCCCAAAATTCGCCCATATCATCAAACACAAAAGAGCCATCTGGATTAAATGTAAACTCCTGATTGTATAGACAAGGTCTACTACCATCATTAGAAAGTCCAGACCAAATGCTCCCAGGATTAGTAGGATCACTTCCTAAAGACATGGAAATGCCTGTTCTTAATAACCGCCATGTCTTTCCACTCTGACCCGTTAGAATTCTTTGCGCTGCATTAGGATCATTTAGCATGACAACTTGTGAAAACTGTGCTGACCCGCCAGCACCTGTTGCAGTCAAGGTCACATTATAAGAACCACCCACTTCATAGGTATTAGAAGGTTCTCTATCTGTAGATGTATTTCCATCTCCGAAATCCCAGGCAAAAGAATCTGCATTCTGAGAGAAGTTCATAAAGTTTACTGTCAAGAAATCATTAGCGTCCACTTCTGATTGGAAACTTGCTACTACTGCATCATCACCACCACCAGTCATAGGATCATCATCTCCGCAACTGGTTATGACCAGAGAAAGTGCTAGAACTGGAAGTAGTATATATGTCCAGTTTTTAAAGAAGTTTTTATACATAGTTATTGTTTAAATAGATTACAAATAAATTTATTGGAATAAACTTGGGTCTGGGAATTCTGTTATTCCTGGAGCCACTGAGGTCTCTTCTAGTGTGATAGGTAACCACAAATCATTGACTTCATCGAAATTAGCCGCTCTCGCGTCACCTAGCGGAAATATAGAACGTGTAGCTCTACCTGACCTTACAAGGTCAAACCATCTGTCTCCTTCTAGTGCCAACTCTATTCTTCTCTCATACCAGATGACATCAAGTAAGGTCCACCCTTCATCTGACATCAAATCTGAAGCTGTTCTGAAATTGCCTGTATTATCTCCAGGACCTGCCGCTCTTTCTCTCACTTGATCTATAAAAGTCATGGCTTCGCCGTCAGCACCAGAACCCCTATTCAAGGCCTCAGCTAACATCAGTAATACCTCTGCATATCTTATTCCATGAATGTTCGCATCCTTAGTGAGGTTCTCATTACCACCATTGACATTGTTTCCATTATAAGCTTTGAAATTGCCATACTTTTCTTGCCAGAATCCAGTAAAATCTATTGGATTAGATGCTGTGCGATCTAATGGAACTGCACATTGGCCATTAACAGCTGCTATATCTTCTGTTATCTCAGCTTCAGTTATAATAGATACATCTCTTCGGTAGGTGTCATCTGGTAGATAAGCATCCCACAGGCTTTGGGTAGGCAGCATGAAACCCCATCCCGCATCATAGTCTGGATGATCAGCACACAAGCCTCTAACGCCACATAACTGAATTATTCCATTCCCTTCTATTCCTTCAAACCACGGCCAATCACTTGGAAATAGATTAGACCGCTGCAGTTCGAATACGGCTTCTGCTGTATTTTTTACTCCAAACTCATATAGGATGCCATAATCATCATTAAGAATATATATACCAGAATTAACAACTTCTCGTAGCTGCTCAGCGGCTCTATCAAATAACGCAGAATCGTCATCGCTCATATCAGCCCAGTAAAGGTATACCTTCCCTAATAGCGCTTGTGCGGCTCCTTTAGAAGCTCTTCCTGTCTCACTAGACGATAATGAGATAGGCAGCAATTCAATGGCCTCCAGCAAATCCGTCTCTATAGATGTAAAGACTTCTGTCATGGTATTTCTCTCTAAGCTAGATGCTTCATCAGGTGATAACACAGAGGTCACAACGGGTATAGGTCCAAAATGCTTAAATAAATTAAAGTGAAAATAAGCTCTCAAGAACTTAGCTTCGGCCTGAAATCTATCCACTAGCGGCGATGTGAACTCTGGTTCTTCTATGACAAGATTAGCTCTAAAAATACCAACATAGTTTCTTCTATATATAGGCTGAGTGACGGCATTTGTATTTGTATTTAGAAAATCATCAAACTCTTGCCATCCTGGCTGGTCATTATTAGAACTATCACCACCGGCTTGGGCATTATCTGATCTTATTTCTCCATACATCACTTCCGAAATCCAATGGCCGAACGCGTTCGTCCATCCCACTGGATCATATGCTGCAACCAAAGCTGAAAACACCTGGTCGTCTGTCTGGTAAAAGTTTTCGGATAAGAACTCATTGACGGGATCTACATCTAATCTATCACTACAACAACTTAGGCCTATCACAAGTAATATCGTAAAAATTATTTTGTGTATTCGCATGATAATTATTCTTAAATTAATTTAAAACGTAACTCTAAGTCCTGCTCCTAAGGATGTATTAGATGGATAGAACCCTCTATCTATTCCAGTATCCAAGATATCATTATTATTTGTGCCTATTTCTGGATCAAATCCTCTGTACCCTGTCAATGTAAATAAGTTATTAGCTGATACATATAACCTTAAACCTTGCACACTTATTTTATCCAATATGTCGCTAGAAAAATTATAACCCACTTGTAAGTTTCTCAATCTCAAAAATGTACCATCCTCAACATAGAAATCAGAAGCCCTTTGATTGTTATTAAGATCTAATGTGGATAATCTTGGTAAGTCGTTACCTGGATTTTCTGGGGTCCATCTGTCTAGCCAAAAATCCTGATAATTAGTAAAGGTGATATCAGATCTCTCATAGGCTCTAAATATGTCATGGCCTATCTGTGTACCCAATACAGCATTAAAATCAAATCCACCAATACTGGCGCCTAAAGTAAATCCAATAATGTGGTCAGGCCACGGACTCCCTATATCAGTAATATCGTCAGTATTGATAACATTATCTCCATTGGTATCTACGAATCTTAAATCACCTGGCTGTGCATTAGGCTGTAAGAGCGCTCCATTGGTGCCGATATGTGAAAACACTTCGTTCTCTGACTGGAATATCCCATCCGTCTGTAGACCTACAAAATGACCCACAGGAAAGCCCTCTGACAATCGCGTTATGGCCTGATTTCTTACTGGCCATCTCCATCCTTCTATGAATCCAGCTTCACCGGCAACATCTATTACTTCATTGCTAAATGTAGTATAATTTAATCCAGTGCTAATTCTGACCTTGCCTACATTAAACTTATAGTTTACACTCGCTTCGAATCCTCTGTTTCTTATTTCACCTAGATTACTGATAGGATTTTCTGTAGCTCCAGAAAGACCAGGGATAGGTTGTGCTTGCAATAAATCTTCTGTCGTTTTTTGGTATATATCAAATTCTGCCGTCAGCGCATCATCAAATAGTCTGATCTCTACCCCTAAATCGATTTGGTTACTTGCTTCCCATCTTATATCCGGATTAGGTATAGAAGCAGGTGCAGCTCCTGTAACAATTTGTCCACCTATCGGTGCTGCAAATGCGGGGACTATCCTTGCGGCAAAAGCTAGTGCTCGAATTCTATCATTTCCATTAAGTCCCCAACTCCCTCTGACCTTCAAGAAATTTATTGGTCCTGCATTAAAAAAGTCTTCTTCAGATATCACCCAGCCAAGAGAGAATGAAGGGAAGATGGCCGTTCTAAAGTTAGCACCAAAATTAGAAGACTGATCTGCTCTCAGTGAAGCGGAAAGCAAATATTTGCTGTCATAATTATATAAGGCTCTACTGTAATAAGAATTTAATCTATATGAAACGCCGATGCCTCCTCCAGCTAAGTCTGTCGTATCTTGTCCTGCGTCTATAATCTGAAAATTAGGGTCAAATTGTACTTCACTAGGAATAAACTGTGTAGACCCTGAAGCCCGCTCACTATCGCTCTGTCTGTAAGAGGTCCCTAATATGACATCCAAATTATGCTTGCCAAATGAATCAGTATAATTAGCGTAAGCCTCTGCCTGTTGGGTCTGAAAAAAACCAAATCCTTGAGCTACATCATTAGAAATATTAAATACAGCTGGATGGAAAAAGAAATCAGGTGTGAATGCTATAAATTGAAACCATAGGTAATCTATACCCAAGTCGCCCCTTAATCGTAGCTTTTCCCACGGTTTAAATTCAAGAAATACATTACCAATAATCTGATCAGAGTGCCCATCATTATTGGCGATAAAGATTCTGCTCAGTGGGTTGATAAATTCATTCTGAACCCATCGAGATTGGCCAAATCCAAACTGACTATCTGGGTCATTGACCGGCGTCAATGGATCTAGAGCAAAGGCATCTGAAATTACAGTACCGAATGCACTATTGACGCCGAGGTTTTGATTATCTATTCTATTAATAAACAGATTCTCACCGACGGTAAGAAAATCTGTTATTTCCTTCGACGCATTCAGCCTTCCAGATATTCTTCTGAAATTAGATTTCTCTTGTCCTATAACACCTTCCTGGTCCCAGTATTCTAGGGACATGAATAGATTTTCTCCACTAGCAGAAAGCTTATGTGATCTAATAGGTCCATTATTAAAAATAGTATTCATCCAATCGGTATTGACTACCTGATCTCCTAACTGTGGAAAGCCTAAAGTATTCAAAGCTTCTGTCTGACCACCATTGGCAAACTTTTCTCTGGTCAAATCGATATAATCATTGGCACCTAGCAATGTGGGCAACTTCCAAGGTCGTGATGTAGAAAGAAATCCTTCGTATGTCAATTCGCCCTTGCCTTTGGTTCCTTTTTTGGTTGTGATTATTACTACCCCGTTACCTCCTCTAGCGCCGTAGATTGCTGCCGATGCCGCATCTTTCAGGACATCCACACTTTCTATATCACTTGGATTAAGGTTATTTATATTATCCACTTGAAGGCCATCCACTACAAATAATGGAGAATTATCCCCATTGGTACTGATCCCTCTTATGAGTATACTTTTGTTGGCGCCGGGTTGGCCCGAAGACTCACTAACTATGAGACCTGACACTTGACCTTCGAGTGCTGATTGAATATTCTCTACTTGGTAACCATCTAGATTTTCAGAACCTATTTTAGATATAGAACCTGTGGCCACTTTCTTCTTTTGGACACCATACCCTATTACAACCACTTCATCAAGAAGCTCTGAGTCTTGACCCATTGTGACATCTATCTTAGTCTGGTTGCCTACAATAATTTCTTGATCCTTGAATCCAGTATAGGTAAATAAAATTGTGTCGTTTGGAGATTCTGTTTGCAGTTGGTAATAGCCATCAATATCGGTTATAGTACCTAGATTCGTCCCCTTAAGTAAGACAGATACTCCAATGAGCGGAAATCCATCTTCTTCAGAAATGACTGTTCCTTCTACGGCTTGTCGCTGCCCTAATAGCCAAGTAGTGCATAGCAGGACTAACAAAAATGAGTTTATTATTCTCATATGAGTCTTTATAGTTTTTTCATAGTGATTTATCAGATTCGTCTCAACTAGAATTTGGGATAGTTCTGATAATGGAAATTATAGTATAAGTGTGATTTATACACAAAGTACAAAATTGTTAGAAAAATCCTGAATGTATTACAGTAAGATCGCGACTTTTTATTAACATAAATCAAAATTATATTTGGCAATTGGGCTTAATGTCCTTTGAAAGTTGTCTGGCAAAAAGTATTCTGATATGTTGTTTAGTCATTGATTACAATCACATATTTCAATATGTATTACATTCATTCTATCAAACAGATTCATTAAAATGAAAGAAGAAACATTAGAAAATTTGAAGTATCCAGTGGGCCGCCTTCATGTGCCAGATGACATTACGAGCGCTGATATTGAGAGAGGTCAGGGTCAGATTAAGTTTTTACCTAGTCATTTGAAAGCTGCTACAAATGGGTTGTCAGATGCGCAATTAGACAAACCATACAGAGAAGACGGCTGGAGTATACGTCAGATTACACATCATCTCGCTGATAGTCACATTAACAGCTTTACTAGATTCAAATTAGCCTTAACAGAGGATACACCTACTATTAGGCCATATGATCAGGATGCGTGGGTTGCAGGTTCTGATGGAAAAATGCCTATAGATGTCTCACTGCTAATCCTGGAGGGTATCCATGCGAGACTCAGCCATATTCTAGAAAATATGTCGACTGAAGAATATAATCGGTTACTACACCACCCTGAAATGAAAAAAAATCTTTCACTGGCGCATATGACCGTATTGTATGGGTGGCACAGCGACCATCATCTACACCAAATTCTAGAGATGAAAAAGCGAAATGGATGGTAGTTTCCTAACCGCAGCCCAGCTGATGTAATCCAAAGAGTCAGTGATCGCTCATCTAAAAAGAAAAGGGAGGCTGTTTCGCAGTGAAACAACCTCCCTTTGATATATCATTAAGAAGTCTTCTTACTTCTTAAGTATTTTCATTCCTATATTAAGTAGATCGTCCATCATATTTCCATCTCCATCTCTGTCCAGCAGTTTTTCTACTAGGCCACCACCTGCAGATCTTCCTGTATTCTGACCTCTGCCTCCTAGAAGCACCTGAGCTAGACCGCCTAAATCCAATCCATTGGATTTCTGCTTTTGGCCTACAACTCCCATGATCACTGGAGCTATCAACTGCATTAAAACGCCTGATTTGAATATATCTAGTCCGCTTGATTGTCCTATAACTTGTGCGACTTCTAATTGCTTACTGCCCAGCAGATGAGATATAATACCCGCACCATTCATGGTTTTGGCATTATTGACTTGGCTCTTACCGCTCAATACTCCCATAAGATCACCGAGTATACCGCCATCATGGTCTCTTTTTATAGCTCCAAACAGGCCTTCACCACTCTGCTGATTGTTAGCGCTTCTTTCTACAGCCCCCAAAAGAATTTGAGCAATATTACCTGCTGCTGACTTGACGCTGTTCGGGTCTTGTGCACCAATCTGTCTTGTTAATTGCATGACGACATCGTCTGACAAATGTTGCATTACTGAATTTAGTAGGTTATTCATTTACTTAATTATATGTTTTGTTTTGATAATACTTAACTAAAGTGATAGGAAAAGAAAAAGACAGGCGACCGCTAACAAAACTCAATCTCTTGGAAGGGCACCTGTCTCTAAACAGTAGCTTATTATTCCAAAGAGCTTAACCTCTTTGGAATTTATTTTTAAGAAGCCAATAATTCTACTTCATTGGCCATCTTTCTCATATTTATAAGGGCATATCTCATTCTACCTAGCGCTGTATTAATGCTCACTCTGGTAAGTTGTGATATTTCCTTGAAACTCATATCTGCATAGTGTCTCAGAATAACAACCTCTCTTTGCTCGGGTGGAAGATTGTCTACCAGTGACCGGACTTTGGTATGAAGCTGACTTTTAATCATCGTCGTCTCCATGTTGTCATCCTTAGTTTCTAACACATCAAATATGTCAAAAGTTTCAGTTGCTGATACCTTTGTACGCCTTTTTGATTTACGGAAATTATCTACACACATATTGTATGAGATTCTCATGGCCCACTGTAGGAATTTTCCTTCATGGTTATACTTTCCTTTTCGGAGAGTATCAATAATCTTGATGAATACATCTTGGAAGATGTCTTCTGATAGGTCAGGGTCCTTGGTAAACAGATAGATAGACGTATATATCTTATCTCTGTGTCTGTTTAATAAAATTTCGAAGGCCTTGTCATTTCCTTTAAGGTACTCTTGGATGAGCTCCTTGTCATTAAGCTGCTGCACTTTCATAACTAAGTTATCTTAATATGTAAAACAATAATTAGTGTAGAAGTACGTGGCTTATAGGCAACAACAATTTAGTGAGTTAAAAAATTATTAATCAAAGAAACAACAATTATGCTATAAATGCTATGGTAAGCACTCATTAACATGATAATAACGCAAAAATTAGTCAAAATGTATAATTTTTGCTACAATTCCAGAAATTAATCAAACTGTCTATCTTGGTTAGCTTCTCTAACTTTCTCACATTCTGTGTATTTAGGTAGGTAGATAAGAAATTTGGTTCCAAATCCAACTTTGGATATAATTTCGAGTTTTCCCTCATGCAACTCGATGATACGCTTACACACAGCCAAGCCTATTCCGGTACCTTCAAACTCTGAATTGGCATGAAGTCGCTTAAAGAGTTCAAAGATTCTATCTTGATGATCCTTATGTATGCCGATGCCATTATCCTCTACGACTATCACATCATATACAGAGTTATCCCTGTCGGTGATATAGATATTTAGATATGGATCTTTTGAGACATTAAATTTTATTCCATTAGAAATAAGATTTTGGAATAGCATAGAAAACTGACTTCTATCTCCCCATAAAGTAGGTAATTCTTCTTTTAGAATTCTTGTACCCTTACCTTTAATTACTTGTGCCAAATCCGAAATTACATCTTCAATAATATGGTTGACATTGACTTTCTCAGCTTTGAGATTGCCTTTGCCAACTGAAGAAAAAGTAAGGATACTTTCTATAAGACTATACATTCTTGAGACGGCCCCTTTGACCATATTGGTATACTCTATGACCTTCTCATCTGCCGTACTGCTAATTCTGCGTTGAGTAAGTTCTGTAAATGATCCTATTGTTCTCAGTGGTTCCTTTAAGTCATGAGAAGCTATGTATGCAAACTGTTCTAGTTGTTTGTTAGATCTTAGTAGTTCAGAATTGGCAGTCTTTAGTTCTTGCTCACTTTGCTCCAGGTCTTCTGTGATTTTTGTTCTTTGAGTGACCTCGTTATTCAATTTAGTATTGAGCTTTTCTAGTATTAAGTTACGCTTTCTTATAGCTTTTGTGTACAGATGGAAGGCACTTAAGATAAGAGCGCATACAAAAAGGAATAACAGAAAACTAAACCAGCTTGTTTTCCAGAAAGCAGGAATGACATTAATAGTTAATGGGCTTTGCATTTCTGACCAGTGACCATTACTGTTCATTAGTCTCAGTCTAAAAGAGTAAGAATTAGGCTCTAGATTGGTATATACGGCGGGGCTTTCATCGACTGGATAAATCCAGTCACTATCAAACCCTTCTAATTTATAAGAGAACTCGTTACTAGAAGGGTTAACATAATTTAGTCCAACATAGGAAAGACTCAGATAATAGTCACCATGTCTGAGTTCCAGGTTATCAGAATAAAACATACTCTTCGTCCGGTGTCCATCTTTTCCAATAATATTAGCTTCTGAAATACACATCTTGGTTTTAAAATCAACGTCTTTATGCTTATCGGGATGTATTTTCAAAGCTCCAGAGCTATTTCCAAAATAAATAAAGCCGTCTTGATCAGTAGTGACAGAACCTAAAGAAAATGCAAGGTCTTTTATACCTTCTTCTCTCGCATATAAATGAGATGAACCAGTTATCAAATCAAATTTGATAAGACCTTCTGAGCTTGAACTCCATATTATAGAATCCTTGAAGTTATGATTAGCATAGATCTGTATTTCCCTACTGGAGTATTTATCATTTGAGAACGATTGTGATTTATAGTCATATAATACTAATCCTTGTTCAGTACCTATCACCATATAATCTGTGGTGTTTTCTAGGGTGGATATCCTGTTAACACGTAAGGACAATGAATCAGTAGGATCATTTTTGAAATGTTGGAATATCAACTTTGAGGAATGATCTACTAATTTGTTGAGTCCATTATAGGTTCCTATCCAAAGGTTGTTTTCATTATCTTCTGCAAAACATGTTACAGAATTCTCGGTAATCCCGTTAGATGTGTTATCGTCTATTGTAGTTATATGCAAAAAAGACTCACTCCTTATATCCAATCGCAATAGACCTATTTCTGACCCAACCCAGTAATATCCATTTCTATCTTCATAAAAACACTTGGCTAGAAAATTTGAAGTTTTATTCAATATACTTTTTGTAAAAGGATAATACTTGTAATTCCAGGAATGGATATCAATAGCATAGATTCCTAGATTACTTATTAACACTAATTTTTCATCTACTGTTTTATTTACTAAATAGATGTTGTTATCCTGAATAATACTTTTAATCTTATTGCTGCTATAGGTATCGACTAACTCTGTCTTGATATTAAATGACACTATATCAGAATTACCATTGCATAACCACAATGAGTTGCCGACATTAATTAGATTAGGTGCATTAGGTCGTTGGATTTGCTGTTGGGTTAAAGTAAGATTATCGAACTGGTTATGATGTTTGTTATGATAGCACAGCCCACCTCTTGTTGAAATCCATATTATGCCATCATCTTCGGTATTTAGCTTCGATATATTTTCATTGACCAGAGAAGTTTGGTCATTAGGGATAGACATATAACTTGTAAATTTCAAGTTGATCTTGCCAGAGGTATCTGATTTCCAGTCTTTTATCTCTTCATTATGATTTTTCAATACAAACAATCCTGATGGCGTTGCTAACCATAAATCTTGCCCCATTATTGCCAAATCAAAAATTGAAAAATACAGCACCCTCTTCCCCATTTCTAAGCCAGTTTTGGTCTTCTTGGAAAAGACCTCCCAATCTTGATTCTCCCTTAGATTAGAGGCCTCATCTGGAATAACCATATAAATTAGCCCTACATCATGTGTGCCTAGCCAATATTCAGTATCTGAGAATTGCTGTATGCTCCATACATTATCAACCTTGTCACTCATACCAATCTTACGAAAACTCAGATCTTCTTGCTCCTTCGAATTTAAAACAAGATATAGTCCGCTACCCCAGGTGCCTAACCATATAAAGCCATTGCTATCTTCTTTTATTTCTAGTATAGCTTTAGATTGCAACCCATAAGGCTCATTAGAGGGCATATAACGGATGAAATTGTCAGCTTCACGATTATAGATATTGAGTCCATCTTCTGTCCCTATCCATACACGATTGTAACTATCCACTAAGATTTCCAGCACCTCATTATTTGAGAGGCTATTTTCATTACTCTCTTCATACATGTAGGTTGTCCACTTGTCGGTACGAAGGTCCAAGGTCATAATACCACCATAACGTGTACCTACCCATAGCACATGTGAGTCATCCTCAGCTATACTAGTTATATAATTTGACTTGAAAGTTGGGTAGTGTTCTTTACTGAAGATTTTAAATCTCTCGTGGCCATCATATCTAGCTAATCCTCTTGAGGTACCAATCCATAAAAATCCATTTCGATCTTTATAAGTGCAATGAATCAAATTGGAAGGTAATCCATTACTCTTTGTTATAGAGGTGAAGATGAGATTGTCAGGTCTATTGCTTCCTTCTAGCGGAAAAACAAAGATGATGAATAGCAAAATCGTATAAAACCGAATCAGCAAAAGAAATCTATGCTTATATAAAATTAAAATAGGGTATAAAAAAGTAGTTCTCCTACCAAAGTTAGATTATTGGTAGATTAAATGCTTATAATTAGCCTATAACAGCACTTAATATTCACAAAGGAGAAATTTAATTTTGAAGACGTATGGGGAAGTCGAAAACAAATAATCCAGAGGGTAATAGTTCTATCTTTATAAAAGGTGCAGCATCTAATAATCTTAAACATGTAGATGTAGAATTTCCAAAAGACAAATTGATTGTGGTCACTGGTCTATCCGGTTCTGGCAAATCATCACTCGTGATGGATACCCTATATGCGGAAGGCCAGAGAAGGTATGTAGAAAGCCTTTCTTCTTATGCAAGGCAATTTATGAGCCGAATGAAGAAACCAGAGGTAGATTATATACATGGTCTTTGTCCAGCTATCGCCATAGAGCAAAAGGTAACAACTGGTAATGCAAGGTCCACTGTGGGCAGTATGACAGAAATCTATGACTACCTCAGGCTATTATATGCCAGAATAGGAAAGACCTATAGTCCCAAATCTGGAAAGTTGGTAAAAAAGCATCAGGTGACTGACGTAATGGATGCATTAGCTAAGGAGAAGAAGGATTCTAAGATTCAGCTCTTTAGCCCCATTTCTACTAAGTATGGAGACAGAAGCATAGAAAAACAACTCAATATCCTACTCCAAAAGGGTTACACCAGGATAAGCAGAGGAAAAAATTTGGAGCATATAGAAGACCTGCTAGACAAAAAGCCTAAATGGCTTCAGAAGAAAGTAGAAAAGCTAAAGCCAAATGAAATACTGATACTTATAGACAGATTTGTCATAAATAAGGATGAGGAGAATGAAAAACGTATCGCTGATTCTGTCAGAACGGCTTTCTATGAAGGAGATGGTGATATCATCATCGAAAACCTTGATACAGAGAAAAAGATATCATTCAATAATCGATTTGAATTAGATGGAATGGTTTTCCTGGAGCCGTCCCATCAGTTGTTTAATTATAATAATCCATACGGTGCCTGCAAAACTTGCGAGGGGTATGGTAGAATAATCGGAATAGACCCCTATAAAGTTATCCCCAATGATATACTATCAGTATATGATGGTGCGGTTGCTTGTTGGAAAGGGGAAAAGACCAGCAAATGGAAAGATCGTTTTATTCTAGAAGCTGAAGAGAATAAATTCCCAATACACAAACCTTATAAAGATTTGAATGCCAAGCAAAAGAAACTCCTTTGGGAAGGGAATGACTTCACCTCCGGCATTCGACATTTCTTTAAAGAATTAGAACGACAGACTTATAAGATTCAGAATCGTGTCATGATAGCCAGATACCGAGGCAGAACCACCTGTCCGGACTGTGATGGTGGTCGACTAAGAGACGAGGCAGACTTTGTCAAAGTAGATGGTAAGGGCATCAAGGAATTAATTAATATTCCTATGGATGAATTGGATGTCTTCTTCTCGAAGCTCAAACTGAGTAAGCATGATGCGACTATCGCCAAGCGGATCCTCACTGAAGTCAGAACAAGGATAAAAACCATGTTGGATGTAGGTCTTTCTTACCTGACGATAGACAGGATATCGTCTACCCTCAGTGGCGGAGAGACACAGCGGATAAACCTCACTAGAACACTTAGTAGTAATCTCACTAATTCTCTGTACATACTTGATGAACCCTCAATCGGATTGCACCCTAAGGATACTGGCAATTTGGTTTCTGTATTAAAAGGGCTTCGTGATTTGAAAAATACGGTTGTCGTGGTAGAACACGAGGAAGAAGTTATACAAGCGGCAGATCATATTATAGACATAGGGCCACTGGCCGGCATCTTTGGTGGTGAGCTTGTCTATGCTGGACCCTACAAAGATTTCCTGAAAAAAAAATCGGGTAGCCTTACCAGAGATTATATCATAGGTACTAAGTCTGTAAGTGTTCCAGACAAAAGACGTACAGCGACAAATAAAATCAAACTTAAAGGCGCACGACAGCATAATCTCAAATCTGTCAATGCGACCTTTCCACTTAATTGCTTAACGGTGGTAACAGGTGTATCAGGATCTGGTAAAACTACTTTGGTAAAACAAATCCTATACCCTGCGATGAAAAAAGCACTGGGTGAACCAGTCTCACAGGCACCTGGATTATTTGAAAATCTATCTGGTGATCTAAAGATGGTGACCAAAATAGAAATGATTAATCAGAGTCCTATAGGTAAATCTAGCCGATCCAATCCTGCTACTTATGTCAAAGCCTATGATGCCATCAGAAGTCTCTTTGCCAGCCAACAAGCCTCTAAGATCAAGGGCTTCGCCACCAAACATTTCTCATTCAATGTAGAGGGCGGGCGATGTGAAAAGTGCAAAGGTGAGGGTGAAGAAACCGTAGAGATGCAATTCCTAGCGGACGTCAAATTAGTATGTGAAGACTGCCGAGGCCGACGATTCAAAAAAGATGTACTGGAAGTAGAGTATAAAGGTAAGAGCATATACGATGTGCTTCAATTGAGTGTGGAGGAGGCGTTGGATTTCTTCGCAGACAGAAAAGACATACTGAATAAAATAAAACCCATGCACGATGTCGGGTTGGGATATGTGAAGCTTGGACAAAGTTCAAACACCTTGTCTGGTGGAGAAGCCCAACGTGTGAAGTTGGCTTCGTATCTAAGTAAAGAACAGCGTTCAGAAAAAATATTTTTCATTTTTGACGAGCCTACTACAGGATTGCATTTTCATGACATCAACAAGTTATTGGATGCACTCAATGCCTTAGTAGAGAAAGGACATACCGTAGTCGTGGTAGAGCATAATATGGAAGTCATCAAGACAGCCGACTGGGTTATAGACTTGGGTCCAGATGGAGGCAAAGGTGGTGGTGAGCTGCTCTACGAAGGGCGCCCAGAAGGCCTCACCAAAATCAAAAAATCACACACTGGAAAATATCTAAAAAGCAAACTGGCTTCAAAGTAAAGTGTGGCATATAAATTTTTTTAACTATCAGAAAGTCGATAGCGCTTTTTAAATAATTAACTTCGAATACAAACAGTTATCATGAAAAGAATGCAACATTATTCATTACTGGTATTATCATCTCTAATCGTTCTTATGAGTTCTTGTATGCCAGAGAAATCTGAAATCTGGATAGAAAAAGACGGAGGTGGAAAAATGGAAGTCACCATGGATATGGGTGAAATGGCAAGCATGGCGGGTTCATTACTTGGCAGTTTAGATGAAGGAAGTGATGATGCTGGACCTAAAGATATGTGGTCAGATGGCGAGAATATAGATACCCTAATGAATTTCTATGATATAATGCCAGATTCAATTCGGCAAAAAATTGACAACCCAGAGATCCTAAGAAATATGGAAATGCGGATGAAAGTCAATTCTGAAAAGGAAGAAGCAAAACTAAAACTGACGACAGTCTATAAGGATGGAGCAGAGAGAGAAAAACTATTCCATGCCTTGACTCAGATGCAAGCTCAGAAAGCAAGTGGTCCTATGGCGATGGCTGGTGAAGACATGAATATAAAATCATATTTTGAAGGATGGGATGCAGACCTCGACAATGGAATCATAAAAATAAAAGGTGTATCACAAGAGGATATGAATGACCCTGAAATGCAGGAAATAATTTCAGCTCTGGAAGATCCTGAAAAAGCAGAGGACCCTGAATTCGTAGAATTTATGAAGATGATGTTTGGAGGAACATTGACAACTGTTATTCATGCGCCAGGTAAAATTGAATTTACCAGTGATATGCATGCAGTCATAGACGGTAATACTGCAACCTTTGAAAGTGATATGATGGAAATTTTGAAGGGCAAAAGCTCCCCTGATATAATTATCAAGTTTAAAAATTAACCTAAGGACAGAAAATGTCTTGCCTATCTCAGTAACATCAAGGTTCCTGAGTATTGTTCTATAAACTGATTGGGATGGACGATATCAATCACGTATGCGTATACGCCTTGCTCTGCCTTTTTACCATTGATACGTCCACGCCAGAATTGCTCTTCACTATTATGGATGTCAAAATTCTGAGCTTCGTGGACCAGTGAACCCCATCGGTCATAGATGCGATAATTTAAGACAATGGCGTTATACTCTTCATGGGTAGCAATTCTAAATATTTCATCTTGCAAATTCTCATTTTGGGACATGATATTCGGAATATAAATAGGACAAAATGGAAAAGGTATTTGGACCGATTCTGTCGCAACACAACCAAGGTCATCTGATACTTCCAGTTTGTAGATACCAGGAAAAAGGTTTTCGAATCCAATAGGACCAATTAAAGAGTCCAATAATACGGGCACCAAATCACCTATTCCTCCGCTTACAGCTATTGCCAACCGGCCATCATTTTCATAGCAGGTAGGTATTGTGATATTAAGCTCGTTGATATTTATCGAAGGCGAATTATCTACTGTCACTTCTACAGTAGTAACACAGCCTATTTCATCCGTAATATTTACTTGGTAATTACCGCCTGATAGTCCTCCAAAAAAGCCTTCAATATTAGATGCCCCATTATTAAGATTATATCTAATAGGCAAATTTTCACTGCGACCACTGACCTCTATTGTACCTACTCCATCCTCGCAAAAATCTGGAGAACTTTCAGTACTCTCTACTGTAGGAGGCAGGCTCGGCTCTATTATAGCTTCAATTTGATTTATGCAACCGAAAGAGTCTTGAACAGTTACTAAGTAAGTGTCAGGCGGCAGGCTTTCGAATCGATTTGAATTTTGGAAATTAATACCATCTATTGAATAGCGTGGGCCTTGTGTTTCACCTGGATTGATTTCTAGCATACCATTGTCTTCTCCGCAACTGGTATTTTCCTGTTCTACGCCTCCTACTTCTGGCTGAGCCAATTCTACAACAAAGGCTGGTATCTCCGTTTCGCAGCCCTCCTCATCACGGATGATAATATTATAAGAACCAGCAGTCAAATTTTCCCATAAGACTTGGTCCGTAAATGGGCTACCATCAAATGAAAATGTAAATCCAGGCGCATCCAATAGTTGCACAGAGCCAAGCGCACTGCAACTTTCAGGAACGATAATCGCTTCTAGTGGCGCTGCTGTATAACAAAAACTAAAGGCATCCATTCCCAGACCAAATCCAAATCCATCAGTTCTCATTCCTCTATACGTAATAGTCTTTATGACTCCCTGACATCCAGGAAGATTAAATCCCCAGCACTGCAATGACCCATCTGGCCAACTTGGGTCTGCTACTAAAATTTCTGACACAACTATATTACCATCGATATCCTTGGCTTCGATTTCAAATCTTTCATTGCCATCCATATCTAATATGCAACCAGAAAAGGTGTCTATAGGCACATCAAAAGTCAATATGATTGGTGGCGCTGTGTTCGTAAGTAAGCCGTCATCTGTCAGAAAAAATTGACCTACATCAACACCTGCTGCTGGATTATCAGATCCCCCACCTGGCCCTTGGAATGCTTCTATAGGTGGACCTACCTGAGCTAGAACTGGATGTCCACCACCCTCTAGTGAAAAAGTAACACCGAAGGTACTCCTGTACTGATCTGAAAGAACTAACCCACTCGCTGGCTCACTACCTGGTATGGTTTCGAAATCTAAAGTCAAGCATCCAAATGACACTTGGCCCTTACCAATGGACACTGCGAAAAGAAAAATAAGTATGGTGGCGTGTACTCGCATAAATTGGAGTGACCTGAAAATAGGCATTTCGCCTATAATATCAACCTAATTTCAAGAATGTAACATTCAAATGTCCTTATTAAACAACAAAAAGGCATTCTGTCACCAATCTTCAAACCGCCTAGGCCTCCTAGAATGTCGGCACCAGATGTGGCCTAAGGATGCAAGAATCGATAGATCGCTTGCATGCTGTGCTCAGGTGTATAAGCGCCAGTGATTAGCTCTTGGTTATACTGACCAGAAGTCATTTCATGTCCTTGTTGCATGGCATAAGACAGTAAAGCATTGGCGATAAGATCAGCTTCTCCATGTTCCGCTAGTATATTCCCTCCATGCCCATGAGCCAAATCAGACACATGAGAAGGGTTAGGTCCTATAAATAGAATAGGTATGCCGAGACCCATGGCCGTATAAACCTTACATGGATGTGTCAATCCCACAAGGTTCTCCCCTAAGATTACTACCTGAAAATCTGCAGCGGAAAGAGAAATATGTATCTGCTCTCGTGGTTGGTATGGCAACATTAGAACGTTCCCTAAGGCATGTTCTTCTTTGAAATCACGGACATCTTTTTTTCTAATGCCTTCTCCAATAAATACGAATTTGAATCTTGGATCTTCTTTTAAGATTTTGGCTACTTCCATAAGCGTATCCATAGGATGTGCGATGGAGTGATTACCAGAATACATGATGACAATCTTGTCTTCTAATTTATGAGTCACTCTGAATACATTGGGACCGTTATCTACAACCTTCTGTACAGTTGCTGGCCAGACAGGGATAACTTGAATCTTATTAGGCTGGGTATGATTCCCGATAAAGTCTTTCATGTATATATCCAGAGCTATAATACCATCTGACTTTCGGTATATAAATCTGCTCATGCGTTGCAGCACCTTACCCACAAATGATTTTTGGCTTAGATATCCTAGCCTGAAAGATATCTCTGGCTGTAGATCCATCGCCCAATAATAGAAAGGTAGTTTTTTCCATTTGGCTATATGTAAACCTATATACGATAATAGTGGAGGATTGGTCAATCCTATTATCAGATCGAATTGATTGCGTTTTAGAAATAAGAGCTTAAAAAATATAACCAGATTAAAACTAAGTATATCTAAAATACGTCCTAATTTGCTCCCCTTGCCAAATTTAGTATGGCGGATTCGATGTATGTTTATCTCCTGTAACCTATCTACATGCGCATGTGCTCTACTAGTGTTTTCATATTCATAGCGGCTACAGTATACCGTTATTTCACATCCTTTATTATCCAGATACTTAGTGAGATCAGTCACCATCTGTGCAACGGCCACTTCATCAGGCCAGTAAAGCTGGCTAAGCACAAGAATTCTTTTTGCCAAGGTGGTAAAAGCTTAGTTTGAGGTAGATACCGAATTTTGTCGGGCTTCTATCCGCAATAAATATAATCCAAAAGCTAGGAAGACACCAAAAATCAATGCAACAGAAATCCAGAAGTAATATGAAGTTCTTCCTAGAAAATGGAGTACCAAAGGCAAACCACATAGTACACCTAATGACCAGGCTATAAAATCCGTTTTCCACTTTGATTTGCCATGAGCTTGTAATCGAAGTGCAAAATGATCCTTACTCCCCTTCCACCATTTGAGTCCTTTTTTGGTTCTTATTATGATCAAAAAAATCAATTCAAATAAAACAACCCCACATATCAGCGCAAGAGGCAGAAAGTCATATAATACACTATGACCCTCAGGCAGTGTCAAAGTAAAGTAGGCAAAGATAAATCCTAAAACATGACTACCAGCATCTCCCATAAATATGGAAGCCATAGGCTTATTAAATACTAGAAAACCTATAGTAGAACCTGCCACAATCAAGGGCAAAACGCCAGCTCCACTCGCGTGAAAAAATATCATTAATCCAGCTACGACACTTAGACCACCAACTAAACCATCACATACATCTGTAAGGTTAAATGCATTAACCAATACAATAATCCAGAATGCGGAGATAATCATATCCAGAATTTCATTTCCAACAAATGAAAAATGAACACCAGATATTACACTCACAGTAGCTAATATAATTTGTATAGCAAATTTCACTTTGGCGCTGAAAATCGTCAAATCGTCCACGACCCCTAAGATTAAGAACCCAGCACTCAGCGCTAGAAATAAGAATGGAATATCGTGAGACTTGGAGGTGGATACTAATACGACAATCAAGATGCCTAGATAAATACCTACCCCTCCCAAATAAGCAACAGGCTTTACATGTTGTGGGACCAAACCAGTCGGTCTATTCACAATGTCATAACTCAGTGCGAATTGCCTTGCCAACCATGTGCAAATCATGCCGGATGAAATAGCTAGAACAAAAAGTAAAAGCGGTGTCATCATTAGAGCGCATTAGAATCTGTGTCAAGACTGCATTCTTTCATAACCTCTTCTGCCCATTCAAATCCATCCCGCATAACTTGGGCCATAGACGAATACTCCCACTGTCCATATCTTCCAAGCAAATTCAGACCTTTAGAATTATAGTAAGATTTCAGTTCTTCCACGTATTTTTTACTCTCATTTGTAAATACGACATAAGCAGGATTAACGACGACCATATTTGTATCTATTATATCACAGTCGTCAGGTAGCGCACCAGAGGCTTTTACATCTTTCACTGTTTTAGCATATATTTCATCCTGTGATTTCATAGGCCACTCACTAGGCTCTATAATTTCTGTCATTAATCCCCACCCATCTTTAGGTGCCGTGTCGGGATCAAAATTATGCATATATACTAAGCGAGTAAAACTTAATTCTTCCTGGGGATAATATCGCCAATGTCCTCTATTCTCAGGCCTTGGACCTCTGATACTAAGCATAACTGAAATTACTCGATTACACTGTAGCAAGTCTTTTTTCTTTAGTAGATCTTTCGGCAGGTTCTTAGTCCTATCCAGGAGAACAGGTAAGGGAATAGTGCTTAGACAATAATCACTGTAGTGGTAATCTATCTCACTACCTTTGTGTATAGCAGTAATCGTTTTTGTATCAAGGTCTATCTGAGTCACCTCATGCTCTAGATTAAGATGGCTTAGCTTCTCAGCCAGTCTGTCAGACACCACCTCCATACCTCTTATAGAAGATGACTTAGGAGGTCTTGGATACCAGCCATTCGAATTATATGATTTGAATTCAGTATGGTCAGATAATGAGCCTCTGAGTACTTGCGTAAAGTCTGGGTTATCTATATTCCACTGAAAGCCTGATGGCGCTAAGTTCTCTAATGGACGCTTCCACACTTTACGATTATAGGGAAGCATGAAGAGTTCACAAAATGCATTACCAAATGATCTGGTGAGCATCTCCTTGAAATTTTGAGGAGGGGACTTATCTGGCGTAAATGTAGCTATCGCTAAATCCTTGAGAACACTGATGATGGCATCTGTATTGAGACCAGAGAGATGCATTTGGAGTGGGTATCTGCAATTGCCTTCTGCTGTTTCCACCCATGCTTCAGGAAATATAGGATGCAAATCGTCACCTGCTAAGTCTTTGATCCGTTCTTCTACTGGTGTCATTTGCTGAAAATGCAGTAAATGAAGTACATGATCAAACCAGTATCCATTAAAATTTTCTGCTTTGACCAGCCCACCGGGGCGGTCAGTTTTTTCTAAGACCGTTGCATGATTTTCAAGGACAAACGCCGCAGAAAGGCCTGTGAGTCCAGCGCCGAGTATAACAACTTTATTTTCCTCCACTTGTTAGACCGCAAGGACTTGGTTCCGTGCATGATATGCAACCATACGAGAAACAATACTCTGTATAGCAGGCCATTCTATTTCTTCACCTACGAGTTCATGCAATAAACCTAAATCAGGTCGTCTGTGTCGTACATCCTTCTTCTTAGGAAAAACCTTGCTATATGCTTTGTATTCTATTCTACTGTAAGAGTCCGCCTCTTCTATGACTATTTTAGCCAAATCATTGATAGTGGTACTCTGATTAGCGCCAATATTGATTATGTTCTGAGGATATTCCCAAGCTTTGGGATTACTCATTAGCTTGTATAGGCAATAAGTAAAAGTTTCTACACAAGTAAAAGAGCGACTCTGGTTTCCATCATCATAGACAGTCACTGGATTGCCTTGGAGTGCTTTTTTAATAAAGTTAGGAACCACCATTCCATAAGCAGAAGACTGTCCAGTCCCTACTACATTAAATGGTCGTATAATCATCACCTGTCTACCCTTGTTCATTGCCATCTTACCTAAGTTTTCTAGCTCCCACTTTCCGACGGCATATCCATAGACATTACCATCGTAACTTAAGGCATCATCTAAGGTAACAGACTGATGTTCAGCAACTTGCGACAACGAAGTCTGTCCATATACTGCTGAACTAGAGAATAAGACTATAGGAATATGAGACGGTGTAGATAACATATTCTCTGTTCCCGTCTTTGATATTACATAAGACTCATTAGGTTTATTGTAAACCAGCTCCATTCCAACAGTACTTGCCAGATGAATAATCAAGTCTTTGTTGTGTGCATGATTTTGAACCAATTCTAGATTCAGGACACTTCCTTGTATGAAAGTTAAGTTAGGGTGTTCTTGAGGAATATTAGACAGACTACCTGTAGATAAATCATCAAGGACTGTCACTTTGTGACCTCTATTGAGCAGATTTGGCACGATGTGTCCACCGAGAAATCCACATCCTCCAGTCACGAGGACTCTGTGGTAAGGTAATATTCCCTCTACTTTTCCAAGCATAAGCCGAGTTCGTTTTAGTTAAAATTCTTATGGAAAGCAATTGCTTCCTCTTGTCCTAGGTTTTTACCAATGCAAATAGGCATTTGGTCGATAGAAATCAACTATTATAACACTCGATAGGTGCTGAAAAAAGGTTGGCGAAGCAAATATTAAAAAAAAAAGACATATATAAAAGATTGTCTACAAATAAATTGCTTCGATAATTTCCCAAAATGGAGTTGGGATTGTTGTAAGAACAATCTAATTTTATGTCCAATATAGATGGATTTCTAGACAAATACTCCAAAAATTAGAAGGATGTCACCCCGTTTCCATAATCTTCGCCTAGGAATTAACAGAAGACTGAAGAATTTGGCCTTTGGTCACGCATCGGAAAACTTCTATCAAGATATTTCAGGTCTGATACACGTAGGTGCTAATTATGGCCAGGAAGCCAAAGCTTACAATAAATTAGAATTGGATGTGCTTTGGGTAGAGGCTATCCCCGAAATATATGATTCTCTTCAAGATGTCATCCATGATTTCGAAAAGCAAAAAGCTGTTGCAGCATTAGTTACAGATGTGGATGGACAAGATTATCATTTCAATATCTCTAATAATAATGGATTGTCATCATCTATATATGAACTCAAAGATCATAAAGATATCTGGCCAGAGGTACACTATATCAATAGCCTAAAGCTTCAAAGCAAGACACTTAACTCTGTAATACTAGACAACAACATTAATCCTACAGTATATCAAGCGCTGATTTTAGATACACAAGGTTCTGAATTACTAGTACTAAAAGGCTGCCTACCTTTATTACAGCATATAAAGTATATCAAAACTGAAGCTGCAGATTTCGAAGCTTATGAGGGCGGATGCCAACTGGAAGAACTCAATCAATTTATCACTAATCAAGGCTTTGTAGAAATAAGCCGTAGTGAAATGGCGCAACACGATCAGGGTGGTAGTTATTATGATATCATCTACAAGAAAATCGCACCTTCCTATACTAATGAAGTTTTCGATATAGACTAGGAACCCATTTTACTAGGAATCAAAGATTATTCACTAGAAGTAGAATACCATCTTGCAATCACTTCTTTTGCTGGCTTTTTGTGTGGCGTAAAATCCAAATCACCTTCCTTATATTGTCTCTGTTTTCCATAATCACCTCTCAGTTGCCAAATATGAGCCCCTGCAAACCAGTCTTTGTGCCAGAGCATTTTAAAAAAAGCTTCATAGCAATAAGCCTGTAATTCAGGTGCATATGATGAGGCGTTTCTATCTGTCTTCTCTACCCACACCCAAGGTTTCTCCGCAGTACCAACCATACTTTTATATCCTATCTCAGTAAATAATAGAGGTTTTTTATACTGGTGAGCAATAGACTCCATCTCTGGAATATATTTCTTCCAACCTTTAGATACATCATCTACAGATGGAGAATCCTTTTTTGTAAGGGGAAAATAGGCTTGAACACCTATATAGTCCAAATCATCCCAAAACGCTACCCTATCATATTCCTTGTACCAATTCGCAGCATAGGTAAGTTTACCACTATAGACTTTTCTTACATCTTCAATAAGTGATCTCCAGTACTCAGGTTTTTCTATACTTAATCTTGTCAATTCCATTCCCACACAGAACATCTCTGCGCCCGCTCTCTCAGCGACTTTGGCATATCTGATTATAAACTCTCTATATGTACTACTCCAAGTCTGCCAATCTTCATCATTATCAGGGAATATTTCTGACCGCCACTTATTCTTAGAGGGTTCGTGCAACCATATATGAGGCTTAAAAAAGACTTTGTATCCTTCTTCTTTTAGTTGTGAGATGTTACTCACCCACAAGGAATCTCTGCGCTCCGTCTCGGAAATGCCTCCTCTAGTATGATTGACAGTAGGGCTATTATAGTCTGGCTGATAACCCCAAGGTACTAGGGTAATCCAGTCTAAATTGTATTCCTCTAAAAAAGTAAAATCCATCGCTCTTCTAAGTCCAAAGACATGCATACCCCTTTGCTTTTCCAGCTCTGGAAAATTGTACAACGGGGTTTTGTCATCCGTTGTCTTACAACCCAGAATAAGCAGGAATAAAAAGTAAGCTAAACAAATACTTGGCACACTAAATCTCATAAACGCTATAGTTTGTCATCCATATAATAAATAGCTTTTCACTATTTGAAAATCAAAAATGAACATATTATAAATTTTTGTAGGTAAAATTTTATGAAATTTTAGACCACATTCATAAACGTGTCAATGTTTTCCTACTTATACTTAATAAACTTTTTTTCTGATACTTATTATAAGTAACAGCTAGTTATATTTACCTAGATACTTTACAGAGATGAATATAAGTGAGTTATTGCTGGATTACCAACAGGAGATTTTTGATATGAAAACATTCATCATCAATAGTCTCATAACCGCAGTTCTGTCATGGATTCTTGCAAGGTATTACAAGCGGTATGGGACTTCCGTAAGTAATCGTTCTCGCTTCTCTAACAACTTCATGTTACTATCACTGAGCACGATGCTCATCATCTACATCGTCAAATCGAGCATAGCGCTTTCGCTTGGCCTTGTCGGCGCTTTATCCATTGTTAGATTTCGAGCGGCAATCAAAGAGCCAGAAGAATTGACTTTTTTGTTTCTAGTCATAGGTATTGGTCTTGGCATGGGCGCAAATCAAAGAATACCAACCATTATCGCCTTCATACTTATTATAGCATTGCTCTATCTCCAATCAATCTACCTCAGGAAAGGTGGCAAGGCTAATCTAAATAATCAGATGGTCGTCAATGTGTCCTCATCTACCGTATCAGAAGATAAAATAAATGAAATCTTAATAGCTCAGTTTCAGAATATTGAGATGCGCAGACTGAGCCAAAACAATGGAAAACTATTCATAACTTATATTGTAGAAGCCCAGCAAATATCTCAGATATCTCAGGCCAAATCTGGATTATTAGAGCTGGACTCAGAGGCAGAATTCTCCTTTGTGGATAACAATAATATGATAGGATGATCTTCTGGCGCTGCTTATGTACATATAAATTGATTATCCTAGGACTTTCCAATGTAGCCGTTGCACAGATAAGTAGGTTGGAGAATGAGTTTAAGATTAGTGTGCCAGAAGAAAACTTAGAAACTGTATGGGAATTCGTCACTACCAACTTTGCGAAGTCCACTTATAATTATGGAGAATATAAGCTTAGTGGCGATACGTCGGCAGAAACTTTTATAGATACTTATTATGACACACCAGATTTTCTTTTTGTAACTGAAGAAGTTAGTCTTAGACATAGAAAGAGATACAAAGACAATGTTTTACTCAAGAAACTAATTCAATACAAAATTCCACATTCAGATGATAAGCTTATAAGAACTGAGATGAAGTTTCCAGTAGTAAAAAACGAAAAACAAAATGAACTTGCTAGTCGGCACAGCTTTCTCAGACATCTAAGTAATTCAAGCAAACAAAAAATAGAGTACCAACTGGCTAGATATAGAGTCAAACCCAAGGACCTACAGGAATCGCTAACACTTTATCAGGTCAGGCAACGGGTATATATAAGTGACCATCACCAAGAAAGGATTGCCACCATCACTTTGGACGAGGTCAAAAACAGCGCATTTCCTTTTCAAAATTTTGTAGAATTAGAATTAGAACTCAATGAAATAAAGTACACCAATGCAACGATACAAGAAAAACAATTAATGGATAAACTCAATGCCGATATAAAGGAAAAGTTGTTTTCAAATTTTCCCAGCCTCGCCTTAGACCAAAGATCTAAATACAATAAAATGAGAGCACTCATGGACAGCAGTGCACTCACTTTCTCTAGCGACAAAATAGCTTGGTTCTTATATGGCCTTATTGCATTATTGGCATCTTACTTCTGGATAAGAGAACAAATTGCGCTGTGAGAATAGGTAGGCAAAATAATAGTCGAGAGCGATGGAGAACCATCCAATTATGGAGTCTGCTGATTGGCTTAGTCTTATTATATCCTGCTACAATTCTCTTTAACTCCATCTTCTCTACCTCTAATAGCTCTGACAACACTACTGCACTCTCTACCGTGCCTGTTATTACTGACGACTTTAGTGAGAGTGTAGTTGAGATTGAAATAAAGAAATTCTACTATGATAAAATCGCTCAAAAGAGGCAAGAAGCACTATCAAGAGGCCTCTTGTTTTCATCTAAGGAAGACCTGGTTCCTGCCAATATTAAAATAGAAGGACAATCATATTCTTGTATGCTCAGACTGAAGGGTGATTTGATGGACCATCTCAGTGGTTCAAAGTGGTCATTCAGAATTATTCTGGATGGTGGAGAACAATGGAGAGGTATGAATACATTCAGTATACATAATAGTCAATCCAGATCACATACAGCTGAGTGGTTGATGCACAACATGTTCAGAGATGAAGGTATCATCGTTCCAGACTATGATTTTATAAAAGTGAAATTAAACGGTGAAAATTTAGGTGTATATGCCTTCGAACATCATTTCGAAAATCAGCTACTCGAAAGGAACAAGAAAAAAATCGGTCCAATATTAAAACATAATGATGATGCATATTGGGAGAATGTCAAACTAGACTTGAAGAAATTTCCTTGGATTGAAGCATCCAATATTGAATTATTTAATAAGCAATCACTAGATAAAGACTATTTTAAAGCAGCTTATGAGGAGGGATATGCATTATTAAATGCCTTCCTTGAAGAAAGCGTCACTGCCAGTGAAGTATTTGACACAGATATTATGGCACGCTATTATGCGCTTATGGATCTGACCCATGCCTGGCATGCTCAAGGTTTTACTAATATTAGATTCTACCTTAACCCTCATACTGGAAAATTGGAGCCTATCGGATATGATTGCTTTGGTGATTATCTGCACCTTGTCACCAAGGACTGGGATGCCTTTGGAGAAGGAATCAATACCAAGGCATCCAAAGAAGCAATGTATAAAAGAAGCAATGTATATAGATACCTGCTATTCAAGAGTGATGACTTTTTTAAAAAATACTTACAGTATCTCCAAGAATTTACTGCTCATGATTATGTGAAGAATATAAGGGCCAAATACAAATTAGGATTAGACAAAAGAATTGCATTTATAAAATCAGACCCCGATTATAAAAAATTTGAAGACAACTGGGATCAGATGTTTATAAAGTCCAACTTCATCAGTCAAAAGATACAACCACGACCCAATCTATCTTTGAAGGCCCTTATGATCAATGATTCTAAATCTAATATTGAAATCATCGGATATCACAACTTTCCCTTAGAAGTTCATGGTTTTGGTGATGAACAAAAAATGACAGACACCTTAGTTCATCCACTTCTAATAGAAGCCTTCAATGTAAGATTACCACCTACAAAAACCACGTACACACATCACAAGGATATCGACTATCTCTATTACTCGACTTTGGGTCTTAAGGAAATACATAAGACGCAACTCAAAAAAGTCAATACGCCTAGGGTAATAAATAAGGCCCATCTGAAAACTGGAACTGATTATAGTCAATGGCCATTCATTACCGAGAAAAAAAAGACCATTGCTATCTCATCAGGTGATCACCTGATAGACCAGCCTCTTATTATACCTAAAGGTTACATACTAGAGATTGGGCCCAACACTAATATTAGGTTTCAGTCTAATGGATGCATTATCTCGTATGGAAAAATAAATGCACTAGGTAGCAGACAAGAACCCATTGTCTTCTACAGTGAGGGTAAGCAAAAAAAAGGTGGCATATTAATATCTGAGGTAGAACAAAAATCCATCTTTTATAATTGCAAATTTTTAGGATTAGCTGGTATAAAAAACAAGGCGATATATAGCAGTGCTGCCCTCAGCATATATGAATCAGAAGCAGATTTGAGTCATAGTACTTTTCACGAGATTGAAGCCAGGCAAGCCATCGACTTACATGGCGCCATACTTCTGGCTAGAAAGTGCCAGATTACTTCCTGTCAAGGGAAAGGTATAAATAGTAATTATAGTTCTCTCTCTCTGATCGATTTTAAAATGACCAACTTAGGTAATCATGGAATCCACATGAAATCAGGGTTTCTGACTGGAGAAAAAATAGATATAATAGAGTCCTTACAAACTGGAATATCAATTACAGAAAATGCCAGAGTACATCTTAATAGCTTTGGCGTAAGCAATACTTATCAAGGAATATATATTAATAAGCATTCCAATGTCAAGATAGATAATCTGTGGCTGACAAAATTAGACAGAGGAATAGAGTGTAGAGGTATCGAAGATCCAGTTACCCAACTGAGCATAGGAAAAATATATAACAAGAACGTCCGCAATCTATATCTCCTCAAACAAGGCGTCTCAATCGAAGTCAATGGTAAAATAGAAACTGGGTCTTGAGATACGAACGAAAATATAGGATTTCTTACAGCAATTATGATAGTATCATTCATGAACTCATGTCTAATCCAGTAGGATTTAGAAAAGCTTATCCAAACAGAATTGTAAATAGCATTTACTATGACGACTTGGATTATAATGCTTACAATGACAATCTATTAGGTATAGGTCATCGGATTAAATATAGAGTCAGGTGGTATGGCCAGTCTATAGAAAAAGCTAAAGGTCCCATTCTCGAAAAAAAGATAAAGATCAACCAATTAGGAACAAAAGAATATTTAAGTCTGCCTGACTTTAATATGAAAGATAAACTTCCCGACATCAATGCACAGGTTCCACAAATACCCAAGGCTTTGTATCCTCATATAATCGTAAGATACTCTAGGGCTTATCTGGAATCTGCTGATAGCATAATTAGAGCGACTGTGGATAGAAATCTACAATATATAAATCTTATTAATGGCTGTGTTTCAGATCAGAGATATGATGACAATAGTTATATCCTGGAAATCAAATATGACCAAAACCAATCACAGTTAGCTCAGCAGTGCTTACAAAGTATCCCCTACAGAATGACTAAAAACTCAAAATATGTCTCTGCTATGAGAATGTATTTAGGGTAAGCATTAAGGGCTACTTATTTATTCACAATAATTGATTGAGATAGCTTTTGATTGGAGTTCAAATCTAATATTTCAATCATATAGCGTCCTGCGGGTATCCCTACTAGTTCTATTCTTTCAGGGTTAGTATGACTCAAGATCTGTTTCCCATTATAATCCATAAGCGTGGCTTCATAATTATGAGAACCTTGTACATTCAGTAGGATGATCTCCGAGGCAGGATTAGGATAAATCTCTACTGCAAACAATTGCTCAATATCCTGCGTACTACTCAATCCACAATCATCGATGTTCTCCTCATCTCCATTTATAATTAAATCCTGACAAGACCAACCCGCTCTAATGTCTGCCGCTTCGGCTTCTAATTCTGCCAAGATAGATTCCTGCTGCGAGCTAAGACTTCCAATGAGATTTTGGTCTTCTTGTATATTATTTCTAAGGTCATAGAATTCTCTATCTCCGTTTTCGTTCAGAACGAGTTTGTAGTCTTGATTTCTAATAGCCCAGGATTCCCCATCATCAGGCATATTGTCTGCGTATATATATGGCCGTTCTATCTGATTTCGTCGATTAAGAGATGGTCTAAGACTATAACTGTTATATATACCACCTGGCAAGTCTTCTACCACAAGCTCTATGATGGTAGCGTAGAGATCATTTACTTGCACAAGACCTGTCTCCTTTTGACCAGATCTTGTCACACTATTTCCGGTGACAATCATGGGTACACGTAATCCACCTTCATATAAAGTCCCTTTGGAGTGACCTTGTGGAAATCCTCTAGAGACTGACCTAGGAGAGCCATTATCGCCGATAAATATGATTATCGTATTTTCTCTCGTGTCTTCATCCATACTATTTAGTAATCTCCCAATTTCATAATCTAATGCCTCTACAGTTGCCAGAAACATTTGTCTATTGTTAACAGGTTCGTCTCCTGTATATAAGTCTGCAGGCGGAACATGAAATGGTTGGTGTGGCGCAAAATGTGCCAACCACAAAAACCAAGGTTGATCTTGATTACCCATCCAATCAATAGCGGAGTTTGTAAGATGTGTGGTGGCGTACTCATTGACGATAACTTCTTCGCCATCTTCGATTTTCCTCCACATAAAATAATCATTGACAGCGCCACCTAAAACACCTTCAAAATAATCAACCCCATGATCACTGATATGCTCCAAATTGGCTGGATTTGCAATATGCCATTTGCCTATCACCGCCGATGCATAGGCATCATCAGTTTCTCTATCCAGATAAGAAAATATAGACTCATGCACCAAGTCAAGATTACCAGGCACCGTCCTAACACCATTCTTGATACCATATTTGCCACTCATAATAGCGGACCTCGTGGGGGTACATAAAGGCGTCGCCCATGCATTGGTATAGGTAATACCCATGTCCTTAAGACTGTCTAGCGTAGGCGTATTAGCAGCTGTGACGCCAAGGTCATTTCCATCGAGGCCATCTATCCCTAAATCATCAGCAATGATTAGCAGTATGTTTGGCTGGTTTTGTGCACTCCCGTCTAAACCTGTCAGGGAAAATATAATTACAAAGAGAAAAAGAAAATTTATAGCTCTCATATTCAATACTCCCGATTTTTTTAATTGGGACAAAGTTAGGAAGATTAGAATATAGATGCTTCTAACTGTGCTATGAAATCTTATGTCCTATTATGGCTAGCGCCCATGGAATGACATACAAACAGGCATGTTTGTCGTGGAGTCAGATCTGTGACTAGTTGTACAGAGTGTAACTCAAGACACTTTCATGATTTTGGACGTGCCCGCAGGCCAGTCGCCCATTCTTACCGTGACGGACCCAATCACAAGTTGTCTCATCATTCTCCCCATAGATGTACCCGACTGCTCTTGTTCTGCGCAAGCCTTCGCTGGTACTGACCAAGTCATCTCCTGCTTCCAAGAGACTGTGATACTTGATGTCTGTGCCTTTAGCCAAAGGCCCACAATATACCTATGCCAGGTTTGATATCACCGGACCGCTGACCAGCACCAATCAGCAATATGTCAATAACTTTACCAGAAGTAATCGAGATCTCCATAGAAAAAATTAAACTTGATTTTACTTAAATATTCAGTTTCATCCTCAGTTTTTCCTTTAACCTGAAATACAGATTTTTGCTTAACCCTAAAGTTTATTCCTCTGTTCTTATAGTTGTTTGACAACTCAAACATTATTAAAGCCGGGTATAATTTTTTTGCAGAATAGATTGAACATGCTTCAATTATTTTACTTATACTACCTTCATCTTTTCCTATGATATCTGCTAATAGTAAAATTGGAATTCCTTTAACTTTTCTTTTAATCAAAAATGCGTAACCTAACAATTGGTTTTTTGCATTAATCTTTAAAATTTTTAAGTTTTCAGGATTGCAAGTTGAATATCTCCACTTATAATAATCTAGGTCCTTTTCTCTTCCATTTTCGAATTGATGAATCTTTGAATCGAAGATTACGTTGTCTAAACTATCAATTTCTTTATACGATTTTTTTGATAAGACATTTAATGGATTTGGTATATTCACAAGTAAACTTTGTTGAATACCTCTTTTATATCCAAATTTATTTTCAAATATTGGCGTGCTCAAATTATTGGTGAATGTCAAAAAGATATCAACTTTATTATTCTCGATATTTTCTATTTCGGTTTTAAAATATAATCTCTTAAAAATACCTTTACCTCTAATTTCATTCGATGTAAAAACATTTTGCGGGAATCCTGCTAAAAATAGTTGTTCATCAATTTTATGATAAAAATTATTGGTAGCTGCATATCCTTCTATTTTATTCTTTAATACTGCTTTCCATAAAGAATGTGATTTATGTGGATTATCAAAATACCAATGAGTTATGTTCTTCCTATTTAAACTTTTACGACCACCATTTTCTAAAGCCAGTAATTCAATTTCTTCTGAATCTTGTTTCTGTAGGTTTTTTAAAACAATTTCGTCCATCAAATTAAGTGTTGGTTAATGTAAGAGAAGCTTCATACATATTTAAACTTTTAAAACTATTTCTTTGCTGCAACATTTTATAGTGGATTAAAATTTTCTCTAGAAAAATAAAGTTTTCGTCCATATACTCGCCAAAATTATGTGGATGCCACCACAAGTGATATGTTAGTCCTTTTTTTGCGGCGTAACTCATTTGATTTTTGATTCTATTAAGTCGTAGAGATTCAATTCTACTGAATTTTTTACTGTAAGGACTGAGAAACCGACTTGCAGGAACATTAATTATTTCAGCCTCTTTATTTATTTGTTCTATGTTATAAGAATGATGGCCAGTTATATTTATATATCGATCGATGAATCTTACTGCTCGTTGAAAAATACGAGATAGCTTCTTAGCATCTTTGTAAAAAAACCAAGATATTGGGTTTCCGCGATAGCACTTAATTCCATATTTACTGCAAACCTTTAAATAGGCATGATTTATTTGATTTCTTGGAAAGACAATCGAATTCATTTTGAGGTTATCTTTTTCTAATAAAGATTGTGCAAGTATTAAATCTTCTTCAAACTCTTCTTTACTCTGATTTTCTTCTAAGCAATAATAATGTGAATGTGTATGTGTCCCTACTTCCTGATTATCTTCATTTGAGATTTGTTTGATTAGATTTGGAGCAAAATGATATTTTTCCTTTTGGATGTCATCTATTAGATCATAGTGACCGTTGTATGGTGATAGATTGTCTATCAAATAAGAAGGTTTAATATTTGGAGTATACTTTATTAATTCATTTTTATTTTTCACAAAAAGGAAACCAACTGTTGCAAAAGTTGTATGAATGTCATATTCTCTAAATAAACTTAATAGTTTGGTTATAACAATCGGAACATTTTCTATGTTCTTGCCATAGGTTTCAATCGTTCTTTTATCTCTTACTCCCCAGATCAATTCAAAATCTAAGGATATTACGAAGTTGCCGGCTTTCATTTTTTGTATTTAGTTTTAGTTGTGCCCAATGGAATTTTGATAGTGGCGAGATAGGGCTGAACGAAGTATGCCCTGATATTATTTGTTATAGCCTTTTATCACTTGATGATGCGTCGAATTGCAACTGGTTGTCCATTAAATGCCATATTTGAGGAAAGTGCATCTAACCTTTTATGGTTCATAAGTACGTTTACATTTGAACCAGAATTACGATTGGCAAAATCCAATTTAGTATTTTTCGAATTATGCCCCCAACCATGTGGAATACAAATGGTTCCACTCATGATATCAGTAGTGATTTCAGTTTCAATGTCAATGCTGCCGAATTCACTATTAACTTTCACCATTTCATTATCTTCAATATTAAATTTTTTAGCATCTTCAGGGTTTACTAAGACTGTACACTTTCTGGAACCACCGTCAAGGACAGGAAAATTGTGCATCCATGAATTGTTACTTCTTAAGTGTCTCCTTCCGATTAGTTTTAGAGGGTATTCTTCAGGGATGGTGGCCTCAAATAAATCGTTAACTTTTTCCAATTCTTTAACAAACCTCTTAGGAGTAAGTTCGATTTTTTTATCTTTTGTAAATAGACGATTCGGGAGTACAGGTTCGAGTTTTGACAACTCTATTCCAACATTACGTTTTTTCAATCGCTTTAAGCTGATACCATCTTTTTTGAATGCTCTGCCTTTCCAAACACCATATGGTCCCGTTTTTAAAGCGAGATCAAGTTTGGTTTCTGGATGAATTCTAGACATAATGTTACTCTTCAATCTGTTTAAGACATTTCCGTCAAAAAGTCTTCGTTGAAGCTCGCCCATTATTTGCCAATCATAACGTTGCTCTTTTGAAATGCTCAAAGGTGCTGAGCTAAACTTTGCCGTATTATTAGTTGCCACCATGTGGAGTACAAAAGAGTAATGCATTGTTTCAAGACCGACAGCAGGAGGAAGAATAACATCAGCATATTGGGTCGTCTCGTTGATGTACATATCTACTGCAACCATAAATTCCAAATCTTCAAGTGCTTTTTCAATTAGATCTGAATTAGGAGCGGAGCGAGCAAGATTACCCGCAATGGTCAGAAGTCCTCTGACTTGACCTTCACCTTCAGTAAGAATCTCATCCGCCAAGGTCGCCGTTGGATACTCACCTACAACCTCTTCATATTCACCCACTCGACTTTTATAGCGATACATTTTTGATTCGTGCGCCATGAGGGATACATAATCTATAGCGGGAACAGTAAATAGCAATCCACCCTTGCGGTCCATGCTTCCGATTAGGATGTTTATGCAATGCACCAACCACTGACACAGGGTTCCATAAGTTTGGATGTTGATACCTAACCTTCCATAGACTACCGCATTCTCATGGTTTAACAAATCATCAACAATATGATTGATTTGGGCTACAGTCATTCCGGTTGGAGCAGCAACCTGCTCTATCGTGTAGTCTTTTGTTATATCCTTTAAGTAATTTACGTTTTCTGTGAAAGACAACACCCTAGAATTTTTAACCGCATCTCTTCTGAAAATTTCATTGACAATGGACAATAGCAAGAGAACATCTCTTTCTGGGACTATAAAATAATGTTCAGATGCCTTTTTCGCAGTTTCTGTTTTTCGAGGGTCAATCACAACTACTTTTCCCTTCTTATTTTGAATGGCCTTTATCTTTCCTTTTATATCAGGTGTCGACATAAAACTACCATTCGAAGCGATTGGGTTGGCACCAATAATCAAAAAGTAATCGATGTTTTCTATATCCGGTATGGGTGACAAAACAGCATGACCAAACATCATTTGATTTGCAACAAATACTGG
>CAZQDZ010000031.1:0-7815 GCA_964591455.1 uncultured Saprospiraceae bacterium
CTAAGTATAGGGAAAAACCTCCATGTCTTTTTTATTTATTTTGGACACTTGTGATGTTGAGCATTGGCAAATAAGTATGTAATGATTATGTAATGTTACTGATTGCCCTTCCACTTATACTTTATAAAATTTTGATTGGCCTCTAGATCTGGGCCATCAAGGTGATTGCTTCCAGCGTTTCAATTCCAATTAGGTACAATTCAAAGACACAAACATAACATATTGCAATAAGTGGTGAGCATTCCAATTAGATACATTTCAAAGAATTAGAAACTGATATAGTTGGAGTCGAGCCAGTCTTGTTTCAATTCCAATTAGGTACAATTCAAAGTGGCAGCAGAACTTTGTAGATGACCTTGTAAAGTGGGTTTCAATTCCAATTAGGTACAATTCAAAGAAAAACAAAAAACAAAAAACAAAATCGAATAACATTTCGTCAGTTTCAATTCCATTTAGGTACAATTCAAAGCAATCAACAATTGATGCCAATTAACTTATATGAATGTCTACTTATCTGGGGAAGTCTAATGATAATCTATGCCCTGAATGATTTTTGCAAAAAAGTTATTTTGAACGTTAATCTAATGGTGGTACTTATCTAAGCCTCGTTAAAGTTTGTATTATATTACTGCTATTCCAGAAGCAACTTTTCAATAGCCATCCAGTTTATGACTTGCCCATTTTCTTAAAGACAACCATAAAGATTAGAAAAAGCAGTACAGAAAACCCTAGGCCAACTAAGTAGTAGTTGTTTTTATCAAAACTAACAATCTCCATATCTCCTATAGGAATAAAACCTGCCCAATAATAGGGATGAGGTTTCGTACTTTTAGAAAGATAATCTAGTTTTGATTTCCTTAGTGCTGCATCCTTAGTGTGACCATCTAATAAATATTCGTAAAAGCCTACCATTAATTCTGGTGCTTCTTCATCATCTACTGACCATAATGTAGTCACTATACTTTTGGCTCCCGCATATGAAAAACCTCTTGCTAGGCTTATTATTCCTTCTGCACCTTGTAACTCTCCCACTCCTGTCTCACAGGCACTTAATACAACCATGTCTGCATTCAGTTCCATGTTATACAATTCTCTATTATATAACCACTCATTTTCGACACTGTCTTTTACTTCATAAAATGCAATGAATGAATTATCTCCGACAAGATCATTAGCTTTTCCATGTGTAGACAAATGAATAATCTGGAATTGGCTAGCACTATTGAGAAAGGCTGATTCTGTTGCCTCAGTATCCATAAGAATCTCTCCTCCCAATAGTTCATTGAGTCTTCTCACTTCTTCTACGTTATACTTAAGAGGCAATAGATCATTTCTCTTGTTTGCATAATCCACATTTCTTGCTTTCAGTAAATTATGACCATGCTCTCCTTCAAATAATGGAGCTACCCCAAGAAAGTTCTTCCTTCTTTTATCTACATGCTTCTTTTGCATCATTTCTCTCAGAGACGTTGCTGAATAGGCATAACTAGATTGATATTCTTTAATAAAATAGGGATACTCTCTGAGTCTCATTGTTTCATTGACTTCTGACGTCAATAAAGCATCAAAGGGGATATATCCGATTACATCGTCAGGTATAATAATAAGTTTATCTATACCAGACAACGTCCTCTTGAGTGGTATTACTAATTTCTGATATAGTTTATAGGCACTCTGTGTATACAACTGATTCAGACTGTCTTGTTGGTTATCTGGAAACCTGTTTGCATCAATGCTTATTCCTTTTCTGAAGTCATTAATATATTCATCCAATGGAAAATCTCTTTTGATTGGTATTACTTGTGATTGTTCCTTTGTAATTACAAACGCATAGATAGATGTGTCGCCTACAAAATATTCAATGAGCGCAACACTATCTTGCAACAATTCATTCTGTACTTCTGGGATAGACACAACGTTTAGATCATGCTGGATACGGTAGTAGTTTGGATAGTTTGTCTTAAGAAAATGAAAATAATCCTCTTTTTCTTTTTGTAGATCAAATAATTGATCTTTGTAATCCTGTTCTAATGAATCCGACGTTATAGATGTTTGTTCGCTTATCTCTAATAACAACTTGTCATATTCAGTAATTCTCTTATTAAGGTTTTTTTCACGTATAATTATAGAGTCTGGAAGATTGAAGTTTAGTTGGGTATGCTCTTTTTTTAATTGCTCAGTGAGTATTCTGCTTTTATTTTTTTCAAAATATTGGAATAATTTTTCTGTGCCCTCCTGATGGTTGTCATCTATTAGATCTTGTATTATGTCCTCGTATATTGGTTTGAGCGCATACATGTAATATTGCTTAGTAGCGTTGTAGTTGGAACTAGAATAGAGCTGATCAGACAGATTTAGAATCTCATTGTGACAATGGTACAGGCTGTCCTTGTATTTGTTATCTTTTAATGCAAGAGCTGCATAACATTCTCTTTTATAGCTGAAGGGGTTTATGGAATTAGTAAGTGTAATTAGGGGCATTCCAATTTTGTTTTCCTCTGAATATCCCCTTATTGATAGAGCCTCATTAAGATTTTCTATGGCATATTTATAATTTTCTTCGTTTATATCTATCAAAGCTAGGTATACGTAGTAGACACCTTTTTCAAGGTCAAAGTTGTGTTCATTATTACTCCATATAGCTTGTGCTTTGTTTAAATCTCCACGAGCTTTTTCACTTTGATCTAATCCCAAATAGGCTTGCGATCGACCAAGATATATATTTGCTATTTCAGGATAATTTTTTCCATTTGTTTTTTCGAAAATGGTGATCGCTTCTTTGAAATTTTCTAAAGCAACATCGAACAATTTCTTCTCTCCTTTTTCTTGAGCTAATCGATAAGTAACGTGTCCAAGATTTTGATATATCTCTGCTGTACGAGGATGAACTGGACCAAAATCTTTTAAGAAATAAGCTAAAGCTTTATTATAATCTTTAATAGCGGCTTCAATATCACCTTTTAATGAAGATATAATGGCTAATCCATTATATGTACTTCCAATACTGCTAAATTGATTGCTATCGTTTTTAAGTTTTATTGCCAATGCCTTTTCATGTAGGATTCTTGCCTTCTCATAGTCACCAATAGTGTACCACGCAATTCCTAAATTTTCGTAAGATGCTGCCACTTTTATATCCCTCCTCAATTTTTGATTTATTTCAATGGCAATATTCAAATAAGAAATGGATTCTTTTAACTTACCTATTTTTCTATGTGCAGTTCCAAGATTATTGTAGAGACTTGCAAGTATAATAGAGTCTTGATGCGTAGAAGTTATTAGAGTACCTAAGGTTTCCCTATATATAGAAATAGCCTTCTCAAGATGACCTGCTCTTTTATAAAATGCACCTAAATTGGCTAGTATTCTTATATACTCCGAATGTTTAGATTTATATACTATTTTACCTGCCATAGCTGATTTCTCTGTGTATTCAATGGCTTTACTGTAATCACCAGAATAGTAATAATAGTATCCGAGATACTCTGTAGACAAACAATATAGCTCACTTTCTGTTCCTAATTTTTCTTTACTTTTCTTATAGGCCTTTTCTAGGTATTCTAAGCTAGAGTCACGTTCGCTATTTTTTAATAGGGCTTTCCCCAACTTAAATGTTAGATCTATTTCTAAAGTGTCGTTGTCAATATTAAAGAGTAATGCCTTTGATTGATTGAGAAATATTTTGGCTTCTTCATGTGATTGATTATCTAACAACACCTGAGCACTATCAAGCGCTTGTGTCAGCAGTTCTTGTGTTGTTAGTGATTTGTCAGCAGTGTCATTTCGTTCAGATTGCGCAGTCAAAACGACTGGCATATAATACATGAATAGTATTATCAAAAGAGAATGTCTCATTTGTTTAATTTGGGGTTAAAAACAGACTTAGTAGTATGATGAACTTCCTAGAAGGGCTATATAGGTACTAGAGGCACGTGTTGTTTTTCTGGGGTTGGTGACAAAATAATTCTACAGATAAAACTAAGAAATTCTATGCTTCTAAAAAACATCTCCATCAAAATCTGATTATAATCACTAGACACAGCCGATGATAAAAAATAGATGTGTTTAAGTGTAACTGATTAGTAGACAATACTAACTAGGCATTTCCTACAACCGAGACTCAAACGAAATGCAGAATCTAAATAATTACACCTGCGCTTTCCCATTTACAAGTTTTGCTCTCCAAAACAATCTATTTCTGGACGCTTAATAGAAAATATGAGCTATTGGTTTGAAAGTAGTTAGCAATTATAAGAACCTATGAAAGTGCTGCAATACAAAAGATTAACTTCATTCTCATTTCTACAATATGCCTTCTTAACCCCAAGGATGAATAGACAACCCTACAATGGGATTGTATATTCTAATTAACAATGAAAACAATATGCTACGACTTAATTTTTCTGTCATCACTTTCCTATTCTTTCTATTCTTATCCTTCAATCTACAATCTCAATCTGTAGATTTTGAAAAGGTCAAAAAAATCTGTGAAAACGTTGAGCGATCAGAACGAGTAAGAGTCTCTGTTATACGGTTTAGATCTCGAATGCGGACTAATGATCACAATCAAATAGGAGAGGAATTAGCTGCCATGCTAGAAAATGCGCTATTTAAAGTCAATTGTTTCAATGTGCTCGCTAGTGCAAGTAACAAAGGAGATTTTGATGCGGAATATAGTTGGTCTGATCAGGGGTATACAAATAATACTGGAGCTCAAAAGGGAAATTTATTAGGAGCTCAAGCCATTATAACAGGTGAGATTACAGAATATGCTGAAGGCAGGAAATCGGCTGGAGCATTGGGCATTAATATAGGTAAGAGTAAGGCTCATGTAGGATTCGTACTACAAGTAATGGATCCTTTTTCTAGAGAAGTTTTGTTTAGCGAATCTGTAGAGATGGAAGGGAAATCTAAAGGTCTGAATGGTGCTTCTTTATTCGGCGTAAAGTTAGCTGGCAGTAGTGATAGAAGTGTGGCACTTAACGACGCAGTAGAAAAGGCAATAATCAAAGCTACAGAAGTACTTGCAGACTCAAAAGATCAGTGGGGAATTGCAAACGACACAAACACAGCTGGCTCATCGAGAGTCAACTTAAGCTTGTCAGGTGCTGATTTTAGTTCATTACTTGAAGCAACAAATAAGATTAAATCCATCTCTGGGGTCGAATCAGCAAACATGAATATGAATGATGGTGTAGGATTTATTGCTGTCATCACACAGCTCAGCAACCAAGAGCTAGCTATCAAGATTAATAGTGTGATCAATCGTTTTGAAATTATAGGGATTGACAATGGAGGCATTCAAATGACAAAGAAATAATCTAGATGGATAATACTATAACAAAATATTGGCCTCTTTCCACTCTTTTCATTCTTGTCATTTCTTTGTCGATATATTCCTGTGGAGAATCTCTTAGTTCAAATAAAGAGAAGTTTGAAAAACTAGAACTTGAAGCCTTTGAAATGATCGTATTAATGGATACTATCAAAGTAAAAATGAAACGGTATGAGGATAATGTTATTGCCCAGTTAGATCCTTCAATACAAGTAGATGCCAAAATGCTACTCATGAAAAAAAAGAGAGATTTAAAGCTCCATGAGGTAGGAAGTATGAAAAAGAAAGAGGCTCGTCATTCTAAAATAGAAGACTTCAAGTCTATTGGCGCCTCAGTTTATAGCTTTCTTCAAAATCCACATATCAAGAAAAAAGCTGAAGAAGCATTAGCACCTCACTTTGAGGTATTAACAAACTACAAGGAAGAGTATGACCTATTAAGAGAAGCCTATATGGTTAATCAAATTACTTGCTATAATCTGCTAGAGAAAAATCCCAGAATTTTAGATGACGAAGGCAGGGAAGCCTTTATGATATCTACCGAATATGTTTTTGGCTTTGGTAAAGGTGGGGAAATGGTAGAAAAATATTCTAAAACAAGTGCTGAAGAGGACTTGTTTAATTTTGCCTCATCTGTCTTATCAAATTCTATAAACAGTGGTGTTACCTGCCCTTCTTGTAGCGGAGCAGCTAGTACTTGTGGTTTATGTGGCGGAGACGGAAAGGTTTCTAGATCAGTTAAAAGTAGATGGATGAGAGGATATTAAAATAAATCAGGCTTACTGATGCCTGCAATCTACATAGTTACCTAAACATATTGAACGCATTCTTGATTATCCTTTAGTTTTCAATCTTTTTACACTTCTAATTAATCTTTCATAGCCAGAATTACTGAGCGGCAATCTATTATTCTTCTCAATTATGACATGTTCCTTACTGAACGAACTCATGTGACAAATGTTGATATAAAACGATCGATGAATTAGTATGAATAAAGGACTATTTAATTGTTGTGCAAAACTCTTGATCGTGGAACTGATTGTAAATGTATCTTTTAGAGTTTTTATAATAATGCAACCTTTATCTGCTTTAACAAATAATATTTCAGAAATACTAACTTTATAATAGCTGCCTTTCTTTAGAATATAAATATGATCACCGATAAGAGATGTTTCTTTCTCTTCACCAGCGAAGTATATCTTTCTATTTGCTAGATTAACTATTTGTGACCCAACTTCTGAAAAATTAGGATTTCCTATATCTAAGATTACAATATTAGAAATTGATTCTGTCAAGGCTCTGAAGGCTTGCTTTTTTGACGTAGCTGTAACTATGTTATTGCATCCTAAGTCTTTTAATTGAGCTACAATTTTCTCTAGGACACCAATATCATCCTCAAAGATGAAAATATTGCTCTGCATAAGACTTAATATTATTTATAGCATGCATAGCAAAGATGGACATGAGAGATCTGCTAGAAACATCTTGCATCCACCCAAATCGTTACAATTTTTAATTACCATTCTGGATTAATTTGATTTCTGAATCGGACTTAAAACCTAATAAATTACTTGCTATGTGTCTAAGCTTAGCTAACTTCCTTCTAATCCATGGTAAGGGAAACGACCCCAAGAGCAAAGGGCCTTTAGAAATCATTATAATTAATTTGTCATGAGTTTTTCAAAGGATTTTCTAATTAGCGTTTAACAAGCTCCAAGGAGGCCAATGCCAAGTATAAGTAATAAAATAATCATGCAACCACTACTGCCGCCTCCGCCGCCTCGATTTCCACTACCTCTATTATTGTTATAAAATTCTCCGGTTCTCTCCCAACTCTTTACCGTTCCAAGGGCAAAGTTTCCTTGTTCATCTCTAGGTTCGTCATAAAGAACGATGGCATGTAGGCATACTAAATTCATAATTTGTTATTTCAAGAGCTTACCGAAAAGTGTATATTTTTGTTTAGCACAGTTATTCCTTTACTACTTTCTTCGTAATTTGATTTCCATTCTCAAATTTAATTGACAGAAAATACACTCCTGATGGAAAATTAGATATATCAAATTTTAGCGGTAAACTATGATTCTGTACTTCTTTATTAAGAAGCATATTGCCTAAATAATTATAAAATGCTACATATTCAACAGCATCATTTAGTTGTACAAAATCAATATTTATATTATCTATACTCGGTGTGGGGTATATTTTAATTAAATTAGTTTCAGATATAGATGATGTGGAAGTTGTCATCCCAGTTATATTTACATTATCCAAAAAGAAGCCATCTCCAGCTGTATCCGAATTTCCTACAAAATCATCTACTCCTCTTTGCTGGAATCGAATGATAAAAGTTTCAGTTAATTCAACTGAGTTTGAGTTTGCTAAACTTGAAATATCGATTTGATACTCTATGTAAATATTGTTAGCCGTATTTGAAAAGTCGAAGTCCAGAACTTTTGTAAAGGTATCTCCGCCATCAT
>CAZQDZ010000031.1:7915-45586 GCA_964591455.1 uncultured Saprospiraceae bacterium
CACTAAAATAAATTCCATCATCTGGATCCGTTTCATCAAACCAATCCGCTATCCAAAAAGTCATCTCGACATTAGATTGACTAGAAAGGTCGAGATGTAAATCTAATGCATTGGTTGTAAAAGCACCATCACATCTGCGGCCGATGGCTACTCCATTTGTATTGTCTATTCCAATAGAACCTTCAATAGCTACCTTGCTCATCGGACTTGTAATTCCAAAATTTGAACCAACTGTTGCCGTTTGGTCTGCAAAGTTCCAAGCCCATGAATCTTTGAATACACCAGTATCGAAATCATCTTCAAAAGGCAGAGTTGCATAGACTAACCCTGGGTCATATACATTTACATCATCCAGAAAAAATCCATCTCCAGCTGTACCCGAATTTCCTACAAAATCATCTACGCCTCTTTGCTGGAATCGGATAATAAATTGGTCGGTTAAACTTAGACTTTCAGCACTCGCTAGCTTGTCTACATCCAATGGTGGATGTTGGCCATAAAGATTATCACACCATTCCGCAGGCCTAAAATCCAATACCTTTGTAAAGGTATCTCCTCCATCATCACTAAAATAAATTCCATCATCTGGATCCGTTTCATCAAACCAATCCGCTATCCAGAAAGTCATCTCGACATTAGATTGATTAGAAAGGTCTAATAATAAATCCAACGAATTGGTCGTAGCTCCACTATTGTCATTTAGCTTTCCAATTTTCAAACCATTAGTATTATCAACTCCGATTCCTTGTTCAACTTCTATAAGTCCATCAATACCAATCATACTTGGGAAGGGTGTCCACCAATTCAAATTTAATATACCAGTCTCAAAATTATCTTCAAAGGGTAATGTTGCTTGACTTATTAGATTTCCAATGAAGAAAAATAAAGTCAAGAAGATTGTAATTATTTTCATTTGTTTCTTTTTCATTTGTGAGGAACAAGCAGCGATGAGCTATAATCCAAGGATAAAAAAACATGTCTTTCCTGATACTCGAATAGAATACCATTCCGATCATCTAGCGTTAGTATAAATCCATTGAAATTTCTCTAGCAAACTACTTCAGTGGCATTTTGAAATTCATTATTTGGCTCGTTTACATCTTGCAAGAACAAACCAATAGTCATCAGTAATGTCAGAAAGAATAATAAAGATTTCGTATTCATACCAATTAGTTCTGCCGATTAAGAATATAACGGGCAGATAATGCACCAAAGCCTGCACCAAAGCCAGAAGCAAATCCATTGACAAAAACTGTGGGCACCCAATCTATACTTAAATTAAGAGGTATATCCTTAAATGTATAATCTAGCCCCAAGTAACCCTGGGCACCAATAAGAGTAGAAGTCCCACTGTCACCAATAAAAAACTGGTCGAAGGTCAAAAAACTTACAGTCCCTCCAAAGCCATAATACCAGCGCAAACCAGCTATTTCTTCTTCTAATAAGGGCTTGTGTAATTGGTATCCACCACTAATAATAAACCAGTTAACAAATGGTTGGAATCTACCACCAGCGTAGACTTCAATAGCGTTATTCTCTGAGACAAAGCGCTTATAAGATACCGACAAAGGCGAACCTAATCGGGCTCCTACGGCTGAATCATAAGATTGAGCATCTGCATTAAACAATGCAAATAGCAATGCCAATAAGAGTATTAATCTATTCATGTTTTCAATTATTTGGTTTTAATTTAATTTGGAGTTATGCTATAAAGCATATTCAAAATAGAATATGCTTTCGGGCTAGATGATAGTGCTATTAAATAGGCCATTCTCTACACTAATAAGTTCATCTGTTTCGTCATCAATGAGGGTTCCTGAAAATGTTCCTTCAATATGACCACCAGATCTTAAGTCTAGAGATTCTATGTTCAACTCCAGACGTCCTTCTCCTATAGGTGCTGAAAAAAGAGAAACACCTGTATTGTAAAACAAAGCAGCAAATACCCCCTCTAGTTGGGCTAAACTATCAATGTCATCGAATATATATTGACCCTCTTCTAATGGTTCTCCGTTTGGGTAGCTAATGGATATAGATAAGGTTGGAGATCCAGGACTTATCTCAGTTTCGAGCCCGACTACAAAAAGTGCAGAACGTGTAGAATCTATATCAATTGAAGCTGGAGTTGTTGAGTTTGTGATTAAGTTATCATCAATGAGGGCTTCAATGATTCCCAGACTGTTATTATTTCCAGTCGTAGTTTCATCTGTGCAACTTAAAAATAAGAGGGTAAAGAGTAAGGCGATTAAGGTTGGTGTTTTCATTGTTTTGTGGTTTAGATCAATCATATCTAGCCTTCTAGAATATGAAAGAAGTAGTGATATTCATTATAAATTTTATTGAGGCAGTATTACTTTCCAAGATGTAATTCTATACATGTAAGATCTCAATTTTAGAGTCTTATTAGTGCTCAGTTAATTGTGGATTTCAAACTGGCTACTAAATAGAGATATACGTCGTTAGAATCAATATTCTATTTCTCCAATTTTTCTTACTTTCATCATCTCCACAACTATTTGGAACAGCTCTCTTGTTGCATTTACACTTAAGAGATTTTTACTCTATTCCATGTGAAGATTGACGTATATTATATTAGAATATTGACACAATAACACTAAACTGAAACTTATGTAGGATATACTAGCAGATCATTATTTTCATGACAATTTTTAGGTTTTTTAAAAAGCAAACAAACATTTGTCATAAATAAAGAAGATAAGTACCCATAAAAAATGGAAAAAAATTAATTATTTTTCGAGCACCAATTGCAAACACAAATGAGCTGCTATTCAGTTCTTCCTTCCTAGGTTTTTTTAATAATTTTTGACAAGCATGATCCCAGGTTATTCAGACGAAAAGGTGATTAAAATGATAAGAGGAGGGCTAAAGTCTAAAAAAAAGATTTTTGGTTTATTGTTCCTAGATTCCTCATTAAGATCTGAAACATTTTTTATCATTCAGAAATTGCTGTCAGATAAAGAGGAACAGGAAAAAATATATTTGGATGGCCTAATAGAATTCATCCGGTCAGTCCAAAAAAACAAATTCAATCGTAAAAGCTCATTGAAAACTTTCTTTATAGGTATCTGTCGTATTTTATGTTTGCGATTTCTTTCTGACAACAAAAAAGTTCACATTAATCAACGGGAATACTTCGATGAACTAGATAAAAGTAAGGGTGATACGGAATCTGTAGAGTATGACTATATTGAATTAGAGGAAAGCCGATATGAAGCCAAACTCAAAAGAAGAATATATAAACAGTTGTCAAACAAGTGTCGAACATATGTCAGACAGAAATATGGAAACTTCATGACGATTAAAGAAATGTCGGAAGCTAATAAAATAAAAATTCAGAGTATAAAAAATTTAGGGGCAAGGTGTGAAGGCAGAATTAAAAATTTGGTAAATAATGATCCAGAAATTATGGAACATATAAAATCAAACAATGGAAGGCTTTAATAGAATTCAAAAATACTTATACAACCTAATGTCTGAAGATGAAAAACAGTTGTTTGAGGATGAAGTAAGAAATAACAAAGTTCTATCAATTGAGTTAGAAACTGCAAGATTCGAAATGGAGATGATTGATCAATTAGAAGAAGATTCTCTAAGGGCTGAAGCTAAGGAGCTTTCTCTAAGGCGCCCTAATTCAAATATTAAAAATAAACGAAGTAGTGAATTTAAACTTACAAAAGCTTTCTTAATTGCTTTGGTAGCTTTAGTTCTTTGTTCCATAATTTACTATTCGTGGAGAGCGCAGACGGAGGAGACAACCACAAAAGTCATAGCTATGGCCTATAATAATTCTAGATTGAATTTTGGTAATCAAGTGACGAAAGGAGATCACTCTAATAATTATAATTTTTCTCAGGATTATATTTTCTTATTGAAGAATAGGGATGTATCGCAGATGCCTAAAGTAATAGAATATTTCAAATCGCACACATCCAATGATTCTCATACTCACATTCAGGCAAGACTCAATATGGCTCATGCACATCTAATAATGAAGAGCAATACTGAGGCGCATCAAATCTTTTATGAAATAATACAGTCTGAATCAGCCAGTGCAAAACAAAAAGAAGAAGCCGAATTGTTTATTGCATTATCGACTCTTGGTAATCAGAAGGAAACATCATTAAGAAGATTACAAAAATTATCGAATGAGGGTGAGTATTATGATGCAATAGCTAGAAGCATAGTAAACGAGTATGATATGTAATGCATCTCAAAATCCTAAAATAACCTACTTACATTCATTCTCAATCGGATAAGCAGATAAGCCATGTAATGTGTAACGTATCTACAATTCAAAGAAGCCAGGACAAAGAGTATAGCGAAATTTCATCATGCAGCTCATTCTTACCGAGGCACTTGTGAAAAGCGCCCACGAGGCTACAGATCGAATAGCAAAATCTATGTGGACCATCTATGACTCCCCCTAATTTCCTTAAGAAATACAAATAGATCAGAATGAGTGATTATTGGAGATGGGATGTTGTGGAAGATGATGGTGGAAATGTGTTTCATAGATGCACTATCACTTTGAATTGGTAAAAATGTCTTCAAAATACTTAGTCCATTGTCCATCTATCAATTGCTCACCATACTCTCGAAAGCCGCCGTCTTCTGTTCGGCTAAATACAAATCGTCTACTCTCACTGCTGTTGACTATTAATTGCCCATCTACATATTTCGCTGGATATTTAGCTGCGCCACTTTTATAAAAAGGGTTGTAATAATATGTATCATCTGTATCGTCATAATAAATTATTGTGTGCAGCTGAAGAAATTCAGAGTTCAACTCTATCACCAAAATATGTTTGTCCAAATCAAAGGCAATTCTTTGGTAGGCCGATCCCTTCTTAGAGATGACACCATCTTCATAGGCCATAGTTGTACCTATCCATTCGCCTTCCATAAAGTTAAGCAAAGCCATTTTTTCTTGTTTGACGTTTTGGCTGAAAGCAAGGTTCAGTGATAATAGAAAGGCGATGAGACAATAGTATTTCATGATATAAAATTTGATGCTAATAAGGATTAAAACACGATGAAAAACCTAATATTACAACATTGGTAAACCACTCAGAATGATCACTCCCCCAAATCTTCCAGTAAGTTCTCGAGCACCTTACGACAAGCCTTGAGATTATTCACCTCATCTTTAATCATAATTAGGAACTTGTTAGATTGCTTAAGTGACAAGCCATGTTCGCTACCCTGAGTGGAAATAAACTTAATTAAATTATTAAAGAGGTCCGTTTCAAAGAATGAGGATTGGGGGTTGCTGATGAAATAGCATCTGAGTTTTCGCTTTTTAAGTGATAGCCTTTCTACACCTATCTTCTTACATATCCACCTTAATCTTATGCCATTGAATAATTCTTCTACCTGGAAAGGAATAGGCCCGAATTTGTCTTTGAGTTTTTTTCTCATTGCAGTGAGTTCTTCCTCTTTATCTACCTTACCCATTTCATTATAAATGTTGAGTCGCTCTTGGATGATATTGACATATTCATCAGGAATGAGCATCTCTACATCGGCATCTATTTCTACATCATAGACCCAGGTTCTCTTTTCTTCTTTTTCCTCTTTGAAAACCTCCTTGAACTGGTTTTCCTTTAGTTCGTGTATCGCTTCTTCTAGAATCTTCTGATAAGTCTCGTAACCTATATCTGCAATAAAACCACTCTGTTCACCACCTAACAAATTTCCTGCCCCCCGGATATCTAAATCCTTCATAGCGATGTGAAATCCACTACCTAGGTCAGAAAACTCTTCCAAGGTTCTCAGTCGCTTTCGCGCATCGGTGGTTAGCGTGGATATGGGAGGTGCGAAGAGATAGCAGTACGCTTTCTTATTAGACCGACCCACACGACCTCTTAGCTGATGGAGGTCGCTCATGCCAAAGTTCTGCGCATTATTGATGATGATGGTATTCGCATTGGGGATATCCAGTCCCGTCTCTATGATATTAGTACAGACGAGTACATCATATTTTCCGCCTATGAATTCTAGAAGCGCCCTTTCCAGAACCTTACTATCCATCTGCCCATGTGCCATCGCCACTTCCAGATCTGGACAGAGTTTTCTTATCATCGCCGTGATATCTGGCAAAGACTTCACTCTATTATGTACAAAGAATACCTGACCGCCTCTGGTAAACTCATAATAGATAGATTCTTTAATCAGTTCATCATTGAATACGCGTCTTTCTGTATGTATCGGCTGTCTATTAGGTGGAGCGGTACGCATGACTGAGAGGTCTCTTGCCGCCATCAGTGAGAACTGTAACGTTCTAGGTATAGGTGTCGCCGTTAGTGTTAGCGTATCGACATTGACTTTGAGATTCCTCAACTTTTCCTTTGCCGCCACGCCAAACTTCTGCTCCTCATCTATCACAAGTAATCCCAAGTCTTTAAAAGCCACTTTTTTATTGAGCAGAGCATGTGTGCCTATGATAATATCTAGTTCTCCACTCTCTAGTCTTTTATATATCGCCGTTTTCTCTTTTGTGGTTCTAAAGCGATTGACATAATCTACATCTACACCAAATTTCTCCAGTCTGCCACCGAACGTTTTGTAATGCTGGAGTGCAAGTATCGTTGTCGGCACCAGTATCGCTACTTGCTTGCCGCCTAATACGGCTTTGAATGCTGCTCTAACAGCAATCTCCGTCTTACCAAAGCCGACATCCCCACATACCAATCTATCCATCGGATAGGCCTTCTGCATATCTTCTTTGACGGCTATCGTGGTCTCATACTGATCAGGTGTATCCTCGTAGATAAATGAAGCCTCCAATTCATTCTGCAAGTGTCCGTCCGGTGGAAACGCAAATCCCTTTGAGGCTTTTCGCTTAGCATAAAGCTTTATCAGCTCATGGGCGATATCCTTTATTTTCTTTTTGGTCTTACGTCTTAGATTTTTCCATGCCTCCCCTCCTATCTTACTCAGTCTAGGCTTATTGCCTTCCTTACCGACGTATTTCGATATCTTATGCAGACTGTTTATCCCCACATACAAGATATCGTTATTAGAATATATCAGGCGAACAGATTCTTGCTCCTTACCATTGATATTCAATTTTTCCAGGCCACTATAGCGCCCGATTCCATGGTCTATGTGTGTGACAAAGTCTCCTGGCTTTAATTCCTTCAGCATACGAAGGCTCAGTGCCGCCTCCTTCGTGAATCCCTTTCTAAGTTTATATCTGTGGAATCTTTCGAAAATCTGGTGATCAGTGTAAAGCGCCACATTCAAATCCGTATCAATATATCCTGAGTGAATGGCTTTGCTCACTGGGTGGAAATTAACCTCTGCACCTAGGTCTTCAAAGATGTTATAGAATCGCTCTATCTGACGGTTATTCTCCGTAAAGATGTAGGTCTCTGTACTCTTTTCTTCTTTAGTCGTGAGGTCTTCTAGTAGTAATTTAAAGTTCTTATTGAAGTTAGGTTGAGGGGTGGCGTTGTATTTGATTTCCTTATTTGTTTCTATTGTGGCGTTGGCTTTTTTGAGGAAGATGATATCCTTGTCATCTATCTCTTCTATGACCTTCTCTGGGAAAATGAAGGCTCTATCACCGAGTAGTTTTATGAGGGCTTCATCCTCAGTGTATTTGACCTGGTCAGCATATATGGCGGCTTTGTCTTGGCAGTTTTGCAGCTGTTGTAGTAACATGTCCACATCCTTGATCCACACACAGGTGTCTTGGGGAAGGGTTTTGAATATAGAGACTTTGTCTTTCTGAGAAAACTTGTTGCTGACATTAGGAATAATGGACACCCGCTGAATATTCTTAAGGGAGAGCTGGGTCGTGGGATTAAATAATCTGATACTTTCTACCTCTTCATCAAAAAGCTCTACCCTGTATGGCCACTCATTGCCAAAAGAAAAAATATCAACGATGCCACCTCTGATCGAAAATTGACCTGGTTCATAGACAAAATCGGTTCTTTCAAATCCATACTCTATCAAAAACTCTATGATGGTATCGACATCTAGATTTTCTTCTTTGGCTATATGGATTTTCTGTGATTCGAGATGCGCTGGATCTACTACCATTTCGAATATGGCCTCGGGGTAGGTGACTAGAATATCATGCGAATGATACTTGGCAGATATCTTATTGATAGATTCTGTACGGACCAGTACATTATTATTATCCAGTTCTTCGAAGAAAGCAGGACGTCTAAATGAATCAGGGAAGAAAAAAACTGACTGTGATTCTATAATCTGATCCAGTGTATTTTGGACATAGGCCGCTTCTTCTTTGTCAGTGGCAATGTAGATGTGGGATTTTTTGACGCTTTGGAATAATGCGGCCAGGACAAAGCATTCCTGAGCACCTATCATTCCAGAGAGCAATAAGCGAGAAGGCTTGTCTTGATTCAGCCCAGCTAGTATTTGTTTGGTTTGCTCTGCCTCTACATATTTTGAGAGCAACCTTTCGAGATTATCCACTAATAGTGTAACACTTATCCCTAAAAAAAGAAACCTACCTCACTTGGAGATAGGGTTGTCTTGGTACAATGGAGATAATCATCTCCATTCATCTATAAAAAAGAGGTTTTTCTTAAGCCCAATCCATGGCATAGACAAACGCTGTCCCTAAAAACGGCAGCATCACCCAAAACCACTCTGGTAAGAATACCAAAAACAGAATGGTTCCTATCAATGAAACCCAAGTCATCATCCAATATTTCCTTCTTGATTCTGTAGTAGATGTCATTATCTTGCAATTATGGGCGCAAAGGTAAGGGTATCTGCAATTAACCTCTACATATGTGATGTAAAAATTGTGTTTTCCATATTACAATCATTCCTAGCCACTTATCTCTTTTTACTATTATATAAGTCCTTGATTGTGAGGTAGGTTTTGATTTTATCCCAATAGGCTATAACTTGTAAGAAAATAAATCATATGAAACATCTATTCCTACTGCTTTTTCTGGGTTTTATGCTAGTTAGTTGCACAAAAGAAGAGGTAGCTACTACTCCAGACCCCATAGAACAAACCTCCCCATTTGAATCCTTGTTAGGTACTTGGCAAGTTGAGACCTATATATCTGGTATAAATGGAGTAACTACTGATACCATGCCTCCTAATTCGACTCGAGTAATGCATATAGAAGAGGATCTTGATATGACAGATTACTTTGCAACTGGCTACAGTCAGTCTGGGGAAAACGAAAAAAGAGATATTAATATCGAGTTATTTCCAGATGATCAAGATTCTATCATCATTAGAGGAAATTCAGGTGCAGGCGCCTTTTGTAATTTCAAGACATTTAATAGGGATAGCTTGGTGATAGATGATTCTACCCCTGAGTTTGGTATTTTCAAAACGACATATGTTAGGATATGAGATACACTCATAATTTATAAGACTATCCTTAAAATCGGATAGTTACATATTAAAACAGCCTTCGAACTTATCGGAGGCTGTTTTTTGTAAGAGGGTAATTCGTTCGTAAATCAGGATTATTATGTCACAATAAATCCGTCTTTCTTCTATTTGATTGTATTTCGAAAACCAAGTTTGCTTCCCCCTTACACCCTATATTTGCACTCGATTAGCAAAAGTCCAAAAGCATGTTTCCAGAATATGATGTCATAGTAGTAGGAGCTGGCCACGCAGGTAGTGAAGCCGCCGTTGCTGCAGCCAACATGGGTGCCAAAGTGATGCTTGCTACCATGAATATGCAGACGATAGCTCAGATGAGTTGCAATCCTGCCATGGGTGGCGTTGCCAAAGGACAAATCGTACGAGAAATAGATGCCTTGGGAGGATATAGTGGTATAGTGACAGATCATACCATGATCCAATTCCGTATGCTCAATAAATCTAAAGGCCCCGCGATGTGGAGCCCTAGAGCGCAGAGTGATCGTATGCTGTTTGCTAGAAAATGGCGTAATCTATTAGAAGCGCATCCTAATATAGACTTCTGGCAAGAGATGGTCAAAGGCCTCATCGTCAAGGATGGTCGCTGCACTGGCGTCGTCACCGGTATTGGATTAGAAATACCAGCTAAGTCTGTGGTGCTGACAAATGGGACCTTCCTAAATGGCCTAATCCATATAGGAGAGAAGCAGTTTGGCGGAGGCCGAGCAGGGGAACGGGCAGCGACTGGAATCACGGAACAGTTAGTAGAACTGGGTTTTGAGTCAGGGAGAATGAAGACGGGTACACCTCCACGTGTGGATGGCCGTAGTTTGGACTGGTCAGTGATGGAGACGCAACCTGGTGACGAGAATCCTAGCAAATTTTCTTATACCAATACACCAGACCTCACCAATCAGATACCTTGCCATATCACCTACACCAATAAGGAGGTACACGAGACGCTGAAGGAAGGCTTTGACCGATCTCCGATGTTCAATGGTCGTATCCGTGGACTTGGTCCTCGCTATTGTCCGAGCATAGAAGATAAGATAGATCGATTTGCTGACAGAGATAGACACCAATTATTTGTAGAGCCAGAAGGTAGAGATACCTGTGAGATCTATGTGAATGGGTTTTCGTCTTCCCTACCCGAAGATGTGCAGTATAAAGCCATGAAGAAGATTCCAGGCTTCGAGCAGGCAAAGATGTTCCGCCCTGGTTATGCCATAGAGTATGATTTCTTTCCGCCCACACAATTGGACATTAGTCTAGAAACAAAATTAGTCTCCAATCTCTTCTTTGCTGGTCAGATAAATGGTACGACCGGGTACGAAGAGGCGGCATCTCAAGGATATCTTGCTGGATTGAATGCGGTCAGAAAAATACGAGAAGAAGAACCCATCGTCATTAAGCGATCAGAAGGTTACATCGGCGTACTTATTGATGACCTAGTCAATAAGGGGACCAAAGAACCCTATCGAATGTTTACCTCTAGGGCAGAGTATCGCATCTTACTCAGACAGGATAATGCAGATATGCGATTGACGGGGTTAGCTGAACAGATCGGTGTAGAGCATTTGGAGAAGAGAATGGCCCGGGTAGAAGAGAAAAAGACCGCTATAAAAGAAATAAGACAATTTGTCAAAAAGACAGGCGTCACACCAGACACAGTCAATGGATATCTCAAGCAAATCAATTCTTCTCCACTCACGCAGCAAGTCAAGTTACAAAGTATCCTTGGTCGGCCAGGTGTGGAGATATCACCCTTATCAGATAATGTCCCAGCCCTTAAGGCCTTCCTTACTACTTATGACTCAGAGGTCATTGGCATGGCGAGTACAGACATTAAGTATGAGGGCTATATAGAAAAGGAAAAGGACATGGCGGAGAAGATGCTCAGACTAGAAGGTGTGAAGCTGGCCCAAGACATGGACTTTAATCTGATAAAAGCACTTTCCGCCGAAGCCAGAGAAAAACTCAATCACATCAAGCCGCGTACCATCGGCCAAGCGAGTCGAATTAGTGGCGTCAGTCCCTCAGATGTCAGTGTCTTGCTGGTGCATGTGGGGAGGTAATTAGAATCCAACAAGGCTTTCTGATTACATGAATAGGAACTTTCACTTCCATGACTACCTGTTAGTATGACTATGTGATTGGCATATAACAATGGTTATATATCATACCCCCTTGCCTGACCTCATCTTTGTGTCATAATTACTTAACACCTAAAAATAAAGATGATGGCAATCGCAAAACAAAAAACAGCAGAAATCCAATCAGTACTTGACAAATCTTATCAGTTATTACAAGAGGGTTTGGTCAAGGAAGGCTTAAGTTATGTCATGAAGGCACTTAATAAAGCCACCCAAGATCTGGCACAACAGACTATAGACAATGAGGTCAGGGAAAAATGTCTACAGCATCCAGTGGCTAAACTACTATTACAAGAACCAGTAACAAGATGGTCATTCCAAAAACCCAGAGGCTATTCTGGAGATGCCGTACTGATAGACTACATGTATCGATTAAAATCATGTGCGGTAAATGATAGTTATCTAGGTAAGGAACTAAATGGCTATTTGTCATTGACGGAGGCTATGTCTGCAGTAAGATGGAGATCGAATCATATTGCAAAAGAGATACAAAAAGTGCAATCAGAACTAGGTAGAAAGATAGATGTAATCTCTGTTGCCTCAGGACACCTTCGTGAATTGGCCTACATCGATAATGCTTCCAGTACTATCAACAGATTTGTCTGTATAGATCAAGATGAACAAAGCAATCAACTTGTAAGAAACACTTACAATCAGCATGCCTTTCTTGAGGTTATTGACGAATCTATCAATCATGTATTGAAAAGAAAACTCGAGGGACAACAATTTGATTTTATTTACTCAGCAGGACTCTTCGACTATCTCAATGATAAGGTCGCTTCCAGAATGATAGAAATACTCTATACTAATCTCAGACCTGGAGGCACGATGATTATCCCCAATTTTCTAAAAGGCATTAATGAAAAAGCCTATATGGAGACCTTTATGAAGTGGAATTTAGTCTACAGGAATGAAGAAGACATGCTTCGGTTGTGCTCACCGTTAGATATACCTGCGGACAAACAAAGTCTATACTATGATGACATGAATCGCGTGGTGTACTTGAAGATTAGGAAGTAGGATTTAGACCGTTAATCCCTGAGTATCACCTTTACCAATTAATATCTTCCTCTAGCAAAACTTATTCAGATATTCAGACAAATTGTTTTCAACTTGCAGAAGATGAAGAGAGGTAGCTAGATAGACTATGACTATTAAAACAAGTGAAAACAATGAAACTATTGTTTATAGTATTCCTCTGCTCCGGTTATAATTATTTAACACCTACGAAAATAAGATGATGGCAATCGCAAAACAAAAAACAGCAGAAATCCAATTAGTACTTGACAAATCTTATCAGTTATTACAAGAGGGTTTGGTCAAGGAAGGCTTAAGTTATGTCATGAAGGCACTTAATAAAGCCACCCAAGATCTGGCACAACAGACTATAGACAATGAGGTCAGGGAAAAATGTCTACAGCATCCAGTGGCTAAACTACTATTACAAGAACCAGTAACAAGATGGTCATTCCAAAAACCCAGAGGCTATTCTGGAGATGCCGTACTGATAGACTACATGTATCGATTAAAATCATGTGCGGTAAATGATAGTTATCTAGGTAAGGAACTAAATGGCTATTTGTCATTGACGGAGGCTATGTCTGCAGTAAGATGGAGATCGAATCATATTGCAAAAGAGATACAAAAAGTGCAATCAGAACTAGGTAGAAAGATAGATGTAATCTCTGTTGCCTCAGGACACCTTCGTGAATTGGCCTACATCGATAATGCTTCCAGTACTATCAACAGATTTGTCTGTATAGATCAAGATGAACAAAGCAATCAACTTGTAAGAAACACTTACAATCAGCATGCCTTTCTTGAGGTTATTGACGAATCTATCAATCATGTATTGAAAAGAAAACTCGAGGGACAACAATTTGATTTTATTTACTCAGCAGGACTCTTCGACTATCTCAATGATAAGGTCGCTTCCAGAATGATAGAAATACTCTATACTAATCTCAGACCTGGAGGCACGATGATTATCCCCAATTTTCTAAAAGGCATTAATGAAAAAGCCTATATGGAGACCTTTATGAAGTGGAATTTAGTCTACAGGAATGAAGAAGACATGCTTCGGTTGTGCTCACCGTTAGATATACCTGCGGACAAACAAAGTCTATACTATGATGACATGAATCGCGTGGTGTACTTGAAGATTAGGAAGTAGGGGCAATCAATACAGGGGCTATAATGGATGGGATATTCAAGCTAACGTCAGATTTAATGCAGTTAAGCTATATGTGTAATTTTCAGGAAATAGTGTCAGCGGCATAGACATTCCAAATTTTTCTGGTAACCATGTATTGTTTGGAATGGATATAACAGGACAATTAGTAATGAACATAGTGTTGATATCGAATGGCGATACCTTAGGTTAACACCAAAATAAGGTGTACTCAGAGTTAGGAAGTAGGGGTGGATACGAATAAAGTTATATCAAACCGATAAAATCTTATAGCTGCCGTTTAAAATTAGTAACGGCCGCTTATTCTATCTAAATCAAATATTCAAAATAAGCATTATATTTAATGAAGAGCCAAGATATGCTATATCACTTATAAAGAAGTTCAGGGCATACAATATCCGTTAGAAAATTTTTATACTTAAATGAAATCAAAGAATGAAAAATATTGCCTTACTATTTATCATATATCTTCTCATACTAAACAGTTCTTGTCAGAATGATAATTTAAATAATTCAATTAGTGTAGATTGTTCTAAAATTCATGATGAATTTGAAAGAGCATTATGTCTATACATGAAGAACAATAAGGACAATATTCTGGATACAACCTTTTTAAAACAACAAGTGAATGCATTTAGGGATGACTTTTTTATATTGAGCAAGGGAGAATTAAAAGAAGCTGACAGCAAATCTTTCAAAGACAAGGAAAAACTTGGATCACCAATTGGATCGGACAAAATGAAGATTTTATATGAGAATTCTTATAAACGGAGAAAGCGATTCTACAACTTAGATGATAAGTATAATGAAGGACGACGACACGAAAAAGATGAAGAATATGAGCTTGAACGATCAGTTTATTTTTCTTGGTCAGAAGTTCTAACCTGGATGTTTGATGTTAGAACTGAACACAAACTAAAAGATTCAGAAATAGGAATGAGAATTTATTTTGGTGCATACGGTGAAGCAGGTGTTAATGAAATTAATAATTCGAATGGAAAAGATTCAATAGACTCAACAACAAGTTGGAGATCTACTTTATTTATCAGACCAATTAATTTAAAGAGTAATAAAATTATTTCTACAACTAATGTTGAAGCAGAAAAAAAGGTTAATAATGAAGAAGAATTCACTCTGACATGTTATAATCTTGGCGATGTTTGTCCACCAAGTTGTAATCAAGTACCAGAAGATGGATTGACTGATGACGATCTGTCAAGTGATAATTGAATTTGAAATAGGAGGTCATACTATAATATATAGGTTATATCAGCTAATATTACCTATTGCACTTTTATTAAGTCTTATTTCCTTTAGAAGAGGTACAAATGATTTTATTATTAGTTCTTTCCTTTTTATTTGTGTTATAACAGAACTTATTGTCAACAAATTCTTTAGTTACTATTTTAATAACAATGCAATATCAAATAATATTTATGTTATTATAATCAACTGGTTTTATTTCCAATTTTTCAAAGATAATAACCTATTGAAACCTAAGTACATTGCTTTAACAGCTAATACTTTTGCCATTATATCTATATTTTATGTTTTTTATTTTGATTTAAATGTGTTACACACTGTTCCATTTTTAATGGGCTTAACACTAGTAACCACTTTAATTTGTTTTTATCTTTTCAATCTAATTCATAAGACAAATAATTTGGTTGAATTACTTGATAGTCCTAAATTTTGGTTAGGCACTGGTATCATTATATTTACAGCTACTAATTTTCCTATTTTGTTACATCTTGAAGAGATTCGATATAATCTAAAACTTTCAAAGCCACTTTTCAATGTTGTAAGATTAAGTAATATTATACTATCAATTTCTTATCTAATGTATGTTATATGTCGCCTTCGGAGGAAGCTTTACTGAATAAAGTGATATATACTTCTACATTCATTCCACTACTTCTATGCGGTATCTTAATGTGGTTCCTTATTTATTATCAAAAGAAAAGACACCAAGCAGAACTTCGAGAAAAAGAATTAATCATCCAAAAACAAACAGCCCTCCAAGCTGAACGTACACGGATAGCTGCAGAAATGCATGATGACCTCGGTGGTGGTTTGACGACCATCAAATTCTTAGGCCAAAAGATGTTACGTAAGATTACGGATGTAGAACATAAAACTCAACTCACAAAAATTGTAGATAATTCGCAACACCTCGTATCCAATATGAGTGAGATTATCTGGGCGATGAATGCTGGCTTTGATTCTTTAGATAGTTTGGTAGCTTATGCAAGAAGGTATGCATCAGAATATCTCAGCAATCATGATCTCCGACTCAGCTTTAACTATGAAAGACAGGAGAATCGGATAGAGATATCTGGAGAAAAGCGTCGGCACATCTATCTCATCATCAAAGAAATACTACATAATATAGTCAAGCATGCTGATGCTACTATTGTAAGATCTTCATGGAACATAGAAGAAGATCAGTTACTTATTACAGTATCTGATAATGGCATAGGGATAGATCATTCGGAAGAAGAAGGTGTTCTCACGGGCAATGGACTCCAAAACATGCAGGATCGTATCTCATTATTGGATGGTCAGATCAAGTGGCAAACAAATAATGGAACAACCACCAAATTGACTATTCCGCTGTCTACCTTAGACAAACCTATCACAACAACTCAGAACCTATGACAGCAACTACGAATATTAAAGTAGCCATCATCGAAGACCTGCGAGACATCGCCTATGAGTTGCAAAATCTCTTTAATAGAGAAGAGGACTTCCAGTGTACCCAGATATACCATAACGCCGAAGATGCGATACAATTTCTGACTGAATTTCCCGCTGATGTCGTTCTCACCGATATAGGCCTACCGAAGGCCAACGGTATTGCTGCTATAAAATCGATAAAGGAAAAATGTCCTGATACCCAGTTTTGCATGTTTACCGTATTTGAAGACAATGACAAAATATTCGACAGTATCAAGGCTGGTGCAAAAGGTTATATCCTAAAGAATTCTGAGCCAGAAACCATCATTAAATCTATCAGAGAATTATATAATGGTGGTTCTCCTATGAATCCAGAGATTGCTAGAAAGGTCATAGATGTATTTGCCAACGCAAAACCCGTTCCTAAGGCACCTGACCTCCCACTGACCAAAAGAGAGAAAGAGCTCTTGGAATTATTATCAAAGGGATTATTGTACAAAGAAATAGCCCAAGAGCTCGGCATCACTATAGGCACGGTGAAGCAACACATCCACAAGATCTACGATAAGCTACAGGTTAACAATAAGACAGAAGCCATTAATCTGTATAGAGGGCAATAACCCTAACAAAGGTTATATATGTAGTCCTAAAATCTGTACGTAATTTTATAAGAAATAAATACCAATTGATTATGTCAGACTACAAAGACAAATACTTTAACAATCTAAGAAAGCTAATTGGATTAATAGGCATTCTGATGCCATGTGCACTCTTGGCTTATACCTTATTAGATCCAGAATGCAACACAGTACTAAAATCTATTAGTGCATATTATCACTCCAAAGCGGGACACATCTTTAGTGCTTGCTCCTTGGTGATCGGTGTTGTTATTTGGAATACCATCAAGTATCCTGAGGACAAATGGTTATATAGACTAGCAGCAGTATTGGCTATTATTATTGGATTTGTGCCCAATTTACAGGGGTCTGATATAGAAGCTTGTTTTATACGACAGAATAAAACAGAATGGATTGACTGTATACATTTAGGATCAGCAATAACATTTTTCGTCTTGCTATCATATTTGGTTTATTTCAGATTTACAAGATCAGAGCATCCAGAGATAAGTTATGCAAAACAAAATCGAAACCGTGTATTTAGAGCCTGTGGTATAGTGATGATGGTGACAATGGTTTTAATTGCAATTTCCGCCACAATTATGAAAGGTAAGTGGGATAGTCTAAAACCCATTTTTGTAGGAGAAACCGTTATGCTCTTCGCATTCAGCTATGCTTGGTTAATAAAAGGACAATTCTGGATCAAAGAGAAGAATGGATATGAATAATATCTCTCATTTCGGCTGTTACATATGCTCGTTTATTCCTTTAGAAACTTCAAGTACATTCCAAGACTGGCATGCATCAGCTTGGTATCATAATATCTATTCACTCTCCAAGGGTTTATCAGAGATAGATTGATGCCAAATGTTTTTCCAAGTTCTGTATGAATTGTAAGTTTTGGATTGACCAGTGATGACTTTTGAATAAAATTAGCCACGGTAATACTCGTATTATCTATGGGACTAAAGGTGATATAAGGTTCTAGGAAAAACAACTGCTCTACCCCATTATTCTTAGATCTGACTAACATACCCGCAGATAGGTAATCATTTATTGAATAATTTACGCCTACAAAAAAGCTATTTTGCAAACGAGTCGTAAATGATTCATACCTATGTGCTATTTCGAGTTTGGAATATAGTGTGTCCTCTATACTAAATGTCTGTCCCGTTACATAAGTTTCTCTTATATCAAAACCACTAAATGCTTCATGGCTTTGCTCCTCTAGAATTTGGGTCTGCTTAGTCCATCGTATAAACCCGACATCATCTACCCTACCAAATATTCTGAGTTTATCACTTAGGCTATAACTAGCCTGAAAAGAAAATCCGAAACCCAAATTTTCCAAGGATCCCGTTGTCGAAATAGCATTTTCATCTAAAATGAGTTCCGTACTGTCTATTGTATTGTAATTAATTGCACTACTAGACTGTACTAAAATGTCTTTATCAAATCCGAACTCAAAGAAATTCTCTCCAAAATCAATATTGAGGGTGCTACTATTAGTATTAAGAAAAGCGTCACCTGTATATAGATTAGCTTGGAAGCCTAAGCGTAAATTTTCTTTTTGGATATCAACACCCAAAGCCCACTTGTGTGTAGAAGAGAAAAGGATTTGAGGATTAATGTCAATGTCACTACTTACAAGGCGACTATTTCCTTCTGTTAACAATTCGAACAGATGATTAGGAATATTCATCCTAGTATCTATGATGGCGTCATGGAATAATGAAAACCGCATATTATCGACGCGATATGACAATCCACCATAACTCAATCTGGCATTCATCTGTAAATCAAAATCATTTCCGCTTTGTGTAGCTAAGGTTAAGTCAAGTGTTTTACTTTCTTCTACATAGATATCCCCATAAGTCAATTCAGGACTATTCATTGTCAGACTAAATGTCGGCAATACCCATGTCAATCTTTTAGGTCTTTCCGATTTTGGCACAATGAATCTTGATTGCTTGGTTATGTTATGATTATATATCAATTGGTTCTCATGAAATGAAGACACAAATTGACTGAAAGACAATTGACAAAAAGTCAACGCTATTATGGTCGCTAGATATTTCATAATAAAAAGTTCTAGACTATCTTAATATTGCACCTAACTTAATATCTACTCCATGGTGGTCTAAGACCCAAACGAACTCATCCTGGAAATCTTCTGTAGTTGTAACGAGTACTCTTGACAGCACGTTAGCAACTTGAGGGATTTTAATGACGTCTTCCTCAGAGATTGGAATGCAAGAAATCTGTGCTTCCAAATCAGCTATTGTCAATTGCTCATCAGTATTAGCTGATACACTGACCCACTCATCTTGAGGCACGAGTGTGAATAAGGTTTCACCATTTGAATCCAGAAAGAAAAGGTTGACGCCAACGCCTATAGGAAATGCATTAATCAAGCTAAGCTTAAGCTCCCCAGTACCTTCTATGTCATCAAACTCTATCTCATCAAAACCAATTGTTTCTTGTAATATAAGATCGTTCGCTCTCATGTTGAGTGGTAATTCTATAATAGCATTCATTTCTATCTCACTTTCTTCTGTGTAGAATCCTATTTCTTGACCTGGGTTGGTAAAGAGGTCCAAGTCATAATCTACCATAGATGGTTTGAAATTAAAAAGTTCGACTGCATTACTGTTGGAACCATTTATTTCTACAGTTGTAGATAGCGTTTCACCCACTTGATTGATACTAGGATAATTAAATGCAATGCCTTGATTGAGTTGATCATATATTAATTCAAAGGTCTCTCCTTCTATATTTGTAACATTCGCAAAATTGAGACGCAGCTCTGCTGGAATGCCGATGCTATTATTGATATCAAAAATAAGTTTGGGCTCAGCTAAATTAAGACCACCACTTACCCAACTATCAAAAAAAGAAATATCGATTAAATCCTCTGTTGTAGGTAATTCGGCATCACCAAATTTTCCATCTACATAGGAAAATTCTAATTGTTTGAAGTTCACTTCAAAACTAGAAAGTTCGACATTAGAGCTATTAGGAGTAGATGCAGAATATTGTAATCGAAGTGTTTCTGTCTGTAATGCTTCTATGCTCCAATTAGACAAGTCGATATCTGACGTAACTAATAATTCGTTAGGCTGCAAGTCAAAGGTTCTAAAAAAAGATTGATTATTAGAATTCAAAAGCCCAGCTATGGTAACAACCACATTCAATCTTTCATTTGTAGGATTTCTAATTTCAAATGCCATTGAAGAACTATTAAAATCAGCATTGAGAATTACAATATCGTAGAATGGTACAATAAAGTTCTGCGGATTAGTTGTGATTCTTACTGAATTATCCACTGGTGGAAAAACCTCAGTAATAGAAATAGGAGGAATATTATCTGAATATCGCAAAGTCACCCTTCCTTCTGCATCAGATATGACCTCAGTATTATTGTCAGGATTGGCACCCAAATCTCCGATAAAAAAAGTAGAATTGACTAATGGAACGCCTATTTCTGGGTCTCCAAAATCTACATTATCTATGTCAAAAGGATCAACATTTTCACAAGAAATTACAATGATAGAGACCACGACAAAGGCCAGTATAGAAAGAAGTTTATCCATGATGTATAAAGTTGTTGAAGTAATGTTTTCAATTTAAAGATAAGAAAATCTAACTAGTGTTAAAACTGGGAACTTTTCAGATTATTGTTTAAGTGCCCGCTGTGACAAATATTCTTCTTTAAATTTCTTATAAAGAAAAAGGAGCCCCAATATATTTTGGGACTCCTCATTCTAGACTTCTGAATGTTTATTCTGCTTAGAAATCAAACAGATTGCCTTTGCGCTGAAGATTGTTCTCTTTTTCATCCTTTTGCTCACCACTAAATGTGGCTACATTATCTGTTACGCAAAAGTCGATAAAGTCATAGTTTCCAAATTCTCCATCAGATGAGTCTACTTCATTATTGTTGATATCTAATATCTCAAAAGATCCATTACCATAGTCACAGCAAATACCATCTCCATATGAATCATAGACCATAATTGTATAGCAACCATCTGGGATCATGAATGTCTCACTGATAACTGTTCCGTTTGCATTATCAGAGTATGGGCCACCGCTCGAAATGATACTTCCACTACTATCCTCTAATTCCCATGTAGTCTCAGATCCATAATCATCTAAAGTCAAGTTGAAGTGGATAGTATTATTGGTGCTTCCACCTCCATTTCCACCTCCGCCACCATTGGCAGTTTGTGTAAATGTCTCAAGATCAGTAAAAGCCGTCCACCCACTAGGGCATCGTGTTCTTATTTTGTACTCATAAGTAGCACCACTCTGAAGAGCAGTCAATGTTCTAGATGGTGGTACTGTCGCTCTATTTGTCCAAGTTGTTGTACCCACTTTTCTATATCTGATTTGGTATCTAATTGCTTGTGGCATTGGATCCCAAGTTACCTTGGTTCTTGTTGCTGTCAGGTATTCTGTCTCTGAAGAAGTTGGGCTATCACAAGTAGCTGCTGATCCTCCACTGCCTGCTCCTGAGGTCATAAACGTTTCAAGAGCTGTCCATGAAGTCCATCCACTAGCGCACCTAGCCCTGATTCTATATTGGTACTCTGTAGACGGAGACAAAGACGTCAGCGTTTTCTCATTCACCAATGTAATCATACTAGTCCACGGGTTTGGTCCTAATACGCGGTATATGACTTGATACTTAGTAGCTCCTGGCTGGTTTTCCCACGATATTTCTACACTGGTATTGCTAAGCAGGTTGACATTAGATGTTGCAGGTGTACCACAAGTAGTCGCACCGCCGCCATTGCCAGTGCCACCACCAGTACCGCCACCTGTTCCACCAGTGCCACCACCAGTGCCTCCTGATCCACCACCATTAGTGCCATTATTTCCAGAGATAACATTAGAGGCATTGCCTGTGATATTGGTCAAGCTAGAAGCCACATAGCTCTCATTTTCTGATATCTGACCAGCAGAAAACATGTACATACATGCATCGTCAGTGTAGTCCATATAGTTCATATGTAGGTCAGTAGACCCACAGCTGCTAGCCCCTACGTTAGGGCATCCGCTATAGTCTGACTGGGAGTTTGGCGTATCTGTAATACCATCGTCTTGGTTACAGCCATTACCCCAGATATGATCTAGATTAAGGTAGTGTCCGATCTCATGTGTTAGTGTTCTTCCAAGGTTAAATGGCGCATTAGCACCTACATTTCCACAAGAAGTAGTCAGACCAAAGGCACCGAGGTCCACCACAACACCATCTCCATTTCCTGCACCACCTAGTGGAGAGTAACCCAATGCACCACCAGCATTCTTGACGAATATGTTGAGGTATCCAGACCAGTTACTGTCTGAATCTCCTGTCGTCGCATTTCTTGTTACTGCTAGATCACCATTGGTTAAGCCATAACCGCTTGGGTGATTTTGGTTAGCAAGAACAAACTCAAGACAAGCCTCTCCATTACTTATGCCTGGAAATGAGCTGGCAGCATTGCCAGTCCAGTTAGTGATATCACTGTTGGTGCCTTGGTAGTCTGCATTCAAGGCATCTATCTGCTCCTGTGCCATAGTGGTCAGGCACGCAAGCGTAGCGCTATTATTAGCCCCTTGGTAGTGTACTGCAACAGGCACAATGACAGGAGAGCTACAAGATGCTCTTGAATCAAGAAGATTGCTGACAAATGATTTGTGCTTTTGCATTCTTTCTTCATATTCTGCTCTATAAGCTGGATCAGAAAGTAATTCCTCCATGTGGGCTGCATGATTGCATGTACGGCCCTCAGTAAAAGTCTTGGTTTCAGGGTTCACTAGGTCAGATGTATCTCCGAGACTTGATTCATCGCTACAAGACATGAATCCTAAAATTCCTAGCAGCATGGTTAAAAAAATCAAATTTTTCATAAGTCTAAATTTTAAGTTGATTAATAAAACAATGACTCAAGGGTGATTGCGAGAGTAAAACTATAGGGCTTTAGACCTTGAAATCGGTCACTTTATACTTAGACAGGGGTTATATTATACTTAGGCTGGGTTTTATTATACTTCCGATATTCCATTAAATTGCAGATATGGATACGTTTGCATCAGACAAGCTATAAGCAATGGAAATACCTAATAGGTTACAAGATTTTCTTTTTGGCAAGCGCTTTAGAATATTCAGGCATTTACTCTTCTGGCTCTTTATATATGCAGATGAAATTCTGGGATTACTAGGATTCACAGAAAAACTAGAAACACCAGGAATCATATGGATAATTAATATGTCTGCAGATATGTTCATGGTTTATCTCAATCTGTACGTTTTGATACCAAGATTCTTCTTGAAAGGACGTATCACCATCTACTTTCTATTAACGATGTTATCTGTTTTGTTGGTTATTCTAATTAACTATTGGACTGAGTATGGCGGGGCTTTCGAAGGCATTGGGTTGGTGCCAGCAGACTATTATGATTTAGAATCATATAACTTTGTACCAGGGATACTTACTTATATCGTAGACAATAGCTGGACCAATGCAGGAATTGTGGCTCTAGCAGTGTCATTTAAGTTATTTCAAGAATCATTCAATTCTAATGTCAAAATCCAAAATCTGCGTGAGGATAAACTCAAGACGGAATTGGCCTATCTCAAGACTCAAGTCAATCCACATTTTCTCTTTAATACATTGAATAACATGTATGTCATGGCTAGAAAAAAGAATGATGCCCTTCCTGACACCATCATGCAGCTTGCGGATTTGCTCAGGTATCAGTTATATGATACAGAGGAAGATTTGGTCCCCCTAGATAAGGAGATTTCCTATTTGAAGAATTACTTAGAACTAGAACTACTCCGACGACAACATTTGAAATTAGAATTTGACATTTCAGGTAATACCAGCAGTCAAAAAATTAGACCACTTATTTTATTACCCTATATAGAAAATGCATTCAAGTACAGCAATTCGGGATCAGGTAGTGATTTTATCAAGATTACTTTGAATGCAAAACCAGCGTCTATTGAGTTTTCTGTAGAAAATAATAAGGGTACTTTACACAGAAGAGATGTCGGAGGCATAGGTATGGAGAATGCCAGCAGAAGACTGGAATTGGCTTATCCTGATAAGCATCAGCTAGATATATCTGAGACAAATCAGGCTTTTCTTGTATCCTTAAAAATGGAAACCAAATGATACGTTACATAATTGTAGATGATGAGCCATTTGCAAGGGAAGGAATGCAACTCAATTGTGATCAAGTTCCTTTTCTAGAAAAGCAAGGAGAATTTGGCAATGCTATGTTGGCTTCAGAATATCTAAGCAAAAATGAAGTAGATCTTATTTTTCTTGATATAGAAATGCCTGGTCTGAGTGGCCTGGAATTTATCAAATCCATGAAACGACCACCACATATTATCTTATGTACGGCCTATCCACAGTATGCACTAGAATCCTACGAACTGGATGTGATAGACTACCTAGTCAAGCCAATAAAGTTCGATAGATTCTATAAGGCTGTCCTCAAGGTTCAGGACTATATGGAACTCAACCAACAGCCAGCGTCAGACATCGATGATTATAAGGAATCATTCATGTATATCAAATCAGACAGACAGTATGTGAAAGTCTTTTATGAGGAAGTGTTATATATAAAAGGAATGAAGGATTATGTCGTCATCCACACCAAGGACAAAAAGTATATGACTTCTATGAATGTCAAAACCATCCATGCGCAGTTGCCCTCACATATGTTTGCCCGTACATCAAAGTCTTATATCATCCAAATCAAAAATATCACGAGTATCGGAACAGATACCATATATATGGATAATCTAGAATTACCTCTAGGTCCTTCTTATAAAGAAGATTTCATAGAGAGATTTGTCAGGACTAATTTGGTGAGTCGATGATAACTAAAGTCTACTTATAGTATCCTACCGCGTCCACCCTTTTTGCTTAGCAACCCCTGCAAGCCACACTAGTAATAGCGCAAACACCAATATGACAATGGCAAAAATAAGCGTGCCACTTCCCATGATAGAATAGGCATTAGACATAAAGCCATGTGCCATCTGAGCCAAAACAAAAACAACCGACAACATTAATACAGTCTTTGCCCAGCCCTGGCGCAAGAGCAATCCCAAGCTTCCCAGCACGCCGGTTATAACTGCACCACCAAACACGATCTTGGCCCACAAAGGTTCATTTTCATATAGGCCTCTCTCATCAGCAGGCAAGGCTGCTAATTTTTCTGGCGTGATGGTCATATCTGTATAAAAGGCATATAGCCCCATAACATTCCAAAGCAAGGCTATACCTGCAATTATCCAGAACCAAACTGGTATTTTAATATTGTTCATCGTTTTGTTTTATCTAATTAAATAAAGTTGGTTTAATTATCTAGCCACCACTCACCACTTGCATTAGCGTCGCGCATATAATAGCGCCATACGTTCCCAGTGCATACCCTAATACAGCCATAAGAACCCCTACAGGTGCAAGTGACGTGCTGAAGGCAGAAGCTACAACTGGTGCTGAGGCTGCCCCACCCACATTAGCCTGACTGCCAACGGCTACAAAAAAGAAAGGGGCTTTAATTGCTTTGGCGACGATAAGTAATATCGTTACATGGACCAGCATCCAAGTAATACCGATAGCAAAAAGACCGAGATTCTTAAACACCTCCCCTAAGTTCATTTTCATACCGATGGTAGCGACTAGTATGTATATAAATATAGATCCCCAACGAGAGGCCCCGACGCCTTCTAGCTTTCTGAATTTGGTCAATGACAAGATCATCCCAAAAGTTGTAGAGATAACGATCAACCAAAAGAAGTGAGACATCAGAGAATTAAGTCGAAGATTATTAAGCGTCTCTTTAAAGCCCTTCATAAATGGTGTCAATACATCTGCGCCCCAGTGAGAAAGTGCTACACCTCCAAAACCCAGAGCCATCAACATAAATAGTGTTCTTGTCGTCGGCATCTCAGCGATACTAGCACGATAGCTGGCCACACGTTCTTTCAAATCTTCTATGGCTGAGTTATCTGCCTTAAGCCAACCATCTACTTTGTCAGAGATGTTGGCACCATATAACAAGAAGCCCATCCAGATATTAGCGACGACCACATCCACGACAATCATGGTCCCAAAGAGGTTGTCCTTTACTTCATAGATTTCCTTCATGGCTGTCTGATTGGCACCACCACCTATCCAACTACCCGCGACAGTAGAAAGGCCTCGCCATATATCATCGGGATTACCTCCTATAACATCAGGTGCGATATAAGAAATAACGAGCAAGGCTATCGGTCCACCAATAATGATACCTAAGGTTGCTGTCAGAAACATAATCATCGCCTTTGGTCCAAGTCGCTTGATTCCTGCAAAATCTATCCCCAAGCAAAAGAATACCAAACTGGCAGGCAGTAAAAAACGAGAAGCTACATAGTATAGTTGTGAATGCCCTTGGACAGCCTTATAGTCAGCAGTCGGCACATTGTTATCGGCTAGAAAATTAGTGATACCATCATAACTCAATCCTTTAGGCAAAGTGAGATTATGTTGCGCCAATAGATCTGTCAGCCCCTCGGTATACCAGTGAGGAGAGATAATCCCCAGCGGCCAGTTGAGCAGTGCCGGAATAAAGTATGCCAATAGTAAACCTGGTACAAATTTGTAGAACTTGGACCAAAATGGGGTCTTGAGATGCTCAGTGTGAAAGATGAGTGCCAGCACAACAATCAGGATACCTAGTGTAATGGCATCATTTGTAAATAGAGGAGAGATAGCTAAGTAGGACATTAAATATGTTTCTTGATTGGTAAAATAGCAGTTTTAGGGTATAATTTGATAAAGTACCCTATAGAATAGTGAAATCCAATCTCCTTATTATGTCAAATTATAGTGGTTTAAAGGCTAGATGTTCAATTAGAATGCTTTCCATCTCAAATCAGTAATTTATTTATCCTCTCTCAACCAAGCCTGCTTATATATCTCCTTTAACTCAAAATCAATTGCTTCTTCCTGCTCCAGATAGGCATCTGGATTACTTCGATATGGGTCGCGAATAATGTAGAACCGAGAACTACTATAATGCGTCATACCATCACCTACAGCATTGATAACTTCTCGAACTATTTCCTTTTTGATAAAGTGTTTCATTTCTTCTCTGATGACAGAGACAGGAAGTCCAGTAGCCATACAGATATCCTGAATGCTAACACGATAATCAAAATGTTTGAATAAAAGCATCAAATCGCCTACTGTCAAGAAGGGATCATTTGATAGCGTTGGATAGGGTCCTGTTCGAATCGGTTGCTTTAATGAATAAAAGTACTTGAATCCTGACGAATGAGCAGACTTGACAACGCCTTTATAAATTAAGTTGGTCAGCCTGGCCTTGGCTTCTTTTTTTGTCAGTGAGGTGTTGTTTGAAACCATCTCAGCATTAATCAATTTATCTGGTTGACTGTCGATGAGCAGTAATAAATCCTTGTCAGTCATAGTATAATAGCTGTCCTCTAAGGGTTGCTTGTATCCTTTCTTATACCAAGAATACATGGCTGCTGCAAAACATACTATTGAAGCACTAATTAGCGTAAAGAGAATCCATCCTGACATGCTATAAATATAGTGGAATCAACGAAAAGTTATTCTAGCTTATAATAACTATCAGTATTTGTATCTACGTTGGAAGGGTTTATTCCTTTACAAATTTCATTGAGTTAATGCCATTTTCCAATTTGATAGTCAGTATATATATTCCTGGTATGAGTTCTTCTACATTGATAATATTACTCAAAGTTTCACTTTTAATTTGTTGACCTCTCAGGTCTAGGATTTCAATTTTTTCTATTTGAAGAGTTGTTTCAATATGTAAAAAATGACGTGCTGGGATAGGGTACACTTGGATTGAATTATTAATTTCTGTTTCTTCGGTTGAATCCAAAAAGTCACAGCTTGGATTTGGTGTTTGAAATAGGCTTTCAGTTTTATATTCAATTTGACCATTATCATAACATTGTAAGCCCCCAAAACATCCATCCGCTACAAAGAGTTGGTGGTCACCTGTGAAATTTTGAGAAAGACTACCAACATTTTCAATGATTGAATTTCTTAATCCATATGAGTCATCTGGAGAGATTATTTTTGTATCAAAACTTCTCAGACTTGTATTCGAAATGGTTACATTTTCGATTTGAGTTACTTCTGCCATATACTCATTAGGACCTTGTGATATATCCATAACTGGATTAGTGCTGAATTCAGGTTTATTGATAGGCTCATAGTATGTCACAGTATCACCTACTGATAAATCAAAATCAAAGAGTAGATAGAAAATACTGTCTTGTAAGAAATAAACTTTGTTGTCGTTTTCCCATACAATTAGACTATCCGGCGATATTATAAAGTTGGTATTGAGGTTACTTGCAGTATAAGCGAATATGACTGAACAATCTTTCCCATCAATAATTTCTTCTTTCTCGACTACATAATTTATATGATTACCATTACAGTCTAATTCATGCCCCTCATAATTCCAGACGGTATTTATGGGAGCAAATTCTTTTTGACTAATAAGAGAGACTGGAATCAGTAGAAATAGAAATTGAATGATTTTCATGATTGTTTTTCAATCATAATACGAATTAGTTCTAGTTCATTTTATTAATACAGTCTTTTAGATTTAGTTTTTGTCGCAGTTGGCACATTGCATTAAGATGTAAATTGGAGTAGTTCTAATCATTTGCATCTAATTTATTCCAACTCCTGTTTTAACTGAGCCGTCGTCTTGCGAGAGCCATCATGACTCCACCCCGGTGGTCCGAAGACATATTTTAGTTTCTCAAAAAAAGAGGTTTTAGACCGCAAGTCCTTCCCAATAGCCACCCACTCATGGAAAGCGATTGTGATAAGATTGTGACTGTGTAGGTTTTCCCTGATACCATAGATTGGCTGTTCTTTTTCTTCTATAAAAGTGCCAAACATTCTGTCCCAGATAATGAGAATACCTGCATGATTCATGTCCAGATATTTGACATCACTGGAGTGGTGGACCCGATGATGTGATGGTGTATTGAAAACAAACTCAAACCATCTGGGTAGTTTAGTAATCAATTCTGTGTGTATCCAAAACTGGTAAATTAAACTGACAGCTTTAAGGGTGAGTATCATCATGGGATGAAAACCCAAAAGCGGCATCCACACCCAAAACAAAAAAGTCCCGGTCAATTCTCCAGTCCATGTTTGTCTTAGGGCGGTAGCTAAAGTATACTTTTGACTGGAGTGATGTATGACATGAGAGGCCCAAAAAAAGCGAGACCCGTGCGAAGACCTATGAAAAATATAGTAAGTAAGGTCTTCAAGGAAAAAAGCAACTACCCAAACACCTATTCCAAATCCAAATGTGAAGAGCCGAAATTCATAAACCAGATAAAAAGCAAACAGAACAATAACCTTTGTCACAATGCCTATGACCTGACTGCCCAGACCCATAGATATACTGCTTACCGCATCTGATAGTATGTAGTTGTCCCGCTGCATACGATGACTTAAAAACACCTCTAACATAATCAAGAGAACAAACCCAGGGATGGCATAAGTGATGATGTCCGGCATGATTATAATTTAATAATGCAATCTAAAGAATTAGAAGGAATCATGTTAAATACAGTAAAGATGACCTAATTGGTTTCTTTTGTGCCGCTCCTATGGAGCTCTTGGGGGCTTGAACTCGTTTTTTCTAATATGGTGTCGTCCCTAAACGGGACTTTTCATTGTCGTTTTCTTATCAATCTACCATAAGCAGAAATTCACCATTAAAATATCCAAGATATCTACTAGAGTTCAACACAAGAAAAGAGGAAGCATAGAAACTAGATTTTAGCCATTACCCCTTATCTGTTACATAATTTGTTATAATTAACCCATTATTTGTTACAATAATTGACACAAATAACCCCTTATATGCTACAAATAGAATAATTTTGTAAGCATGTTTAGACGTAGAGCACTACAAAATCTGATAGCTTGGAAGGACAATACACAACATAAACCACTGATAATCAGAGGCTCACGGCAAGTAGGTAAGTCGACTCTTGCACAAGAATTTGGAAAAAGTTACCAGCAGTACCTTTCCTTGAACCTAGAAAAAAGTGGGGATGCGGCGTTATTCTCAGGAACCGATGAGGTGAAAACGATTCTAGAGCGAATACTCCTCGCAAAAAACAAGGAGCTTATCCCAGGTGATACTTTATTATTTATAGACGAAATCCAAGAAGCACCTAAGGCCATAAATCTGCTTAGGTATTTCTATGAAGAACTTCCTGATTTGGATGTGATTGCTGCCGGATCATTACTAGAGTTTGCTCTAGGAGATCTGAATGCCTTTCCTGTTGGAAGAGTAGAACAACAGCAACTTCATCCGATGGATTTTGAGGAATTTCTTGAGGCCCTAGAAGAAAACGTAGCTCTGGACTACTACCTGAAATCTCCGATACCAAGCGTGGCACATGAAAAACTGCTGAGCCTGTTCCATGAGTATATGCTAGTAGGAGGGATGCCAGAAGTGGTATCAGTATATAAGAATAGCAAACGAAAAGTAACAGCCTTGCAGGCGGTCTACAGCTCTATCTGGGATAGTTATGTATCTGATATCGAAAAGTATGCAGCAAATGATACTGAGCGAAAAGTTTTGCGCCACCTAATAACCGCAGCGCCTGCTGTCAGAGATAGAATAACTTTTCATGGATTTGGTAATTCATCTTATAAGTCGAGAGAAGTTGGAGAGGCTTTTCGAAAGTTAAATCGTGCTGGACTGATACGATTGGTATACCCGACCTCTGATACCAGTCACCCGCTAACACTAAATTATAAACGCAAACCCAAAATTCAGTTCTTGGATACTGGCTTACTTAATTATGCCTCAGGTATACAAGCTGCAATGATAGATGTCAAGGACATGAATAGTCTATACAAAGGCTATATCACCAATCATATGATGATCCAAGAACTCATAGCTAAATCTACACGACTCCATTATATCCCTCCCTTCTGGACCAGAGAAAATGCCAATGCCAATGCCGAAGTAGATTTGCTGATACAGCATGGACAACAACTTATACCCTTAGAGGTTAAGTCTGGTGCGAAAGGTAGACTGAGGTCTCTCTATGAATACATGGATAGATGTGAGCACAACTTAGGCATCAGGTTATTGGCTAATAATTATTCCTTAGAAGAAGTCAATACTATAAAAGGCAAAGCTTTTAGGCTGATGAATCTACCTTACTATGCAATAGGTAGGATGGAGGCCTATTTAGATGCGGAGTCAGGAAAATAATTAGGTGTAAAGAATGAATAAACTAATAAAATGACCTTGCCAATCTACAGCTTAGAAAATCATATTCCTGATAAAATTTTTAAAAGAGGAATAGATTATCAATCAAGGGGATTAATAGAAGATTTTACTGAGAAAGGCTCTGGAATATGCACAGCCTTTGTATTAGGATCTGATGAATACAGAGTGAGTATCACCATAGAAGATGGACTGCTTACGGATGCTAGCTGTGATTGTCCTTTTGAAGCATTGGAAATATGTAAACATATTGTAGCCGTTATACAAGAGTATATTCAGCGTTCAACACCAGATGTTAACCGGACCAAAAAGAAAAAACGAAAGAAACGACTAACAAAACAAGAAAAGGTAGATGAGATTCTGAAACAACTTAGTTCTAAGGAAATCAAAGATTACCTAGGTTCACTAATAGGCGGATATAAGGAGATTAGAAATGACTTTTTGATGAATTTTTCTGAAAGGTTGGAAAAGCAAACATCTTATGGCTTTTATAATAAACAGATTAAGGATAGCCTTCGAAGTATAAAGGGTCGTCATGGATTTATTGCTTGGAATGAAACGAAGAAGGTATGGCAATCCATGCAACCTCTTATCAATCAAGCGGGAATGGCAATCATTCATCAACAGTATGACAAAGCCAGTTATATATGTACGGCTATGCTCAAAAACATTGTTGCAGCTATAGAGTATACCGATGATAGCAATGGTGATTTAGGTGACCTTATAGACCAAGTTTGTAATATGCTTTTTGAACTGGTAGAGCTGCCACTTTCAGATCACGAGCACAATTACTTGTGGTCATTTTGCCTTACAGAATACAAAGCAGAAACATTTAAAGGTTGGGATTGGCATCTGCTTATGATGGAATTAGCAGCGTACTTAAGTCGAGACAAAGACGAAGCTGATCAGGTAATAGATCTTATAGATAAAGGGAGTCTTTCTGACTATTATGAAGAAAAAGCAGCGTATCTAAAGTTACAACTACAGTCTAATTATCTTAATGAATCAGAATTTTTAAGCTTGCAACACGAGCAGCGCGGAAATCCGATAATACGAAAAGACCTTATACAGAAATGTATTGTAGACAAAGCATACGATCAAGCTAGAAACTATGCAAGGGAGGGCCAGGAATACGATAAGAAGGACAAGCCAGGCCTGGTGGGTAAATGGGTAGAATGGGAACTGAGAATAGCGCAAATCAAAAATGATAAAAAGGAAATCCTGCGATTAGCTAGGTATCAATATTTGGATAATTGGACTAATGAACAAAACTATTTTCAAATACTGAAAGATCTAACAGCTAAGTCTAAGTGGAAAAAATACCGAGAGACATTAGTTGACGACATTAAAAAGAAACCTAGACATGGATTGCTAGAAAGTCTATATATCCGAGAACAAATGTGGGATCAGTTGCTTGAGTTAATACAAAACCTAGAACAACAAGATTATCTGATTAACTATGAAAACCATTTAGGGGACAAGTTCCCTGAGGAGATGTCTTTACTATTTGAAGAGAAAATCCTAGAAATGTTATCAGGTTACGGCACAAACCGAAAAACATACAAAGTTGCTGTCACCTATATCAAAGGGATAGAGAGGATGACCTCTAAGAATCGGGCGATGAATATCGTAGGTCATTTAAGAGAACTATACAAACGTAAGCCAGCCTTGTTAGATGAACTTTCAAAAGTGTAGGGTTTGTCTATTTATAATCATATCTTTCTTTATACCAAAGAACACAAAGCAGCGTACCTAAAGAATCAACCATCTTATTTATATATGAAAGGGTTATACTATATTCTATTGGGATTCCTGTTAGTAATATCCATTAGTTCTTGCAAAGATGAGGGCTTACTAATTAAATGTGAGTGTGAACAAAATGGAGGATATACTTTTAATGAAGACTCACCCTACGCGATACTTTCCCCAAACATCGTTTCTCCCAGTTCAGATTCCATACATCATCTTTTATTCTCGATTAGTAATGATACTGCCTCAATAACAAATGAAGAAATTCTTTTAGAAATAGATTCCTACCTATGCCGTGTCTATAATCCATCAGGTGTCTTGTTATTTGAAAGCACTGCGCCAAAGCTAGTCACTAATTCAAACCGTAGATACGCAAGTTTTTATTTATGGGATGGTCTTATTGATGGAGTACCATATGTAGGAGAGTTCCATTTTGATCTCGATTTAGGATTCACCAATGACTTACTCATTAACGGTAAGGATATTAATGTAATATCTGTCTCTTGTGACCAGATTAATGATTGTTTGTCAGGGACAGCAGACTGTGATTTTACAGATTGTAGATATTCAGAACAGATTGTTGGACTCTCAAGCCATCCAGAGGCCATTGATTTACCACCTGACGTTCTCCTAAATTGCAAATAGTCTCCACAAACAGCCTCTACTAGTTTCTAATAAGATTGGCATTTGTTTTTACATTCGCACAGTTAAAAAGTAATTCTACCACCTTTAGGAATTTACTACTCTATGAAAATTGGATGCCTAATTCTTGTTGCCCTATTAATTTCAAGCTGTAGCGAACCGTCTACAGAAATCCAGACAGGAGATCTCCTCTTTCAGAAATGGGATAAATCTGATTTTGCCCAGGCAATCAATGCCGTAACAGAAGGTGCTAACGGGCAAGACTATGCTCATGTTGGTCTAGTGTTGTCCTATCAAGACACCTTGAAAGTACTGGAAGCAGTCACAGGTGAGGGGGTTGTCCTAAGACCTTTAGATGATTTTCTAGAGGCAAGCACAACAACTGATGGCCGACCTCGCATAGCCGTCGGCAGACTCAAGAATAACTACACCAGTTATATCCCTCGCATAAATGACTGGGCCTTATCCAAAGTGGGCATGCCCTATGATACGCTATTTATCTATGGAAATGACAAGTACTACTGTTCAGAATTGGTGCATGATGCCTTCAATGAGAATGTAGATGGTCCTGATGTGTTCTCATTAGCGCCAATGACTTTCAAGGACCCAGAGTCAAAGAATTTCTTCCCCATTTGGATCAGTTATTTTGCAAAGGAACGAGCAGATATTCCCGAAGGTGACCCTGGAATAAATCCCGGTCTATTATCTAGGTCTGAGAAAATTGAGATCGTAGATGTGTTGTGGGAGTAAGCGCCCTTACACCAACTCCAACTCTATCTGCCGCGCCTCCAAATTAGTCTCTGTTACTTTCACGCGTATCTTATCTCCCATCTTGAGTGACTTCTTCTTATTGCGGGAATAGGCAATGTATCTGTTATCTGACAACTGGTAGTGCTCACGGAAATTGGTGAAAGGGATCATCCCCTCCGCTTTAGATTCTGATAATTCCACGAAGACACCGCGTTCTATCATACCTGATATAATACCGTCAAACTCCTGCCCTATTTGGTCAGACATATATTCTACCTGCTTATACTTGATAGAATCACGTTCTGCTTCCATGGCTTTGCGCTCCTGGCTGGAGATATGAAGGCACTTGGCTTCTAGTTTGTTTTTGTCTGTACGCCAGATTTCATCACTTAGATTCTTTTCTAATATTCTATGCGTCAGCACATCTGAGTATCTTCTTATCGGTGACGTAAAGTGAGAATAATGTTCAAAACGTAAACCATAATGACCGATATTATTAGTGGAGTACACGGCTTTAGACATGGTCCTTATAGCCAGTCCCATAAGAAGCTTGTAGGTGTCATCAGTTTTGGCTTTCTCTGCTAACATATTATATGAAGCCGACACTTCTTCTGGTGTAGATAAATTCATTTCTATGCCAAATAATTCCATGAAAGCTCCTACTTGTGCGACTCTATCTAAATCAGGATGATCATGAATTCTGTATACGAATGGAATTTCTTTCTCGTCTCCTCTTTTGAATATAAACTGAGCTACACGCCTATTGGCGAGCAACATAAAGTCCTCTATAAGCATGTGTACATCCTTACGCTGTTTGACATATACACCTATAGGTCTGTTCTTCTTGTCTAATTGGAATTTCACTTCATCACTCTCAAAATTAATGGCGCCATCCTTGAATTTCTTCTTTCTCAAAGTATGGGCTATTTTATTGATGACGGTGAGTTCTTTATGATATAATCCCTTCTTATTGTCTAGAGATTCTTGACCTTCATCATAGGTAAATCGCTTATCGGAATGTATAATCGCTTTACCAAACCATTCATCTACAATCTTATGCTTTTTATCAAAGGTAAATACCGCAGAGAATACGAGTCTGTCTACATCAGGCATCAGACTGCACAGATTATTGGATAGTCTTTCTGGCAGCATTGATATAGCCCTGTCTACGAGATATACTGAGGTAGATCTTTCATAGGCCTCCTTATCAAGCGCTGTGCCTGGCTTGAGAAAGTGGGTGACATCGGCGATATGGACGCCTATTTCTTTGTTTCCATTGTCGAGTACTCTATAAGAGATGGCATCATCGAAGTCCTTGGCGGTATCAGGATCTATAGTAAAAGTCAGGATGTCACGGAAATCTCTTCTCTTAGCGATTTCTGACTTACTTATTTTCTCATTAAATGCCGCAGCTTCCTTCATAGATGCTGGCGTATGATCAGAGTTAAATCCATTTTCTATCAGGATACTTTCCATGGTCCAATTATGGTCATCAAGTCCTTTAAATACTTTGACAATTTTTCCCCATAAAGGTTGGTCTGCGGCGTCTGGCCAATGTGTTATATCTACAAGTACACGATCACCGTCTTTGGCACCATTGTAATCATCTTTACCTACTTTGACAGTGGCTAGAAATTTTCTTGAGGCAGGAATTATCTGACTGTACTTTTTCTTTTCTGCTTTGACGACACCCATTATCTGGGTGGTATGTCGCTTAAGAATCTTGAGTACTTTTCCAGCAGGTTTTCTTTTGGAGAAATTAACGGATACTTCTACCTCATCACCATCTAGTGCACCCATCATCTGATGAGGGGGTACATAGACATCTTGTTCTAAGTTATCTATAAGTATGTAAGCAGCGCCACTCCTAATCATATCCACTTTACCGTTAAAGACTTGTTTGCCACCACTAGAGGTTTTGCTTTTCTTGGAGGACTTGGCTAGGGGATGCTTTCGGTTAAGTACAAACTTATTGTCGCTAACCTGTCTTAGAACATCTTCGTCACGTAAGCTGAATAGGGCTGCAGTAATCGAATCTCGATTACCATTGACTTTCATTTTTTTATGTAGCGTTCCTGCATTCAGGCGTTTTTTAGGATTCTTAAGAAAGCTCTTTAATACAGCTTCTTTTACATTTCCAGACTTGATTTTCTTTTTCTTTCTTTGTTTTGACATTGTAATGTTTAAGTTGGATGTGATTCTGCATCTGCAGATATATTTCCATCCGGGAGTATTTCAAATTTGTAGCCATGGCTGGCAGTGGGGTCGTAAGAACTATCGTCCTGTTGATTTTCACCGACCATGGAATAAATGCAGCCATCTTCATCTATAGTGGCTACTGATGTTTTGACAGACATACCATTACTGATGGTGCCTGCAATCACTTTCTTATTGATAAGGATTCCTTGCTCATCCAGCGTTGCAAGAATAAATTCATAACTCATCAGTGCGCCCTTCCAGTAAATGATGGCATAAAATGGACCGTCTACTGGCAGCTGTAGGCAAGGCACTAGCTCTGTATATTCATCCAACTTATCCCACCTTGAAAATACTTCTGCAATCAGTTTTTCTGATAATGGCTTATTTTTAGCGCTAAACTTATGAGTAACCTCTTCAGAAAGTGTTATTGGTGGGTCTATAAGGGGGAAGTAATTGAGCAGGGCCTCTAATTCAAGAGGTAATTTTTTCTTCATATACAGTACAAAGGTAAGGGGAATTTACATTCGATTCCTAATTTATATTCGGAGAGATTAGAAGAAATCCGCCAGGAGGTCAGGAGACCTCTGGCTCAGTTTGTTTGGTTAATATGAATATCTGAATCGAAGGACTTCTGTCCTCTCGATGAGTTTTAAGTAGGAAGTCTTTTGTGTCGGGAGTTTTCCAGAATTCCGTCAGGAGGTCGCTAGACATCTGGCTCAGACGTTTGGTTATAATGACTATCTGATGAAATGTCAGTCGACCTACTATTGTCTTTGCATGCAAGCCTTTTTGTATACAAGTAACACAAGAAAGTTGTTTCATACTAATACTTACAATAAATTTAGAGGTAATATTATTAAAAAAACTTCTATCATGAATTTTATTATCTCCCTGTCCAAGATATTTATTACTACAGCTCACAAGTGTCCAAAATAAATAAAAAAGACATGGAGGTTTTTCCCTATACTTAGG
>CAZQDZ010000032.1:0-45455 GCA_964591455.1 uncultured Saprospiraceae bacterium
AACTGCTCATTTTCGATAACAGTTTAGCATTGATATCTAGGTGAATCTGCTGATTCATGGTGCATCTTAGATGCGCTATTCAAAAAAATCTTTAAGTCTGTGAAATGAAAATCAATCACAATCAGCCAATTGTCAGAATCAGGATGGCCAGAATTTGAGGATTTACTAGATTTTTAAAATAGTCTTGATCTGAAACAACGCCATCCTGGAAATCCTAACATCCTTTAAATCCAGATTCTGACAGAAGAGCCCTACTCCACCTTCACAATCTTACCACTCGTCATCACCTTCCCAGCTTCCCTGATCTCATAGACATAAGTCCCTGAACTCAGCCCGCTGACATCCACTCGTGTTATATGCCTTAGTTCTGACTGCCTCAGCACTGGCCTACCCTCTATATCATAGAGAATGAGCTCTGCTGCTCTGGGGATGTGGGAATGGAAAGACACTTGTAGATTAGAGTGGACAGGATTCGGGAAGAGAGAAATATCTGGTGCCACTGCCTCACCATCTTCTGTGGAGGAGACGCCAAGGAAAAGCGTCTGACAAGAAGTGTTCACGTTATTCTCATTACTGACTGTCAGGCATACCTCATAGATGCCTGGTGCCTCATAACTATGTATTGGATGACGATCTGAAGAGATATTGCCATCTCCCATATCCCATGACCAAGCCTCTGGCCTGAAGTAGGACACATCCCATAACTGGAAACTCAGCTCATCCAGACTGTCTTGCTCATACCAGAATCTAGAGACAGGATTGTTATCCATACCTAGAGTATCACAAGGTGAACCATCTAGAGGGCCGAGACGGTAGGTATTGAAGCTAGGCACTGCACTATTAGTATAAGTGGGCAGTTCTACTTCATCATGGCGAAAATTGCAAGCCAGTCCTTTTTCATTTGGGAAGTCTATAACAGATATATTAAAGCACTGTATAGCTCTCCCTACATATATCTTATTGTCTGGCGCTATCTGCATCTGACCAAAGTTAAGAGGAAAACCACTTCCGAAATCCTCACAAATGCTACCATCAAATTCTGCTATAGTCACTCTAGAATTTATTACATCTTGAGAATTAAAATCAAACTGAAAAATCCTTGTTTCTGTAGAGGTGTATAGTTTTGTTCCATCTGGTGAGAATTCTAATCCTGGATCTAAAGTAACTCGATACCCTGGCTGTAAATGCACCTCCGGATTAATCAAGTCTCCACTACATCTATCAAAGCCCGCAAACATAAAATCTGTCATATGATTAGAACTTATAAAATCATAAGTCCCATAGAGCGCAAATCGATCACCATCAGGACTGAACTTGGTCGGGCCTAAGGTGCCTCTTAGTACAAAGGGCAAGACAGACAAATGATCCAGATGAATACCTGATGGGTCTATTAGGTAATGATAGACTGTGTCCATATTAAACTGCAACATCCACCAGTCCCGACCATTGCCATGACGGCAAGCGGTCAAGGCACCTCCCTTAAAAAGTCTATTATTTAGCACAAAATCCTTATTATAAATTTCCAATTCTCCATTAGAGTTCCTAGCAACTTTTCCCATCCATAATTCTCTGTAACCTGTTGGGAACTCTGCCTGTTGGTGCATTTCAAAATTCTGATAGAGAGCTATGATCGTGTCAGATTCTGGTTGTGGTATAAAGCCTGCACATTGAACACTTCTAAATCCTAGAGGTTTTATAGTTCCATCAGCTTGCGTGGTTGTCAGCCCATCCCATTTAGGACTGTAATTGACGACCTCGCCATCAATGATAGGACCATGACTGTCTCCATGGATGGTCTGACCATTGGTATATAGAAGTAATTGGCCATTGGCATCAGACAGACAGCTGTTGCATTCCAAGAAATCCATGGTGATGCTCGGCACATTAAGCCCCCTTGGAGGTAAGACATTGAAGTCTAAGACACTGGTCGTCCATTCAGGATATTTAATGGAGTCGTCTACACCCCAATGGAAGACCCACTGGTGGTCTTCTTTTTGTGACAGAAGGATTAGAGGGAATAGAAGTAGGAAGATTGTAGTTTTCATAGGAAAAGGAGGTCAACTCATATGCTGACCTCCTTTCAAAAATATAGCTAATAAAAATCACTATCTAGTCTATAATCACAAATTTTGATTTTTGTGAGTAGTTTTCTGATTCTATACTCAACATATAAACACCAGGATTAAGGTTATTTAACTCCAATGGAGCACTTTTATCTATACTGATATCACTGGCTTGTATAATATTGAGTCCACTCATACTGTAAATCTTGACATCAAGATTAGTCATGGCTTTGTCTGTGCTTAAGAAAATAGTGCTACTACTTGGATTTGGATATACTTTTAACAGATTATCAGAGCTTTGATTTCCTACCTGTCTTAATCCTAAGTCATCACAGGTGTCGGGATATACATCAGGCGCAGGTCCAGCTTTTAATCTATATAGTAGAATCCTTGCCACGTAGACGGGTCTACCTATTATTACAGGGCATTTGTTGGCTAAGGTGTTTAGAATATCCAAACGTGAGTCATCTATTGCATTTAACCCTAATTCCAGAACCTCTGCCTCTACTTCTAATATACTCTTATAGTCTTGCACAATTTCTCTTTCATCAGATATACTTGAAATCTGATACTCTGCTTCATCAATAGCCGCTTCCTTTTCCAGGTTAAATTGTGCCATTAATGCATTATAGTCTATGGCGATTTGATTTAAAGCAACTAATTTATCACCAATAAGAGTCTCATTAGCTGGAAGATCTTGCCCTAGTGTTACAAGTTCTTGTGACAGTTCTTTGTATTTACTGTAGATAAGTCTTATGACTTCTTTTTGTTCAGTTCTCAGCTTTCTAGCTTGCCCTAAAGATTTATATGCTGCATTGATAGCCAAAAGGGATTGATTATTTGCATCAGTTTGCATATTGTTAATCATGGTGCTCATTTGCTGATAACATTCTCTGTACCTTTCTGGTATAAGATGCCAATGGTCGGAATACATAAAGCCTCGATCCAAGAGCTGTAGTTGATAAGTAAAAGTCTGCGACGGACTAACCCCATTTTCTGAAGATTCTAAAATCTGCACTATCTGATCCATAATTTCTTCACAGGTTGCCAAGCCAGGGTTACGACAACATTCTCCTATTCCTTCATTGCAGCATCTTGGCTCACAGCACACTTCATCACCTGTTATACATCTGCAAGGCTGCTCACAGCAGTCCTCATTACCCGTGATACATTCACAGGGTTCGCAACAGTCCTCATTGCCAGTGATACATTCACAGGGTTCACAGCAGTCCTCATTGCCAGTAATACATTCGCAATCTGGATCTTCAGGCACAAAGGTGGAGATATTACCCACGCTGATTGCCACCAGCCCCATTGATGAGAATGTCTATCTTCCCAGACTTTTCTATTATTTCTTGGACAGCGCTTTTTACAGATGCTTCATTAAGGACATCACAGGCGATCGTAGATATCTGCAAGTTCTTATCAGCAAACGCCTCCTTCATACTTTGCGCATCAGCTTGATTTCGATTAAGAATATACACATGTACACCTTGCTCAGCCAGCCCCTGCGCAAATGCCTGACCCAGCACGCCGCTTCCTCCCGTTATAGCTGCTACCTTACCTTTCATATTCATCTTTCTATTTGCATTTACTCTAGACGTTGATTCTTATTCTATTAGTATCTTATAAGCTCAGTATAGAACAAAGCTAGGTATAGTTTAGAAACTTGTAGGGTTATTAAAGTATGAAAAGGTGTGATGGCAATATGTAGAACAAGCTAAAAAGATTTATAATGCGCAACGACTAGGTTCGCCAGCTCTTTTGGAGCTTGTGAAGGGGTGTTTATAGATTCTTTGTATTTATTCTTATTTTAGTATGGTGGCGTCGATGAAGGGCAACTTGCAGAAAGTTAAAAATTATAGTTGTTATCTACTAATTAATATGGACAAAACAACTCTATCAAAGTGGCGATCTTAAGTGGTAAATCAATTATAAAACAAATAATAATCAAAAAAAAGTGAAATGAAAATACTCGGAATAATAATACTCATGCTATATCATCCTCTTCTAATCAATTGTCAACATCAAAATTGTCAATATTATGGATCAACGGCAGAATATACAAGTTTTGACATTTGCAAAGGAATAGGTTTTGGCAGTAATAAGAATGCTGAAGAAATTGTGAATAAAATACTTTCTGAAGTAGGCCTCAAAAGAAATTTTATACTAATTGATTGTCCAAACATTAACAATGCTATAGCAGTAAACCTACCCTCTAAGAATGGTTTATTGCGATACATAATATATGACTCTGATTTTATGGAGAGTATAGATTCATCAAACTGGTCTTCAATAAGTATACTTGCTCATGAAATAGGACATCACCTTAATGGACATACGTTAGAAACTTCCACAAGTACTCATAATTATGAATTAGAAGCTGATGAATTTTCAGGATTCATTCTTGGAAAATTAGGAGCAAATATATCGCAAGCTCAGGCTGCAATTAAAACAGTTAGCCCATTGGCACCTTCTTCATCTCACCCTGGTCAAAGACAAAGATTAAATGCGATAAAAAAAGGATTTCAATTAGCAAAGGGTAATTCAGAAGAGGTGAACTTTCATCTTGAGAATAAAATTTACGCAAATAAGAATAACTCTTCTGATTTTCAAAAAGCGGTAGAGCTATCAAATCAAGCTTATAAATTTGTGGTAAAAAATGATTATAAAAAAGCGTTTGAGTTATATACAAAATCTTATGAATTAGGATTCACCGAAGCATTAGTCCATCTTTCATCATTTTACAGGCAGGGACATTACGTAAAAAGGGATTACAACAAAACATTAGAATTGCTTCATTTAGCTTCAGTGACAACAACGGGATGGATAGATGAAAAACATATATCGATGCCACAGGCTGACTTAGGAAATGCTTATCGAAAAGGGATAATAACTGAAAAAGATGTAGCAAAGGGCTTTCACTATCTTGAATTATCCATCATTAATGGAAATCGTGCTGATTCAGCTTTGTGGTTAGGTCAAGAATTTTATAATGGAACTAATACTCAGAAGGATTATCAAGTTGCTCTAAACTATTTACAAGAATCTTCGACTGGCTTACCCTATCTATCATTTTCATTAATTGGAGACATATACTATGAAGGTGGAAATGGAGTTATTAAAGATTTAAAGAAAGCTAAATTCTATTATCAAAAAGCATTGGATAATTCCAAACAATATAACAGATATTTAATTCTTGAAAAGATAAATAAAATATGAGCAAATATTTAAGATTTTACACATCCAATGGAATTTTCATAGCAAGCATATCAAAATCAATTGAAGAGCAATTTGAAATTATTATCTATAAAATGGAAATAAATGAAACCCCATATAAAAAGATGATTTGCAATTCTCAAATGGATGCTGAAAATAAACTTATGGAGTTTATCGATGTATTTAAAATGCATAAACATGAAGAGATAAATTCAGATGAGTACAAATCCCAAACTGATATAATATTCAATAGGAAATTCTAAAATTAAATTCATTACAAACTGTATATGTTAGAAAGCTAGACAAGATGAAGTGGTTTTTATCAGAAGGTTTACAAAATTTCTAATTGGATTAGGTTCCCTAATTTTAATAATCGGAATAATATTATAAGGATTCTCTATTTCAGTTCATTGATCAAATTAAATCAGATAAGGTAGGTCAACTCGGTGATTTTATTGGAGGAATAGTTGTAGTCTTTGGGCGCTTGCAGGACTTATACGGCACTTCAGGCTCAAAAAGAGGCATTAACATCGTTGGTCAAGGCTTGTTGTCTTTTTTTTCAACTCATCCGACCTTTCCGATTTCTCAGAAAGCCCACCGTCTCTTGGAAGAGAAAGGATGCTAGAACGAATTATTATCGGAGAGTAGATATTGACTAGTGTTCGCTTTTCTCATACCCATTTTTGTATTTCGACCGACTGGAAGGATTGGAGAAATCTATTAATTTTTTATTCCACATCGTTGGCCGAGGCTTGTTGCAACTAAAAATTGTCACAATCAGGATTAACAATCTGGATATTGAGTGCAATGACATGTTTCTAGCTTCACAGAACTCTTGCTTCACTTTCCATTAGAATAAGATTTCTCGGCTCCTGCGTCACTCGAAATGGAAAAAATGGGAATTAATTATTTGGGTGTTGTGCCAGAAAAACCATATGCCCTAGACCATTCACCCTATACCCCTTTACACCGTTGTATCGTTATATCAAGAACATCGTTGGTCAAGACTTGCTGTATACTCGACTCTATACGCTGGTCATGGTGTTTTCTGTTGCTCCGGACTTCACAGAACTCCTGGCTTCACTTTTCCATTAGAATAAGATTTCTCGGCTCCTGCGTCACTCGAAATGGAAAAAAATGGGAATTAATTATTTGGGTGTTGCGCCAGAAAAACCATATGCCCTAGACCACTTAACATCGTTGCTCATATTAAAATCCATATTCCGCATATCCTAAACCGTATATCATACACCCTTACCCCGTTGTACCGTGAACCGTTGTACCATAAAGAAAAAACTCCCCAACACACAAGATACCGAAGAGTCTTATCCAATTAATATTTACTAAGTTTTAAGCCACTGCTTCTTCTGTCTTTGTTCCTTTAATCAATGCCTTCTGGATATCACCAGGAACAGCCATGTACTCTGCAAATGCTCTAGTGTACTTTGCTCTACCCTGACTTAGGGCTCTTAGGCTAGAATTGTATTTGTACATTTCAGCCAGAGGAATTTTGACTTTTATTTTCTGGTAATGTCCGTCCGTATCCATGCCCTGCACGATAGCTCTTCTTGTCTGCAGGTCACTCATGATATCTCCCATACAATCATCAGGACAGAGTACTTCTACATCGTAGATAGGTTCTAGGAGTTGTGGTTTGGCATTCTGGAAGCCCGTCTTGAATGCCTGTGAGGATGCAATCATAAATGCCATATCATTACTATCTACAGAGTGCATCTTGCCGTCATACACAGATACTCGTACATTCTGACATCTGGAACCCGTAAGTGGACCTTCTTCCATCTTATTCATGATGCCTTTTTTAATAGCATTGATATATTTCGCATCTATAGATCCTCCTACTATACACCATAGGAACTCAAACTGACCGCCCCATGGCAATTCATCTATGGTACGGTTCCTGACATTGAGTCCAGCTGGATCTGGCATACCTTCATAGTATGGTTCTATTCTGATATGCACCTGACCGAACTGTCCACTTCCACCTGATTGTTTCTTGTGTCTATACATTTCATCAGCGGAGGAAGTAATCGTCTCGCGATAAGGAATTTTGGGTTTTTCAAATTCCATAGAGATCCCATTTACTTTCTCTATTCGATATTTAATCAGATCAAGATGTAATTGTCCTTGGCCATGGAGTAAGGTTTGTTTTAGGGCTGCAGATTGCTCTACATACAGGGTTGGGTCTTCGGCTTCTATCTGATGTAAGGCCTTCATGAGTTTTTCCATGTCATTCTTGCCTGGGGGTGTGATAGCTACTCTAATTTTAGATGGCGGGAAAGACATTTTCTTTATTCTGACTTCACCACCTTTAGCGCCTAACGTATCATTAGTATTTGAACCTTTAAGCTTGACTGTGGCGCCGATATCTCCAGCGATAAGCGTATCAGTAGCTACTCTTGCTTTTCCGAGTGAAAGGAAAATTTGGTTGACGCGTTCTGTGTTTCTGTTGTCTTGATTTACCAAGTCCTCTCCGGATCTCATTTTACCAGAATATACCTTAAAGTAGGACACCATTCCAACCTGAGGCTCTGACATAGATTTGTAAATAAATGCAACTGTGGGTCCGGTTTCTGTGGTTTCGAGAGTGCCACCTTCCTCTAGATCAGGAGACGGCCTATCTGCAGGACTAGGCGCTATATCATTAATGAACCCCATGATACGGCCACTACCCATATTCTTGATGGAAGAGCAGCAAAATACGGGAAAGATCTGTTGATTAGCTAGTGCGATGGTAAGTCCTTCTGCCAACTCTGCTTCATTCAAACTGCCAGCATCAAAAAACTTCTCCATCAGCGTCTCATCATTTTCTGCTGCAGCTTCTACAAGTTGGTTGTGCATATTTTGGGCTCTTTCCATATGAGCTTCTGGGATATCTTGTTTTTCTGGTTTACCGCCGTTTTCGGGAAAGACATACATTGTCATTCTTAAAGCATCAACTATGCTATCGAATTCTTGACCATTGTTGACTGGAAATTGGACAGGAATCACCTTAGAGCCAAATCTAGCTTTGGCTTGGTCTAGTGCTACATCATAATCTGCTTTATCATGGTCTAGCTGATTCACTACAAACATGGTCGGCGTATTGTAGTCTTGTATATAAGACCATACTAACTCTGTACCTACTTCCACGCCTTGAGAGGCATTAAGTAAGACGAGGGCCGTATCACAAACTTTGAGGGATGAAATAACCTCTGCATTGAAATCATCTAATCCAGGGGTATCTAGAATATTTATTTTACAATTCCTCCAGTGAGTATGCATCAATGTAGTGAACACAGAATTACCTCTTTCCCTCTCAATATTGGTGTAATCAGACACGGTTGTTCCGGCTTCTACTGTTCCTCTCCTATTGATGGAGTCTGATTCGAACAACATTGTCTCTGCAAAGGTGGTTTTGCCGGAACCTGAATGCCCTAGGAGGCATATGTTCCGTATGTTTTTTGTAGTAATTACCATAATAAATACTGTTTGGTTAGATAATGCGAAACAATCAATTGGAAACAAAAGATATAAAAATATATTATTATACCATATATATTCTTTGCCTAATTATATTGGCCTAGAGTTCATATTATACACATAACATACATATCTAATACTTAATGGCTTGATTATGAAGACGCATTTTGTTTAATCAAAACAGTATAATAATTTATAATAATGCTTAGATTCTGAATTATTAATTCAATAATATCTGAAATTGTAGAATTTTATTCGTATAATTAACATGTAATTAAAATTATCGGTATGAAAACACATGATAGAGAATTGTTGATTTTTTATGATTCCAAATCCAGTTCCGATAGAAAAACTATTGCCTTTGCAAAGAGCACAGGCCACAAACTGAAGACCTACGACCACAGTAAGAACAGTGCTACCACAACGCTATGGCGAGGCATTCTAAATTCACTGGATAAACACCCAAAAGAGATATTGAATAAAGCACATCCTTATTACCAAGCCAATATAAAAGGGAAAGATTTCAACATGCATGGCTGGCTTAATATTCTTCAAAACAATCCAGACCTCATTCGTCATCCTATCGCCATGAAAGGATCTCAAGCCATCATCTGTGAGACACCTACAGATATATATAAGATCGCTTGATTTACAATTGAGGGTTCATTTTGATCCGCATTAGTGTTTGAATCAAACAGCAGAGGCGTAGAATTTCTTCTACGCCTCTCTTTATTTCTTATTTGTCTTTATTAGATTTCTAGCTAAGCTATCTCCTATTTGGTTTTGACAAAAGTCGTTCTGTATTTAGAATCTTCAGAAGTAATCACGAGATGATATAAGCCATTTTCCAAAGTAGAAATATCTACTCTGCCGCTTCCAGGCATTTCATTAATCAGCTCACCACCTATACCATATATGGAAAATATAGCCTCTGATAAATTGAGCTCTTCACTATTTATTACAAGAATATCAACCGCTGGATTAGGGTATACTTCAATAGACTGCGGTAAACTCTCTACTACAGAAGAAGTAGGAAACCTACCTATAGTCAAATATGAACCTGCCACACTGTTACCATTGAATGCATTGGCGAGTAAGACAGGGTCACCTAAGTTACTCCATACCATATCCACGGCAGTATTGACTTCTGTGATTGCCGAAAATCTGAATTCATCCGTCACATTTCCGTCAGGATCCATATGAATCAACATTGACTCTGAGATACGGCCAGATCTAGATACGCCAGCTGCATCCGCAATAAGTAAGAATCTGTTGACATCTATTTTCTCTATCCTATTAATCCTCAGTGAAGATTCTTCATAGCTTCTGTCTTCACTGAATGGTGAATCAAACCTTTTCTCCCAAAGGAAGTTTCCATCGATATCATACTTGACAATAAATCCTTGCAGATGTGAATCATCCTCTTCATCCTCGATGACACCTGCAACAAAAATGTTACCCAAGTAAGATGCTATAGCTGTGGTCAATTCTAAGTTTTTGCCCACTTCTTTAGACCACAATAGGTTTCCTCTTATGTCATGCTTGTCCAATTGGCCAATATTTACGCCATCATCATCTAGCACATTAAAGCCATCTATGAAGCTTAAATCAGCAAATCTTCCTATACCTATAGATCCTGTTATATCTGGAGCATTAGTATTAAATGTTCTCTCTGCAACACCTTCTTTAGATGCGTCCATCAGAGTATACAATATACCTCTAACGCCATTTCTCACAGCAGTAGATGTTAGGACGACCCAATTGCCATTCTCCCAAAAATCATATACATCTACCGTTTCAAATTCTCCTTCCTTGATATTGAAGATAAACTCAGATTCGGCTAAATCTAATGTAGATCGGTAGACATCACCATTGCTGTAATAGTGAATTAACTGACCTAAAGAATTTTCATTTGTGTACATGATTTTAGAAGAGGAACATTCTTCACATAAAGACTTTCTAGTTATCTCTCTACCATTTGAATCAAACAAAATCAGCAAATCTGCTTTGGCCCCAACTTCAAAAGTTCGTCCGGACACCAAAAAATTGCCATCATTTAGTTGTGTGATATGATTTAGCTGTTCCCTATTCTCTAGAGTGGTCAGCCAAATTCCTTCTTGTGCAGAAGTTATAAATGGGAGTAAAAGTGTAAACAGTATAGCACTGCTTTTCAATAAGCGTTTCATATCTCAGGTTATTTCTCAAACCATCAGACATCAAAAAACTAGCCAAAAATGTTAAAATCTCAATTGCACTGAGCGCAAACACCTGATAAGGCAACCTGTATGCTATTTATCTTATAGTTCTCAGGAATGTTGATAGCCAACTCGCCGAATGAATCCAAACAATAGGTACGACCACAGTCATTGCATAGAAAATGGGGATGATTGATACTATCTCTATGTACTTCACAATCCTGATGACAGAGTGCATACTTCATATCATTACTCTCGTCTGTGACCCTATGTATAATCTTCTTTTCTTCAAATGAACGAAGCGTACGATACAAGGTAATCCGATCATGAGGGCCTAGCTGCTCTTCTAGGTCTTGGTTTTTTACAGCAGCATGTGTGTAGGACTGAAAGATATTCAAAACTTTGACCCTAAAAGGAGTAACTCTTAGGCCTGCTTTGCGCAATATTTCACCATTATTACTATCTGACATGTAACAAAAGTAGGTGGTTTTGATGGATCATTTGTATTATTGCAACATTATTGCACCTGATGTCTTCCATTCGGGTATCAAATCAGCGTAAATTTGAAGTTTTCGAATAACAAAATTGATTTTCTGGGTACTTCTACATCCTTGATTTGTGCAGTCCACTGCGCAGCACTCCCTTTTGTGTTGTCCTCTGGAATGATTGGTTCACATTCTTTTTTAGCAAATCCACTATTCGAAATAGCAGTCATATTTGCAACCCTAGTCTTTGTATACGTATCCATTTGGAGGCCGTATATGAAAGATCGCACAAAGAGGATTCCATTCTACCTATCCTTGCTTGGATTGTTGTTGATTATTATGCATCATATGATAGCAACTTATGGAACAGTAGTTATTGTTCTAGGTGGTGTACTGGTCGCTGCAGCCCACATTTATAGCCTATTTAGCGCCTCACATTCGCATAACAATCAATAAATCCACCTGTTATTTCAAGATATTGTAAGAAATCTTACAGTTATCTGAACTTTTGACTGATAATGACTGTATCTTCATATGTGTAAGATGACTAAAATGTTGGTCATCATTCACTTTTTATTTTAAAAATGGTTTTTTTTCGAGCTTTTAATCGCTTTCAATGTGTATTGTATCTAGCTACGTAAAATCATTATTTACTTAACTTTTTTAATTTTTTTGAAATGAACATTTTTGTAGCCAAATTAAACTACAATACTGATGACAACACAGTAAGATCTGCTTTTGAGCAATTTGGCACTGTAGACTCTGTAAAAATTATTTTTGACAGAGACACTGGCAACTCAAAAGGGTATGGCTTTGTAGAAATGCCTGACTCTTCAGAAGGCGAAAAAGCTATTGCAGCTTTAAATGAATCGGAAATAGATGGTAGAAACATCGTAGTTAAAGAAGCTAGACCAAGACAGTAAGCGTCTAGTCTTTTAATTTAACATAAAGTTCAACAGTAGGGTTTCGATTTATCGAGACCCTACTTTTTTTAGATATACACTTGGTATTAAATGTGAGCTAGTTAGCATCTTACCATGAAGGTCCAGTAACTTTGTATGCTTTGAATTAGAGAGTCAGAATTATTTGTAAGTCAACTATTTTCCATCTTGGACAGAACTAAAAGAATAAAAGTGGCCATCCTTTTCGGTGGTCGTTCGCCTGAACATAACATCTCATTACTATCTGCGCAGAATGTCTACCAGTCGCTGGATAAGACACAATTCGAACCCCTACTAATAGGCATAGACAAAGCTGGTGTATGGCATCTTAATGATAGTAATATGCAGATAGCGCAAGGAGATAATGCCAGCCAGATATCCATGTCTGACGTTAGCAATCCTGTTCTTATCTCACAAAATACAGACAAGCAGGGTGTTGTGTCAGCGCTAAACCAAAACAAACTATCAGATATAGATGTTCTATTTCCAGTGCTACACGGTGCTTATGGGGAAGATGGGTCAGTCCAAGGTCTAGCCAAGCTCGCTGATTTGCCTTGTGTAGGCTGTGGCATATTGGGTTCAGCTGTAGGCATGGATAAAGAAATCATGAAGCATATTCTCCGATCCAATGACATCTCAGTAGCCAAATGGGTGACGGTCAGGCAACATAACCCTGACATTGACTATGAGGAAACAGTGGACAAGCTCGGACAAGAACTATTTATAAAACCTGCTAATCTAGGATCCTCAGTTGGTGTTTCTTACAGTGATAACAAAACTTCCTTTGAGCAGGGACTGAATGCAGCGCTGAAGTATGATCCAAAAGTCATCATAGAAGAGAAGATAGCCGGACGTGAAATAGAATGTGCCGTTCTGGGCAATCACAATCCTCAAGCTTCTATACCAGGAGAGATTGTCCCCAAAAAAGACTTCTACTCTTACGAAAGCAAATATCTAGATGAGAAAGGGGCTGAGCTACTGATACCTGCACCTCTAAGTTCAGAAGAGAGGGATCGGGTTAAAGCACTGGCGCTGAAAACCTACATCGCGCTGGAATGTCGAGGCATGACCCGCGTGGATATGTTTATGACGGAAAGTGGACAACTGATTATCAATGAAGTCAATACCATTCCAGGGTTTACCAATATCAGCATGTATCCCAAATTATGGGAGGCTTCAGGACTCACACAAACAAAGCTCATGACCAAACTGATAGAATTGGCCATAGAAGAACACCAAACACTCAACAAACTCAGTCTCACATGAAAATAAGAAGAGGACGTCTTGAGGATATAGAATCGCTTGCACAACTATTTGACGCTTATCGGGTATGGTATCGCAAAGAATCGGATATCATTCAAGCCAAATCTTTTCTTACTGACAGATTAAATTTTAATGAGTCAGTCATCTTTGTGGCAGACGTAGAAGGCGCGCTCGCTGGCTTTACCCAGTTGTATCCCATTTTCTCATCTACAAGAATGAAAAGGATGTGGTTATTAAATGATCTGTATGTCACTGGAAAGCGCAGACGACAGGGTATCGCCAAGGCCTTGATAGAAAAAGCTAAGAAATTAAGCAACCAAACCCTGTCTGCTGGTATTTTATTAGAGACAGAACAAACCAATGAGATAGGAAATCATTTATATCCATCTCTTGGTTTTAAAAAAGAAGAGAATAATTTTTATTTATGGTCGTAAACTAAGACACCATGTCCACAACACGCAATCTATCTTCAGACATCATATCCATACTACCCTTATTCTACGTTGGCTGGTCTGACTCCCTGCTTAGTCCCTCAGAGCTGACGATAATCAGAGATAAGGTAAAGAGCATGAGCCATCTATCAGAAGACGACAAAGCGTATCTGCTGAAATGGGTGGATCCTCTCTCACCACCCACTGAAAATGAATTCAAGCTGTGGGCACATGAGATCAGACGCCAGGCAGAGGGACTGGATGATAAGAAAAAACAGTCTCTAATTACTTTAGGTATGGAGATTACCAGAAAACAAAATCAGCATGGACAGGCTAACGAAAGCACCCACAAGGCCTTAACCGAATTGCATGCGCTCCTTGGACTGAATCACAGCAGCGAAGCCTTACTAACAAAGAAATTGTTTCCTGACCTGAGCCAAAGTACTCAATCAAATAAAATCAATACCGAAGAAATAAAAAGCCTCCTTGATGGTAAGTATGGCGAAATCAGAGATAGAGTAAAGCAGATTCTAACTGACCCAGTATTCGCTTATACTGATGATTGGGATAAAGCCACTTTCAGAGAAAAAACAAAAGACAGACTTATCGCGCTTAGTCATCAAGGGATCAGTGCCTATGCTTTTCCTAAGAAATATAGTGGATTAGAAATGTATGGCGAACATATTGCCGCTTTTGAAACATTAGGATATGGAGATCAGAGTCTTGCTATCAAGTTTGGGGTGCAGGTAGGACTTTTTGGTGGTGCTGTCTTCCAACTCGGCACAGAAAAACATCACAAACTTTATATAGAACCCCTGCTCAAAGGAGACTTACTAGGCTGTTTCGCTATGACTGAAACTGGACATGGTTCTAATGTAAAGGATCTAGAGACGACGGCTACTTACAATCATAGTACCAGAGAAATTATTGTTCATTCTCCACGATATGCCTCTGGCAAAGAGTATATCGGTAATGCAATGCACAGTACGATGTCTGCAGTATTTGCGCAGTTGATCGTAGATGGAGAGAATCAAGGCGTCCACACAGTGCTCGTCCCACTCAGAAATGAGAAACATGAATTATTGCCCGGCATAAAGGTAGAAGACTGTGGTCATAAGATGGGACTCAATGGTGTAGACAATGGACGCATATGGTATACCGAAGTAAGGGTACCCGTAGACAATCTTCTTAACAGATATGGATCCATAAATGCGCAAGGAGAATACGAGAGCCCTATAGCCAATCCATCGCGCCGATTTTTTACAACCTTAGGCGCTTTGGTGGCGGGAAGAGTATGTGTAGGGATGCTAGGACTTAATGCATCTAAAGTCGCCCTGACCATTGCACTACGATATGCCTATAGGAGAAGACAGTTCGGACCAAAAGAAGGACAAAAAGAATCCCTTATCATCGATTATCCTACGCATCAAAAACGACTCTTTCCTCAGCTTGCTAAAACATACGCATACTACTTTGCCTCATTAGACTTGGCAGACATGTATACCAATAGTGATGAGAAGACCATGAGAGAAGTGGAGACGCTAGCCGCTGGGCTCAAAGCCACCTCTACTTGGCATGCAACAAAGACGATACAGATATGCCGAGAAGCCTGTGGCGGTAAAGGCTACCTGCATGAGAATAGGTTTACTAGTCTCAAGGCAGACACGGATATCTTTACCACTTTCGAAGGAGACAATACCGTTCTCATGCAGCTAGTCGCCAAAGGCGCATTGACGAATTATAAGCAATCGTTTCATGATGATGGCTACCGTGCTGTCATGAGATTTCTCCTCACAAAAGCAAAGCATGAGGCGCTGGAGTACAATCCACTCTTTACCAGAAATACAGACACCTCTCACCTACTAGATATCAAATTTCATTTTCATGCCTTCAATTATAGGTACAGAAAAACGCTTATCAGCTTGAGTGAGCGAATGAGAAAATATATCAAACGTGGGGTCAATCCACATGAAGCTTTTCTCAAAGTTCAAAACCATATGATGGATCTGGCACAAGCCTTTGTGGATCAGGTTACCTTGAATTCATTCTACAAGCATGTGGATAATTGTCAAGATCCAGCGACTAAGAAAGTGCTTCACTCTCTAATACAGCTCTATGCATTAGATAATATATATGAGTATAGAGGATGGTTCTTGGAGAGTGATTATATGGACGGCTCTAAATCTAAGGCTATAAGAAGAATGATCACAAAACTGTATCAAGAGATTAAGCCACATGCCTTACAATTGGTAGATGCATTTGGCATCCCAGATGAGTTGGTAGCAGCGCCGATTGCTCTGGAGGAGTGGTCTTAGGTTTACGGTGCACAGTGCTACCGTTCAAGGTGCAAACGGTATAGGGTATACGGTTTTGGTGTAGGGTTTGTGGTGCAGGGGGGACCCTTCCTGAAAAGGGTTGACTTTACTTTTTGCGATTCATTTCTCTTACGGCAGTTTCTATGCCTCGAGGTGTCATTGGATACATATCTATCATTTGTTTGAGGACATTGATAGTAAAAGTGTGGTGCCAATATCTTTCGGGTTCGGGATTGAGCCAGACGATTCTTTTGAATTTCTTTTTCATTTTCTTGTAGCTACGCAGACTTTGCTTATTAAGCTCATAAGGAGCCATTGAGGCATCTCCGATTATGAATACGCGGTAATCCGAATCTTTACTCAGGATTTTTTCAATCTTGACACTTTTGGTACGTCGTGCATCAGAGTAGACACGGTCATAGATACTATTATGGAAGTAGTAGGTTTCTAAGTCATGTGCGAATCGTGTCTTCATCTTTTTAAAGAGCTCTCTTATCATATACACATAAGGCGACATGGAATATCCGCCATTGTCTATTAGGAGTAGTACTTGTAGTTTTTTCTCCTTAGTATGTTTGAGCTCAGGGATAAATAATCCACCGCGCTTTAGGCCCAGCTGTATGGTCTCTGGCACATCCAAATGTTCATGCGCTGATTCTTCCATAATGCCTTGTAGTGAGGCTAAAGCGGCATCTACGTTATCATCATTGATAATTTTATCCATATCTACAGGGAAGAAATTTTTGTCCCCAAGGACACGTCTGGCCATCTTGCCACCGCCTGTACCCCCTGCACGTATCCCTCCTTTGGCTGCACCGCCATGACCATAGGGCGAAATCCCTCCTGTCCCTATCCAATGGCTCCCTCCTGAATGCTTGCCGTCTTGTTGCTCCTGGATTTTTTTCATCCGTTCCAGCAATTCCTCTAAGGTCAGATCAGAATAATCTGCCATTTTATCTAGATGGTGTCTGCTTCTCTCAAATGCCTCTCCAGACTCATCCTCCATATCTGGGTTGTCATTATCCCATATTTCCTTTCCTGATATAATCTCTTTGATATCATAGGATGTAAGATGTACTTCATCCAGAAATTTTGTAACCAAGTCTGACATATCCATATCGGAAATATCTTTGCGATTACTGTAATCCGTTAGCCAATTTTTAAAGGTCTCTGATCGCTGGATAGCATCATCTAATCGCTCCCCATTTTGAATATCAATGTTGAGAAAATAATCATAGTAGGCTCTAGTATATGGTCCGAGCATCTGAGGGTCCTTAACTACCAGCCCCTTGAGCACATTATACATATCTCCTAGCGTCTTTATCAAGCCACGTTGCATAGACTTCTGCACCAAAAGCAGCGTCCTTGCATCTGCATGCAATTCATATTCTCTGAATTTTTCTGGGAGACTCGCTAACATTAGTTTGAGTTACTACGACGTTTGAAGTCAGAGGGGTCACGAAGGACCATCTTCTGTACTTTCTCTAAATCAGCCTGGGTCTTCACCAAGGCACCTAAGCCTTCCAGGCTTTCGATTTTTTGCATCGCCTCTTCTGAGGAAAACTTCTTGACAAACTTCAGCCAATTAAGAATCTCCCTGGTCGTGGGTGCTCTCTCCAATCCAAGATTTCTTAAGTGATAAAAGATATCCATAGATATGCTGATGACCTTATCATCTATCTTAGGATGATGCTTCAGGATAATATCCCTTAGGAGGTCTGCTGGTGGAAAATGAATATAATGATAGATACATCTGCCCTTGAATGCCGTCGGTAATTCTTGCTCCCTATTGGATGTGATGACAATGGCGGGCATGTCCTCCTCCGCGACCACAATCTCTTCTCCGGACTCAGGCATGATGAATTTTCTATGCGAAAGCGCATATAACAGGTCATTAGGAAACTCACGCGGTGCCTTATCTATCTCATCTATAAGCAGCACTGAATTAGGAGAGCTGAAAGCATTTGCTGCAGGTCCCTTAATCACATAATCAGCCAATCGCTCCGAAGAACGACCTCCAGTAGATAATTTAGTTTCCATCCCTTTTTCTGCCCGCTGAGCATTAAGAATTTCTATCTGGCTATCTCTGAGATACTTCACATGATCAAAACGGGCCACAAACTGCTCTACATTACTCTTACTTCCAGTCGCATATACAAAGAGTTCTAAGTCATTGTAATTTGCATATTGTATAGGTAATTCTGTCTTTCCCGTGCCTGGTTCTCCTTCTATTAGTAGCGGCATCCCTAGCACTCTCGCCATGTGAAATGCTTGTGCTAATTCCTTATCACAGATATACTTTTCTGATCCGTTCCAAAACGCTGTTAGTGCCATATTAAGATTATGAGTACAAGGTAGGTAACAAAATTTTTGAAATAAGAGTTTTGGAGGGAATTATGAATGAAGAATTAATAATTAAGAATGATGAATTATGAATTATGAATTGAGATTTTGATTTTGATTTTTGAATGCTGCGGGATGATTGCCCCTGTAGGGGTTGGGGGTAGCTGAGCCATTTTTAATTAAGAATTATGAATGATGAATTATGAATTAGGATTTTTGAATACCACCCCTTTTGTCTTTTCGAGAGACGTCAGGAGTCGAGGAATCTTGTTCTAATGAAAATGTTACTTGTTATCGTCTAAGCAAAGAATTAGAGATGGAGATGCCTGTGGGAAGATTGCCCAATTTGGGTTCGGGGGTAGCAGAGCGAATTTTGAATTTTGATTCTTGATTTATGAATACCACCCTTTTGTCATTTAGAATTGCACATGCAATTAAATGGAAGAAGTACGATTAACTTTTAAGTCTATTGCGACTGGTATAACCAACTATTAATCGGATAATTTCATGGTGATTAATATTAATGATTTTTGAAGAGATAAGGATTTTATTCACATAAGGATTCTAATTCCTCCCGACCTCGCATATTTCCTGTATTATCCCAAAGCAGAAATGAAATCTCTAAATTCTCTGAGACTAACTCTCGCAATGGACATAATTCTTCAATTTCAATACTGCCCCAAAACTGAAGTGATTCAGCATGCTCTAAGTTTGAGGTCCAAGAATAATCCATCCCATTTTCTACAACTCCTTGGATACTTAAACTATTGACTTCCCTAAATTTAGAGAATGCCTCGCCTTTTAATTCAACAGGATGATGCAGGTCAAAATTGAAATTTCCATTTACTATTTCAAGATTTTCAAATCCTATAAATTCTCGAAGTCTTGGATTTACTGTTATTTGGATATTATTTGCGCTTGTTAGTTTGCCTGTTGACCCAATAATTTCAAGACTTGGATTTCTTGATATATCAACACTATTTGTAAGAGTAGTTGTTTCGCAGAGTGAGGGAAATTCGATTTCTTTTAGATTATTACAATTAACTACCACTATATCAAGAACTGAAGTCAAATTAGGAAACGATAATTTCTCAGCACAATTTAAACCCACATGGAGTCTCCCTCCTACAGTAGATAATGACTCAAATGATAAGGACTCAATGCATATGTCACCTAATAAGATAAATTCTCCAGTAACATCTTCAATATTATTGAAAGCTGATAAGTCAATTATTGGACTGGGATTATCTATGTTTCCAATTGTTATATTACCATCAAATACTTCAGTATCCCTTAGTTGATCCTCGTACATATCGACATCTGATTGGGTGTTGATATTGAGATTAGAGGGGAGCGGCTCAGAATCACTACAACTTTCACATAAAAAGAGTAGGAAGATTATATAAAATAAATTTCTCATTTTCAATAACGATTTAAAAATCAATGCAGCAAAAGTGCTGCATTGATAAAGTTTAAAAATATATCTGAGTATCAAACAATTATCTTATATCAAATAATGTATAAATTCGTTGCGCATCGTTAGGATTCACAAAAAACCCATACCATGAACCTGGGTTTCCTAAAGGACCCTGCTCGACGTTAGTTGTCGCAATGCAAAATAGTCTAGCTGCTAAGTCATTTGTTTTAGCTAATAACATACTCCTCATCTTGTCAGAACAGGAAGTTTAAGATAAGTAAGATAAACAGGATATAATTAGTGTGTCGATCTCAGATTCTATGCTCTTTTGCCTGAACCACAGATAGTCATCTCTAAAATCCCGTAGGGATGACATCTCTGTATCACTGGGATTTATCCCAGTGTAGCCTTACTAAAAATAATTAAGCCCTGTAAGGGCGACACCTTTTTGCTTGCTTGCCTCTCACGCCTCTTTGTCAGAGCTATGATATTTAGGATTCTTGGATTTGGTGGTTATAGATTCACTCAGCAGAGGATTCTCCAAAAAGACATTTGTTAATTCTTCTTCGTCACTTTTTCATCGATAAAAAGTGACCAGAAATCTAGTTGCAACAAAGGTGATTTTTTGTGCCATACCCTTTTTGCCCCTCTCACAAAAACCATCTCAACTCTTACCATTTCGTGCTCTTTTTTGGCCGCTCTTATCCCTCACTCCTTGCCTGCCAAAACGCAACTCAATTCGAGTCTCGATATATCACTGGTGTTGCAACGGGTAGCTCCAAAATAATTACAGAGTCTTTCTAAAGAGTATTAATCGCAGTAATCTCCGATCGTCTGGGTTTGCAACCCAGATGTAATTATGCTCCTCTATTATTTCATTGCTTCTAAATAGACTTTGTAAACATACATATTCCTTGGTGTCATATCATCCACACCTCCAAATAAGTCATATATCTTAACATAGGTATCTTGCCCAGATAAATTACAAGAGAGTAGGATGCTGAGTATGCCAATAGTTGCTCTCATATTATATAAATATAGCTAAGAAAAAGGAGAGGACTTTTATGTATCCCCTCCTTATCGAATACTTTAATTAGTCACGACAATTTTTTGATGCTGGATTATTGCATTTTTATTGTCTTTTATAATTATAAAATAAATACCTAGTGACAAACCATTGGTCTCAATCTCAGTTACCTCATTAGATGTCACAGTGCCAGTCGATGCGAGATAACCACTGTAGCTAGACAACTCATATGTATAGTTTTGAGCTTTTTGCTCAGATACTAAGAGAGTCGTGCCTTGGTTACCTACTGGATTAGGATAAATCCTAAAAGTACGAGTTTCAGAATCCCTTCTTTCTCTACTCTCTAATTCGCTACTGGCAAAAGGGGCTATGACCTCAGCCCGCTCGCCAGATACTATATAGAGCATCGTTCTGGCATAAGCACTCAGCCTATGTAACTTCTGTGATAATGTCCTCAAAAATGCAAGCTGACTAGAGCTGACCTCTTCCCTACCTGACTGAAGAAAATCTACATAGATTCTCTGTGTCTCTATGTAATCGGATTGTGCTTCTGTATGGCTAGTCAGATTGTTAAACTCCGTCATCGCCAAGTCATAAGCACCCGCTCTTATACTCATAGCTGGTACAAAGGCTTTTATGTTGAATTCTGCTTGCTGACTCATTAATGCCTTCAGTTCGGCTACTGACAACTCAGCATTCTGCTCAGACAGATTATTTACAAAACTATTCAACAACTCAGCATTCTGCTCAGACAGATTATTTACAAAACTATTCAATTGCCTAAAGAGGTCTTCCTTAAGAGATATAGCTGCCTCAATTTTCTCTTCACATATCATAAGGGATTATACATGAAATGAATTCGTTGTGGGATAATTTCCCTTATTCTTAAGAAAATTCAATTATTACAACACCCCTCTTAAAATCCTATCTTTACATACATGAAGGCCATTGGAGTCATGTCGGGAAGTTCGTTGGATGGAATAGATATTTGCTGTGTCTCCTTTGACCCATCAGACTGGACGTGGAGCTTAGAATCTGGCATTACAGTAAACTTACCTGAACATATTAAGTTAGGCCTAAGTGAAATAACCTCTGCGACGCCATGGACACTCGCTGAATTAGAATCCAAATATTCTCAGTTTATAGCAGAATCCCTTCTCACTTTTATGGCATCAAATGATGTAGTACCAGATGTGATAGGCATCCATGGACATACCATCCTGCATAGTCCTCAATGGAATAGAAGTTGGCAATTAGTCAATGGTGGGATGGTCGCCTCCTTATGCAGGACTCCCGTGGTGTGTGACTTTCGCAATCAAGATATGGCACTTGGTGGTCAAGGTACACCTATGGCAGTTATAGCAGACAGAGATTTATTTCCTGGGTATGATAGTTATATTAATCTCGGAGGCATCGCCAATATAAGCTGTCACCATAAGGGCAAATGGATGGCTTATGATCTGTGTCCTTGCAATCAATTACTCAACTATTACAGTCAGCTTCTAGGCAAGCCCTATGATAGCGAAGGGCGATTTGCTAGAGATGGCAACATCAATAGTCAACTATTAAGTGAATTACTCTCAGATAATTACTTATCCTCCCCAGCTCCAAAGTCAATAGATAATACTTGGATAAAGGAAACTGTCATCCCTGCTATAAACAAACACAATCTAACGTATACAGACACCCTTAAAACACTTGTAGAATATATAAGCATCGTGATTTGCGATAACATTAGAAAATCATCTAGTAGCGTTTTAGTTACAGGAGGAGGGGCTTATAATACCTTTATGTTAGAATCCCTTAAGTCTAAATGCGCCACAAATAGTGTAGACATTATCATACCAGATGCAGACTTGATTGATTATAAAGAAGCTATACTTATAGCCTATTGTTCGGCCTTACGTTTTATAAAAAAACCCAACTTTGTATCATCTGCTACTGGCGCATCCGCGGATGTTATAGGAGGAGCATTATATTTACCCCACTGATATGGCTAAAATATTTATCACTGGTGCAACGGGGTTTCTGGGTTCATACATTCTAAGGTTTTTGGTAAGAGATGGTCATGATATATATGCTATGCGAAGAGCCCATAGTCGCATGGACATGATAGCAGACATCCAAGATAAGGTAGCGTGGACAGTGGGTGATATCGGCGATATAGACCTCATACATAATATTATAGACAGCGATACTGTCATTATTCACGCGGCTGCAAAGATATCATTTGAAAGAAAGCAAGCGAAAAAAATGCATCGGGTCAATGTGCAGGCGACGAAGCAACTGGTAGATATGGCCATTGATAAAAAAGCAAAAAGATTTATACATATAAGCAGCATCGCTGCTCTGGGTAAGTACCACGATAATAGGACAATAGATGAAAACATAGAGTGGGAGGACAGTCTAGAACATAGTACTTATGGCATATCCAAGCAGATGGGAGAAAGAGAAGTATGGCGTGGACATGCAGAAGGGTTGGAGGTCGTCATTCTCAACCCTTCTCTCATATTAGGTGCAGGATATTGGAATAGCAGCAGCGCCAATATTATGACTCAACTGGCTAAAGGTACTCCCTTCTATCCTGTAGGCATGACAGGCATGGTAGATGTCAGAGACGTCGCTAAGTTCGTCACGCTTGCCATAGACAAAGCAGTGTGTGGTCACCGATACATTATTTCCGGAGAGAATAGAACATACAAAGATTACTTCGAGCACACATGTGAGGCATTGGGTGTGAAGCCTCCAAAAAAGCCACTCACTACGATGTGGAGAGGTTTAGCGTGGAGGAGTGCTGGTATATATGCAGCAATATTCAGACAACCACAATTGATTACACGGCAAAATCTTGCAGCCTCTGCCACTTCTGCAAGCTATGATAATAACAAATCTAGAGAAAGCTTCCAATTCGAATACACCAATATAGAAATGACCTGGCAAGCGGCGGCTAAAAGCTATAAACAAGCCAAAAAGGAGAATAGGTCGTGGGGAATATTAGATATAGCAGGTTTTAGGGCTTATTCCAATTAAATTAGTATTGAAATTAGTTGCTATCTGATAATTATTTCGGATTTTTAGGGCATTCATAAACTAAATACCTCATGTTCGATTCTTGCAGATTTTCTTTACTACCAATTTTAGTCACTTTAATTGGAGTGTTAAGCATTTCAGCGTGCAAAAGCTCTACAGATGCCTTACAAACTGATGAAGCTCAGTCTTCAGTAGGTAATTCTGCATACAATGATAAAATCAGTGCTCATATTAAAGAAGGGGTGGCTTATGCTACCATAGAAAAAAGATATGCTGAATACAAATTAACTTATAAGGGTCTGACTAGTAAAAGTCAGAATATCATGGTATTCACATTTGACGATAACTTAATTTCAAATGAGGATATGGTCAAAAAAATGTCAAAGGATAAGGATATAGTTTCAGCTTCCTCATTGTCAAGTATTACGAGAAAAAAAGGCGCTTCAAAAAGCTCTGATAAAAAGACAGTTAACCCAGTCGTACGATAAAAAAGATAATTAAAAAAATGAATAGAATAATATTACAGCTCTTGGTCTTCACTCTATTTTCAGTGGGACTATCTGCACAGCAAGTAGATGTCATTCCAAATGAGACAAGTCTAACGTATGCTGTCAAACATGGACAAGTCAATGTAATGGAAGTAGAACAGATTTACACTGATGCACAAAAACAAAAACTGGCAAGTCAAGAAAGAAAAGGAAATAGGAATTTCGAACAGAGATTTCCGCATAGAATTGTGAGTCCTGAATTAGAACATCTTGGGCCAGACAAACTTAGACAAAAGAGTTTTCCTCAGACTAAAAACAGACCATTAGATGTTTTTCTTAATATAGACGGGTTAGATAATGGAAATGCACCTCAAGACCCAACAGGCGACGCAGGTGAAACAGTATATCTTCAGGCTATCAATGCTACGGTAATCGCTGCATTTGACAAAATAACTGGTGATGAAATAGGTCGTTTCACTGGCACTTCACTATGGGGGCCTGTAAATGCGGTATCCGGAGGAGACCCTATCATTTTATATGACCAAGAAAAGAGTCAATGGGTGATTACTGAATTTCCGGCGGCATTCGGCGCAGCAGGTAACAGATTGTTGGTGGCTGTATCAGAAACATCTGATCCACTTGGCACCTACAATGTATATTCATTTAATACCCCATTATTTCCAGATTACCCGAAGTATTCCATATGGAATAATGCTTACGTAGTTACTACAAATGAAGGAGGTCCAGGTGTTCTAGATGCCTATTTTATTAATAGAGATGAAATAACTAGTGGTGCTCAGAATGTCAGAATTCTTGCTACACAGGTCAATGGGACTAGTGGATCAGAGCAACCATTTATAGTCAGTACGCCAGTAGATTGGTCTGGTATTACGCCTCCCCCAGATGACACTCCCCCATGTTCTGTAAGCCTTGCTGATGCTTCATGGACAACCGGCCAGCCAGAAGACCAAATAATTGTAGACGAATATATAATAGATTGGATTGAAGAAACAGTTGCTACTCAAAGAACCAGAATAAATGTATCTCCTTATGACGCTAATCCATGTAGAGAAGAAGGAGTGGGGTTCTCTTGTATACCGCAGACAGGCACTGCCGGTTTGGATGGCTTACCTGAGATTGTAACCTTCCAGCCTCATTATAGAAATTTTGGGACACATGAAAGTATGGTCTTGAACTTCATTACAGATGTCACAAATGGCGACGACCTTGCAGGAATAAGGTGGATGGAACTCAGGAAGACGGCAGGCAGCGATTGGTCTTTGTTCCAAGAAGGCACATTTAGTCCTGACGATGGTTTGCATAGATTTATGTGTGGAATTGCAATAGATGGAAGTGGAAATATAGGGATGGCATATAGTACATCTTCATCAATACAGCCTGTAGGGATTGCTATCACTGGTAGATTAAGCACTGACATTCCTGGCATAATGACACTTGGTGAAATTCCAGTTGTACAAGGCAATGGAGATTTAAATACATTTGGCAGATTCTCTGATTATTCACATATTACCACTGACCCAGTCAATCCAAATGTATTTTGGTATACGGGTGCTTATGCTTCGAATGGAACCACCTCTACTAGAATAATCTCATTCCAAGCTCAGAATTCAGATTTTGATGTATCTCCTGTACAACTGGTCACACCAGCCACAGGCGCTGGATTGACCTCATCCGAGACTGTGACGATCAATATTAGAAATTCAGGAATTAACCCCGCTACTAATATTAGAGTGGGATATCAGTTAGAGAATAATCCCGTAGTAGAAGAGATACTTCCGATTACGCTAGGATTTAACCAAGAGATGACTCATGAGTTTTCCCAAACTGTAGATTTATCAGAGTTAGGAGAGTATAACTTTAAAGTTTTTGCCACATTTGAAGCAGATGAGTTCATAGGCAATGATACCATAAGACCTATAGTAAATCATATTCCATTTTTAGATTTGGCTGTATCTGAGGTACAAACACCTTTCGAATCCATATGTGGGGAGACTTCAGATATTTCTTTCCTAATAGCTAATCGAGGGGCGGATGTCGTTACCCAATCTACGATTACGATTAGTGTCAATGGTGTAATGGATCAGCAGTTCGTATTAGAAGAAACGCTGGCTTCTGGGGAAGAGACTCTAGTTCAAGCCACCATAGGTAATCTCCAGATAGGGAGCAATGATATTGTCGTCGAAGTGAGTCAACCAAACAATGGTATAGATGAGCTTCCTGGTGATAATTCTGCAAACAGATTCGTAGCAGCCTTGACAACTGGCACTCCAATCGTATTGGATATGTTTGCGGATGGATTTCCTACTGAGACAAGTTGGGCACTTTTCAATTCATCTACCGATGAACTTGTAGCCTCTAGCAATGGTACTCTAGCAGGAGATGCCGCCTTCACTAATGTGCTGACCCAGTTTTGCTTAAACGCTTCTGAATGTTATCGATTTGAAATCAATGATGTTTTTGGAGATGGACTTACCGCAGTTGGTTTTGATGATGGAGGATACCAAATATTAGATGAAAATGGAATGGTATTAGTGTCCATTATCAATGCCAATTTTGGAACACAAGAAACAAATGAATTCTGTGTTGAATTCCAATGTAATTTGTTGGCAGATATTATAGTTGAAGATGCTTCAAACGGGAGTAATGGTACCATACTCGTAGAAGTAACTAATGGAAGAGGACCTAATTTTGAGTATAGCATAGATGGAGGGAATACATTCCAATCTGATAATTTATTTGAAGAATTGCCAAGTGGAGACTACACAGTCGTCGTTCGAGATGGTTTAGGATGTGAATTTTCTTCAATTGAAAATGTTGGTGGAGGGACAGCAGTCCAAGACATAGGAGAAAATGGCAGTATTATTATATTCCCTAATCCAACCAAAGGAGAATTTAATATCAACATAACTGGTCTCGATACTGATAAAATTACCTTACCAGTGACAGTCTATAATCTAGATGGTAAAGTAGTGCAGAGAGCAACTATTGCCACCTTTGACGATACATACAAAGGAATGGTGTCCTTATACCATTATCCTAAAGGAATATATCTAGTGAAGGTAGATGTCTCAGAAGACCAACAAATTCTGACAAGAGTAACAAAACAGTAGATTTTTCTTCTACATCTTCAGAAAGCCCTATGATTAAAGACAGTCATAGGGTTTTTTGATTCTATAGTAACAGAATTAATGTAACCGATAAGGAATAATTACGTCTTAAATAGTAACATAATTCAAAAATTTCTTCCTTGAAATCTCTTTTCTTTTCTATTGCAATTATTCGCCTCGGCATCGTGTCTTTGTCTGCGCAATGCACGCAAGATATTAGAATAGATTTTGTCAGTATAGATTACAAAGCGGGTTGCGATTATAACGATAGCAATGGCCTAGACCCGAAACTTGATATTTTTCTGCCGGGTGGCGCCCTTTTATATACTTCACACTATAGTGATCAGAGTCAAGTAACAGGTCCTAGAGATGGAGAACCGATAGATGATACCGTATCTGATAATGAATGTGGAAATTTCGATGTTGGTTTTCATATACGGAATCTGGCAAGCACTATGACCACCTTTGACATCGCAGTAGATATCTATGAGAAAGACAGCAATTTTATAAATGATCAATGTAGTGGCTACACTATGTTTTTAGACGACAACCGGAGCCAAGGCACTCACACTATTGATCTTACTCAAAGTACTGGAAAGATAGACGTAGGAGGTTGTATGGCTTACAATTATGTCATAACAAAACAATTTACTGGTGGTATTACGATAGAAGAAGACCGAACACTTTGTCCAGGAGATACCCTAGTCATAAATGGTACAGCTTATCATCAGAATAATGCAACAGATAATATATTAATACCCAGTAATCCTGATGCCTGTGATACAACAATTATAGTTGCTCTAAATTTTTTTACAGAGACACCATTGGAATTAATGAGTCAGGATACTCTATGTCCAGATGGGACTCAGACAATCGCCACTTCTTCAGATTATGATACCTATAACTGGAGCACAGGAGCCATCACCAGAGATATTACAGTAGATGCCAGTGGTATTTATTCAGTGACAGTTACTTCTATAAATGGTTGCCAACAAATAAGTGCTATTGAGATTGATGAGGTAATTACAATGGCTCCACAAATAATCGGAGACAGTATCTACTGCGAAGGAGGCAGCACAATACTTGAAGTGAACACTGCTGGTAATATACTGTGGAGTACGGGAAGTTCTGATGATAATATTTCTGTAACAATACCCGGCAAATATGGTGTATCAGTCACAGATGTATTTGGCTGTACTTCTTCTAATACAATCAATGTTACTGAATCTTCTAGACCAACAGTTGAACTAGATAATGCGCTCGAATTTTGTCCTGGTGATTCTTTGATTCTTGGAACGGTCGGACAATTTATACAGTATGAGTGGAGCCGTGGAAATACGTCAGAGACAGACACAATCAGCGAGGCTGGTGCTTATAGTCTCACCGTTACTGATGGTACAGGTTGTTCTAATACACTGTCATTTACGGTGACAGAATTTGCAAGGCCGACGCCTGAATTTAATCCCGCTCCTATAATATGCAATGATAATCCAGTAACACTTAGCCTGTCAGAAACTTTTGCAACCTATCTATGGTCTGATAGCTCTACCGAAAGTACGTTGGCGATAACAGAGGGTGGAAGTTATTCAGTGACCGTTACTGATGACAACGGGTGTGAGGGAATACAATCTCTTATAGTAGATGAGACTGTCAGACTTACTTCAGAGATAGAAGGTATGGCTGAAATATGTGAAGGGGATAATACTATATTGGAAGAAAATACGTCAGACGTGACGCATCTATGGACAGATGGATCCACCAACAGCACCTTTGATGTAATGTCTTCTGGTATCTACGCTGTTACCATTACAGACAATAATGGTTGTACAGCATCTAGTTCATTCGAAGTAACAGCGCTTCCACGCATCATATCTAGCTTCACACTAATCACATGCGACCCTTCTAACGTCGGAACTATAGAGATGGAAATTCCAAATGGCACGTCTTGTCCAGATATCGAAATAATTACTACTGAGCTCGGACAGGGTGATGATTGCTCTATTGCTTCTATGATAGAAGTGCAATCCACAACCTGTCCAGAAGTATCGGATGGGTCAGTACTAATATCAGTAAATGGACCATTAGAAATATTGCCAATAAATCTAGTGATACTAGGTGATGATAACACTTTAGATAGTCTGATTACCACATTGCCATTCGAGCATACTTATGACGGATTAGATGTGGGAACTTACCAGCTATTAGTGGCTAGTTTGGTAGCACCCATATTAATGGACTCATTTGAAATAGGGTCAGCCATTATAGAACCAGAAATCTTTAGTGACCTTACCGCGATTCGAGGTGAAGACATTATGCTAGAAAGTCCTTTTGATACTACAGAATACAATCCTTTATTCTGGTCCTCCGCTACGGGAACGTTGTGTGAGGATTCTTGTCCTCAGGTCACCGTAAACTTAGATTCCACCACCACATTTACACTAACCCGAACAGACATAGATTCTGGCTGTGAGTTTACAAGTATTCAACGGATTATTGTACAACCAGATTCTGAGATTTTCATACCTACGATTTTCAATCCTAACCTTACCAGTGACGATGGCACATTCCGTCCTCTTGGGCCGGGAAGCCAACTCCTCCAATCCATGGAAATATACGATCGCTGGGGCAATGTTGTCTTTACTACAGATGATGCGACAATTGGATGGGATGGAAGAACTAACAATAGAGAGGTTACTTCAGGTGTCTATGTATACAGAGTGCAAATGGAAATAGATGGAGAGGAAATCGTAAAGACAGGGACGGTGACGGTGATGAGGTAGGTTGCGTTATATAATTATCTAGTTATGAAAAGAGGAAGTACTTTGAGTTTCGTTGCTTGTAAATCACTAATGATAATATAATAAATACCTGATGAATCTATAAAATTCAAATCAAGCCTGGTTTCCATATTTTCATATTTTGCAAGCAAAATACCATCAATATTATACAACGATAATGTATACTCAGAAAGTCCTTTAACAATTAAGTTTACTTCATTAAAGGCGGGATTTGGAAAGATTGTAATATCGATTGGTTGATTAGTATCTAGATTATTGCTAGCAAGAAGGTTAAAATCAGATACTGTACCTATAGTATCACCATTCTCAACAAATCCAGTTAGAGTCTCTTGTATAAATGTATTCGATGACCCGGTTAGACTAAAATAACTATAACCCAAGCCTTCAGTAATCTCTAAGCTATATGCTAAATCACCATCTCCGCGTTTCGATACTCTTCCAAACCTTCCATCACTATCCACAGAGGCTCCATTATTTAATCTACATGCTGACAATTCAAAGACTTCCATCAAATTGCTATTACAACCAAAATGCGCATTTTGATTTTCACAGATGTTTGACAATTCTGGCAAGCCGACATACTCACTATTATAAATAACTAAATGGCCAGCTGTCTCTACTGTACTATTATCTAGGAAGCTAAATTCATTTAAATTATATTCAACAAAAGCTGAATCACTATTAACCTCTGCTGATAAAATTTCAAATTGTTTTCTGCCCCAACGGGTTGTATCCCTGATAAAATAATCTTGTAATCCAACTACTAAAAACTCATACTCCAATAACTCAACTTGGTCAAAGGAGTACATTTCCTGAAATTTAGGTATACTATCAACACTACAAAACAATCTGCTATAGTTCAGTAAAAAATAGATGAATAATACAAAGTTGAATACTAAAGACCGATTTACCATACTAAAATAATTTGAAGAAAATAAACCACTTCCATTTTTAATTAATGGAAGTGGGAACTAAATACTTACTAATCTAATTAAAATACTAAATTATCTCCTTGCTTTCGAAAAGTGACAACTGATACCCTACTTCCATCTTGTATAGTTCCAGAAAAATTTCTACTTTGATTAGGTCCGCTAACAGTTATATAAAATGTATTAGGTGTAGACGTATTATCAAAATCATCAACCTCAACGCTGTACTCTCCATCTGGCGCTTCTTCTGTCCAAAATATATTCTCTGGTCCAAATCCATCTGTATCATCTCTATCTAATTGTCCACCTGTAGAAGAAAAATCATTTGCATAATAAATTGTAGTAGAAGATGGATCCGTTACATATAAATCTTGATCTGTAGGGGTATCCCAAGATAAACTAACTTGTAATGAACCTGTACCTAATCGTAATACTGTTACACAAGTAGAAACGACATTACTTACCAGCCCATCTCTATCATACACACAAAAATTAATGCAAAAATCTCCTTCATCCACGTTAGTTGGAATACCTAAGGGGACTTGTAAACTTCCGCTGTCACCTGAAGTGCCATTATATGGTACAGTATAATAATTACCAGCACCATCTACTTGGACATAACATCCACCTAGATTACCATTCACATTATTATATCTGAAATTTAGAGGAGCAGTAGATCCATTGGAACTCAAAACAGATGGCGTAGAGTTTATAGCTTCTGGTGCTTGAGAACTTGTAGATGTATCTGGAGGGTCTCCACTATTATCGCTAGAACCATCAGGAGTAATTAAGACTTCACTAATTGCGTCTGGATCTGAGGGATCTATCAATTCATTAGGATCTTCATTCGAACACGAAAATAGGAACAAGATAGCTCCCAGAAAAATTAATTGTTTCATTGTATAAATGTTTTGGTTATTATTACTTTAAGGAATAGTATTCTTTATCTAATTTTTTAAACTTCTTTCTATACTTTTCATCTTTCCTGCAATCCCGCACAATAGGATCATTTCGCAGTGACTTTATAGTTAATTTTGCCTTCGCAGCAGAGTTATCTTTACGCAATAATTCTATTGCTTCAGAATACTTTGTTATAATTAAATCACAGCCTGATTCTACATACTGTGACTTACTGCGATATCTATTCTCTTCTGCCACTGCGACAACCTCTTTCTCCTTTAAGATTGATTCTGGATTTGCATTCACAGTACTTTCTGAAGATGTAATAATTTCTTCTTGCTTAGCATGCACCAAAGACATAACATCATTCTTATCTCCAGATGTAGTGTTATTACAACCACAACCACCTAAGCCGATTATAAATAAACCAATCATAAAGTATCTGAGTATCATGACAATTATCTATTATAAATAAGGTCACCAGGTGACTTGAATAAAATTCTATTAATTAATCTCTTGAATAAAAAATATAACAACATGTATATGAATATCCATATCACTAATAATCTTAAATCCAGTAATTCAAAATGGAAGTCTCTTTTGAAGAGGATTTGCAAAGATTTATATATAACTAGAATGACAAATGCAATAGCAGAAGCTAAAATGTAGAACTTAGAGACAATCTTAATATATAGACTCCCTATTTTCATATCACTAAGTCCAAATGCCTTAAGTGTACCTAAATTAGGTTTGATTTTTTCTAAATGGTTACTTACAATATTTTGCAGGTATAGAATTATAGAGAATCCTGACAAAATAACTAGTAATAGAATTAGCAAACTCGTAAGCCGAGATATTAGATAAAAATTATCTCTACTTTCTACCTGTGCCAATGACAATAGCAAATCATATTTCTGCTTAGCATAATCTCTAAATGACTTTACAGCGGATAAATCATTAAAATTTAAGGAATAGTAATAAGGATTAATATCAACAGTAGGTTGTGAATCACAATTAAAATCAATAACTGAAAAAATGCCTTTGGTATGCCAATGCTTCTGCATCTCTCTATAATGCGTAAAGGAAATTTTTTCTCTAAGTTCTATCCTATGTATCACTAGAGGACTACCATTTAATTGCAAATCAGATTTTGTAAATTCATCAATAATAATGTTAGATGGGATCATCTGTAATACATCTTCTTCTGTTCTTGAATTGCTAGCCATAAAGTAAAATGACGACCTTGGACTCTGATCTATATATCCAGACCGCTCTGCATTAGAATTCAGTAATCTCATCAATTTATCAGATATTAATACATCTGCATCACTTGGTAAATCCTTCACTATATGTGATACAGACATGAGTAGCGTTAGATGATCATCATCATAATCATTATCATATATAGGTAATAAGAGTTCACTAGAACTGATCTCATACTCTAAGAGATCAAAAGCTTCTTCAGTTACAATCAAGTCACACGATTCTCTACTTTCTATGGAAGATTGTATAACGTTCTCTTTTGCTAATATGATTTCAAGTAAGGGATCTTGACCACTAATAGATCTTACTGTAAGCTTCTTTGATTTATTAAAACCTCGTTCCAAAGCTTTAAACCAAGTAATTTCATAAGGGATAACGTTGTCTATATAAAAGCTGTCCAAGAAATCCTGATCTTCAGTGTCTTCTTCCATCAATTCAATGCCACTATAATTAGAAGTGAGAACTGGTACATTAATCCAATTTGTAAATGGATTAGACATTCGCTCATTTAATTCTTGCTGTCCACCTAAGATATGCCCTAAGGCAAAAAAAGTAAGTAATAATATACCAGACAATAAATACAATCCTCTTTTCTTATGTCCCATCAGAAAGAGGAATTCTTTTTGCTTAAATATGTCATCAAAACCCATAGTTATTATGATATCTGCTGCCTTAGAAAATCATAAAACTCACTCATCCGATTTCCCTCATTACCATACCAGACTTTATCTCTCTTATGGTATAACTGAGAAAGGTTTATTTTTCCTATAGAATCCTTTCCGCTCTTAATGACAACTACATGATCCGCATACTCATCAGCTAGTTCTATACTGTGAGAAACAATAATGGCTGTCTTATTTTGGTCTATCACTTGATCACGAAGAACTGTCATCAATTTATTAGCTACTACAGGATCCAAATTGCCTGTAGGTTCATCGCAAAACATTACCTCAAAAGGAGCAGTCAAAGCTCTAACAAATGCAACTCTTTGTCTCTGACCACCAGATAAATTCTGAATCTTCTTATCATAGAGTTCATGCGGCAAATCGATCGCAGTCATCAATGGCAAAATCTTATCTCTTGCATCACTAATATTCTGTCCTGCCAATAAAAGTCCAAATGACATATTCTCCCCAGCTGTGAAATTCTCTAACAAATTATTCTCTTGAAAAATAAAAGAGTAGTTACGTGCTCTAAATTCTGGAGCAAAGTCAGATTGCCACAGCTGTTTTAATTGATGTTGTCCACAATACATAACCTTAGATTCAGGAGAAATGGTATCTGACATCATACCAATGGATTCTAATAATGTACTTTTTCCTATTCCTGATTTCCCTATAATAAAATAAAACTTACCGCGCTCTATTTTCAAATCTGATACACTTAAGATAACAGTATTCCCATTATCATAAGAACATGCCATATTTTGGATATCAAAGAGTGTAGTTGTCATAAGCCAATTCTAAGGACATTTTAGTACATGTATTCCACAGGTATCCAGTAGTAAGTATTATTCTCATCAGTACTATACTTAAATTGATATGGTGGCTTACCTTTAATTATACCTTCTAGTCTTCTAGTAGAATTTGTGATTGCATCTCCTAATTCTATAATAGCTTCGTCTGGAAACTTTTTCTTATTTCCCAAATCCTTTAACTTATATTTTGAGTAAGACATATTTTTCTCTATCGCAAATCCTTCTCTCTCTATACCTAACATCAAATCCATAATATCTTCGACTTCCATATCGTTAACCTCGCTTAATGATGCTGCTGCAAATTTTCGTGCTAATTCTGTAAGCAGGTATTGCAATTGTTTTCTAGCTTGATCTTTAGGTTGATCCAGAGCATAACTCAATTTTCTAAGTTCATCGACATAGGACTGAAGATCATTCTCTGGCATAAACAAGACAATAGAAAAAGGAGATATTTTTTGCGCAGGCTGTTTTTTAGAGAAATACATTTCTACAAATAGTCTTTTATCTCCAATCGCTTCTAGGACATCTTTCTCTGACCAATTCACTTGAGTGCCCATACTAATCTGTCTTCTAAGCACACTTACTACAGTGGGTGTAAATGCCATATTATCACCATCTATGTCTATCTGTCCACCTGTAACCGAAGCTAACATTTCATTATTGTGATTACTTATCATACTTAGACTTTCACTAAGAAAAGCTGCAAGTTCTCTTGCCGAAATCTTAGAATCTGGTGCACATCTCAAAAATCTATTAGTAGTAATAAAATCTTTCGTGGATATAAGAAGCCCAGCATTTAGTTTAGGTGTTCGTGGTGTTGGAATTTTAATTCCATCTAATTGACTCTTAAGCTGCTTAGCATATTCTGTATAAATCTCTTTAGTCATATCATTAATATGCAACCTAATATTTGTATCAAATGAATCTGAGAAATAACTATCATCATTCTTCACATTGGCTACTAACCAGTTAATATCATAATCTGAAAACAATTTTCTTAGAATTACCTTATCGACGGAGTACTTACGTGAGGACTCTTCAACTCTATCTGGATCAATAGAGAAATCATCATAGTTGCCTAAATGTATTACTACATTCGTGGATTTTGAAGACAGATCAGCTGCTTTCAAAGTTTTATATAAACCATATTGCCAGCAAGTCATTTCTTCAAAATCACCAGACCTTCCCCAAAAATTAGAATCGAGAAAATTACTCACTTTTGACAAATCTGTTGTCGAGGGTAACGTCTTAACAAATTCAGACTCATCTGACTCCAGAATGTCTTTATAAATTCCTAGAGTAACTGACACCTTTTTATAAAGGCCTTGGTTCAACAACTGGGCAGATACATTCTTTATTACTCGATTATATTCAGACATGAACTTTTCACAGCCCTCTATAACAAAAACAAGATTGATGTTTTCTGTACGAGATTTCAATTCTTGTAAAACTTGAGGATCTACATTTATTGTAGTTGGAGATTCTACTACATTCTTGTTCTGATTTGGTATGCTTGCCAAGACTCCAGAAGAATATGATGAAGGGTTGTTTTGCAGAATTGGGAACCTGATTTGATCGCCTTTCAATCTATTTGTACCTTCTGCTACGCCTTTGTTCGTCTTTACAGGATCTCCATCCCACCATATAGCTCTGTCATTAACGACTGCGAAATTACCAGAACTAATTTTTTCTGCTTGGCGCTTAGATGTGAATCCTTTAATATGAAACTTTTCATTATGACGTCTTTCTTCAAATCCTTCTTCTGTAAAATTTGGTTCCAATGAAAGTCGAGTATTCCAATTAGTTATCTTTTTTACATCGACCCATCCCTTGAGATAATCAGTTTTTCTTGAAGAAAGTACATTGTCTGAACCTAATAAATATCTCAAGGCATTTCCTTCCGAATCTCTATGTATTTTAAATACAAAATAGAAATCGTGCAACGGTAAAGCACCAATTGTGTTGTCACCATTAGGGGAATCATATATTTCTGCATACTCTAACTTTTGAAGCTGTAGAGTCTTCAGCCTATTGAGAATAAATCCCTTAAGATTTATCCCTGTCTGAGCATCTAATAAACTGTTCCTCCATTGTAAAACCATCTGTTTGGGTATCCAACCCAAATCCTCCAGAATACCACTTTTACTCTTCGCGACTCTTAGCCATCCCGTATGATCTTCAGTAACATAGACTATATCTCTAAATGACAGCTTGGCTTTCTTTTCGGACTCTTTATCTCTAGATGAATACGTATAGTTATTATTCCTATCGGAGATAACAAACCAATCTACTCTTTGCTTCTTTCGAGGTTTCTCTTGTACATCTAACTCAAATCGGTCCGCAGAAGCGAGATCTTCAAAATGTACAGGACTATAGTAATTTTTAGGAATAGATTCTATCTTTTGTGAGTATGTATCAATACTAAAGAATGCTAGCACAAACAATAAAAGGGTGAGTTCACGATAACTTATCTTAACTATATTCATCATTATAGAAATTTAATCTTGATTTAATTTAAAATAGAGACCAACTCTAAATGATACACGATTGATACTTGTATCTGAATAAAACTGTTCCACAACACTTGCGCTACGTGGATCATTAAGATCTTGTTCTAAAAATCCAATACCCCCATTATCTGATTCAGTAACAAATGGTGTGAGTCCAAAATGATAGGCAGCACCGAGTTCGAAACCAAACCCGAAATTTAATTTACGTTGAAAACTAAGACCAGCTGAAGCAGCATAAAACAAATTATTACTTGTAGATCCAATAAGATCATTTATATTGTCTGGTTCGGCCCCGGCAACATTTGTACTGTAGGCACTGAGCAATTGGCCTGAAGCATCTCGTATAATTGAAAGACTAGGATCAGCAAGAATCGTCTCCTTAGGAAATAAGCTTGCAGTTGGAATTTTGACACCGCCATCAATAGATCCCTCATAGGAAATATTGGAAGACCCAGCCGGGAGTAAAAAGTTTACATCACCACCTAAATCAAGAAATAATGAAGAATTAGAAGAGCTAGACTCAAAGAGCTTTATAGATAACCCAGGTGATATTCTTATAAGGTAACTAGACACCTGCTCTACACCATCTGTGATAGAGGCATTGTTACTTGCAAGTATAAATATCTCGGCCTCATTTATCTCTTCGTTGCCTTCAATCTGTAGTACATTGTCCTGATTTGAATTTGATCGTGCAGAATTGGAGATAAATGCATCATTAGTATAGCCATTAAGAGAATTGTGAGTAAATGATGAAATATCAGTAGAATAAGACCCCAATTCAGCTCCTAAACCAATCCTGAAATACAACTTTTGCTTTGCCCCAAAAGAACGTCGAAAATCTAGATTCAAGCCAGGCAGACCAAAATAAGATACACCATTACTTATATCGCCAAGTATAGAGTTTGCATCACTAAAACTTCCAGAACCAATGCTGCCACCTAATGTCGCAGAAAAAATACTTTCTGAATCTCTATAAGTCACAAAAGTCTTTTTTTGTTTTGGCGATTTCTTTTTCTTCTTTTTCTTTTCATTTGTCTTTTTATTCGTCCTATTGCTCTTAGCTTCTTTTTCTGGTTCGGACTTTACTATTGACTGAATAGGCTCTATATAGCTTCCTTCTATTCCTGAGATATACGCCTCATCCAACTGGTAAGGATCAATACTAAATTTAATATTCAGTACGGAACTCAATCCAGATTCTTCAAATTTTAACTGCTTCTTTAAATCTAAGTATTCATCGTACCGTTTAGTCATTTCTATTTTTGCGAAAAAATTAAAGTCTTGAGCAACACCTATTTCGGTGAGTTTTGCATCTTCCACTTTAAATACCATCCCAGTCGGATAATTCCTCGAAGTTTCTTCCACATACTCTTCCACATTCATTCTCATATCTATAGGAGTCTCCTTAAAGTCCACATAATGCATTGCGTCAAAATCGAAGAGTAATAAAAAGCTATCTCGTTCTAATTCAGAACTAAGCGTACTCGAACGTACAAATGTTAACCACTTTTGTGTTACATGCCTAATAATCTCACTAGACTCCTCTGTTGTAATTGTAGGATCAATTACTACACTATTTGTATCCAGATTTTGACCTACTAGACTACTAGTAAGGATAATTGAAATAAAGAGTAGATATATCTTTTTCATAGTTATGAATTATTCTAATATAATTTTTTGAGAAATGGTACTTCCATTTTTATAGTAGAGTGTGCAGATATGCAATCCTGAATGAAAATCACTCAAGGATACTTCTATACTCTTCCCTCTTTCGTCAAGGGATTGCTTATACAAAAACTCACCCATTACACTATGGATTTTTAAATCCTCTATAAATTCGAAATCAGATGGCAGTACTATAGTAAAGTCTCCAAACGATGGATTAGGGTATATGACAATATTATCTTCACTTACCGTCACACCTGTTCTAGGCGTCGGCGCAAATCCATCTCCAGTATAGTATAATCTAAGACGGCATTCAACAGGTGTATCAGGTTCCCACACATCTACATAGTAATTTACTGGTTCATCTTCTTCATTTATTGGAATGCCATTTCCATCAAAATCATCCTCGTCTATCACGACATACCATTCTGTATTTTCCTCTATAGGAATACCATTATCTCGCCCCCATAGATACCTATATTGTTGAATAGAATCCGACTGAAGAGAACTTGCGAGGATATTACCGGGCCACCATTGGATGAAAGTTGTATCTGGAGAAAGTATTGAAATCCCAGAACCTATTTGGAAACTGACTTCATCGGTATCAAAACATTGCTCCTCACCATAATCATAGGTTCTTTCTACTCTAAATGTATACTCAGTAGCAGAAGTAAATCCCTGCAAAGAATCTAGGAAAATAAAAATATTCTCTCCATTATCAAATGGGTCTCTATATGAAAATTCAGAGGGACCATCAATGAAATCAAATGTATCAGAAACCTCTGGATTAATACCAGTTAAGTTACAAACCATATTGTCGTCAGAAATTAAGACTTCTGCATTAATATCATTGAGACAAAAGTCGGCTTGGTCCATTTCCAAATTTAATTGAGGTTCCTCCAAAAAAACAATTTGCTGTCCATTTTCAGAGAGAAAGAGACATCCATCATCTCGTTTGATAGCTGGAAATATAAATACTGTATCACATAAGCCCCCAATCTCTTGCACATCATCCAACCCGATTCTATTTCCTACTTGCAAATTAGCTCCATTCAAGTTCTGTATTGATTCTATTATTTCATCTTGAGACGGTGTATCTGAAACAATAAAGACAATTTCATCTCTACCTGGATTAGTATTGAAATCTGTATCGAATTCTATAAAATTGCTTGAACAAATTGGTATAAGTCTAGAAGTAACTCCAAGATTAAGTCCAACTGTATCAATTGCTTCTAAGTTCGGATCTTCAAAAGTTGCTTCACAACCACAATTTTCAACTTCAAGAGATAAACTAAATCCTGAGAATGATGTACAATTTGATTCCAGTTCTGTTCTTTGATTTCTAACTTCAGTGACTTCCAATATATGAGAACCTTCTAGCGTCAAATCTGCAGATGAAAGAGGAATTACAATCTGTCCATTACCACCATTAACATTTGTTTGAGAAATTCCATCAATCACGTATTCGATAATTACATCCTCCTCGGCAGGTGTGTAATTCAAGATCAGATTGTTATTTTGTAAATCTTGTCTACAAATTAGAGAATCATTCTGAATAGAAGCACTCAAATTATTCACATTAATATTCTCCAAAATTAAAAACTGCAAGTTTATTCTGTCATCGCCTGTTCTATCACAACCCACCATTGGAGGGGTTTCCATCAAGGCAGCTTTAACATCCCAACTTCCTGCATTTTCAAATTCGAATTCAACTGTGAATTGAGATGCATCAGGTAAGCCTGTAACATCATCCATACTAATTAATCTTCCTCCACTATTTGGTGGAAATTCCCACTCGATATTACTTAATCGAGCTATTGAAGCAGAACTTTGTTGATAAATCATTTCAATAGAAAATATTTCATCTTCACAAAATACTATTTGAGGATTTATAGGATTGATTTGACAGTCATCTGGATTTTCGAAGTTTATTCTACGATTAGTTACATCCATACACAGATTGTCATCTGTGATCTTTAACATCGCATCTATAAAAGTATTGATGTCATCGTTGTACACTGGAAATTCAACATTGGATTGATTCCAAAATCTTGTAATTGTAGAATCCTGACCACCATTTGTGAAAATGGTCAATTCGTCTGAAAATTCCCATTCGTAAGAGTCTATGTCTGCATCACCTAGGGCTATCATGCTTTCTAATGAAAAAGCAACTCCTAATTCTAATGGTCTTCCATTAACAGTACTCATCGCATTAAATCCAGCATCAGGTGATCTATGCACTTCGATATTTGAAGCATCAGTATTCGAACAACTATTTCCATCGGTTACTGTAACTATATATCTAGTATCTGAAAACGGAGTTACTGGAATCTCATTTGATGCCTCGCCAATATTATTATTCCATTCAAAAGTATAATTGCCTACTGTACCTCCAGATGGAGTAGCTGTAAGGGTAGCAGATTGGTTATCACATATTTCTGAAGGAGCTGATAATGAAACTCGAGGATTTTCAAAAACTGTTATTATCCTCTCCTGTTCTGTTGCTTCACATGAGATTCCTGGTCTTGTTTGACTTTCACGATTACCTATCAGATTTATTCTATATGAACCAGGCCCTTCATTATCCCCTATAGTTAAAGAATTAGAATTACTAGCAGCATCACCATTTATAGACCACGATAAATTATTTATCGCTGTACCCATAGCTACCAAAGTAATATTATCACCCAAGTCACAAGTATTCAATGGTGAAGAACTTATACTTAATGTAGATTCAGTACCTGGGGCCACATTAGACGAAGTGATAACACTACACCCATTCCCATCCGTTACTGTGACTGTATAATTGCCATCTATCAAATCCCCAAAAGTATTTGACACTGAACTACTCATAAGTCCATTGCTTAACTCAGTGTTAAAACCGCCAGTACCTCCACTATTAGAGAACTCTATAGATCCATCTCCAGCACCTGAACATGACTCATCTAATATTGTCAGCGTAGTTATTACTTGATCCGGCTCGTCAACTAGCACACTAACGATAACATTATCACAAGGACCATTGTCTGAGACTGTTACTGAATAAGGAATGGTGGATGCCGGCACATTTACAGATGAGTTCATTTCCCCAGTATTCCAGGAATAATTAAATGACCCAGATCCTTGGGATGCAACTGCTGTTAGTAGAGCGGTATCCCCATTACACTCTATGTCTACCTCTTGTATTCTTGTTTGTATAGGATTATCAACGTCTATACTAATTGTACTGGAAGTATACACACAACCTAGATTATCTGTAATTGTCAAAGTATAATTACCTGACATCGAAGTAGTCGCATTTTGTCTTGGAAAAGTCTGGATATCTGTTTCCTCCTCAAATCCCCCTGGCCCAGTCCAACTGTAAGTAAGTCCAGATGATGCTATACTAGATGATAGAAGGATAGTCCCTCCTGCACAAACCTCTGGCGTACTTGTCATTGCAGAAGAATTAGGTGGCGAAGTAACATTGATAATTGAAGTCATACTATTTTCACAGCCTGTAATAGGATCCATGAATCTGTAAATAATACTATTATCTCCTATATTGGCAGAGGATGGATTGAAGGTATTGTTGGCTACTACACCTGGACCTGTAAAGGTTCCTCCTAATGGAGAAGCTGAGCTAGATAGTGAGAATGCGGGTCTTGTGCTGCAAATATTAGTGAGTCCATTCCATGTAACAACAGGCTGGGCATTTACTGTAATTGTATTCATAACAGTTGAAGAACATCCACTTACATTATTCTCACCTTGAAGTGAAACATTAAATACACCGGAATTATTAGTCGGAAAAGTGATAGAAGGATTTGGACTAGATACAGCATCTGACCAAATAAAACTTGTATTATTTACATTACTATTGGCCATTAATGTCAAAGGCATATTCTGACATATCATATTATTCAATGGTAATCCACTTATAGAAATATCAGGTGCCACAGTATTCTGAGAGATAGAAATAGACACAGATTGACAGCATAGTCCAGTGCTTCCAGCACATGAGGTTGCTGTAAATGTCTCAGAATTATTATCAGGAATATTAGTTTCATTAATCATCAGTACACCATTATTAGAAGGTAGAGTGGTACCAACACTATTTGTCCAGACTACGGCCACCATGGATTCTACTGAAAGTGTAATGGTAGGTATATCACAGGAAATAGTAGTGGCAGTGGCGGATACTTGTTCAGACAAACCAATGTCTGGTGCTGTGATATTCACTATACAAGTCAAATTACTAGATCTTCCAGAACCATCCACTGCTTGATAAACTATATCGTTATTACCTAAATTACTACAGGTGAAATCTAATGAAAACAATCCGTTAATAGTCTCAGAGGATATAGAGCAATTATCTGTACCACTACCTATTTGGGCCGCAGTTAGTGTAAGGGCTCCAGACAAAGGTAATTCAAAGGTCAAACCAGCATTACATGATACAGCAGGTGGTGCAATATCAGTAACAGTAATTGCACAATTGTTTGATGCTGCATTTCCTGAAGCGTCAGAGACTGTCAAAGTAACTGAAGTTGTATTTAGATTAGAACAATTAAAATTTAAAGATGGCTGTCCATTTATTAGTACATCTGTAATTGCACAATTATCACTTGAAGAAGCACCATTGACTTGAGATGTATTAAGTACAACTGGAAGATTATTACCTAATTCTACAATAATATTAGAAGCACAACTCAGGCTCGGCGGAATGGTATCTAATATTGATATAGCGCAGTTTGCTGTAGTGCTTTCATTAGAAGCATCTATTACAGTCAACATTACTTCAGTTACATTTATATCATCACAATTAAAGGTCAGCGATGTGGCATCATTAATCAATAATTCTATATCACAATTGTCGGTAGAACTACCACCTACTTCATCGGCTGTAAGTGTTCCCATGCCATTTTGATTGAGTTCTACCGATATTCCTGTAGAACACACAACTTCAACTGGCATATTATCTACTACTTCAATATTACATCCAGCTGTAGCTGATTGTCCTGATATATCTGTAATCGTCAACACAACCATATTGCCACCTATATCATCACATACAAAATCAATGGAACTTTCTCCATCTACTTCAAAAACTAAATCATCACAATTATCAGAAGATTCGACACCTAACAATTCTGCAGATAAAGACCCTTCACCGTCTTCATCCAACACAACAATTAAGTCTGAGTCTGGACATGCCGCAATAGGAATGTCATCAGTGACGGTAAGATTAAATACACATACTGTCTCATCCATACTAGTAGGATTTGTCAAAGTAATTGTCACCTCTATTGTCGCACCATCCATCAAATTACTTATGACTTCTGCTTGTATAGGGTTTTGAGAATAATCATATCCCGCACAGGCATCTAACTCTATATCATTCTCAAAATCTGGCATAAGTAATTCACAATCCATATTAAGATCTACTACCGGCATTAAGTCATCACAATTTACAATTGTGCATTGAGCATAACCTACTTGAGTTATATGCAGCATTGAGTATAATAGAATAAAAATATATTGAGTCTTCATATTACTAATATTTATAATCTACATTGAAAAAATAATTGTTACTTTCAATTGACATCTGACTTGTAGAGTTAGATGTATGATTGCAAGCAGCAATATTGCTTAACTGGCCTTTCCCACTTACTTCTAATATATAATCACCAGGTTCTATATACTTAGCAAGTTGCGTTAGATTAATCTCTGTGACGCCATCAAGTATACGTTCATTTGACACTGAGTTTATCATACTCCCATTAGCTGCCTTCAAACTGATATTTCCAGACCAGTTAGAATTAGACACTACGGATAGAGAGATAAGTTGCACTCTAGATTTAATAGATAACTGCATTTGAAAAGAACCTGAATTAAAATTGGAAACAGATTCTGTACAAGTATAATCTGTAGGTATAATAGCACTACCATAAGAAGACAATCTTATCGCCTTAGTAGTGTTCTGATTAGTTTCCTTTTTTATATTATCTACAGGTGCTTCATCATTTAAATTTTTACTCTCTTGCATAGATGTTTTCTTGTTTTGTCTTTGTTCTTCGTTTCAATATTTGTAATCAACATTTGAAAA
>CAZQDZ010000033.1:0-44074 GCA_964591455.1 uncultured Saprospiraceae bacterium
CTGAATTAGCGTTAAGAAATGGGTACAGCCTAGAATTTTGTTTCCCGTTCGACTTCGCTCAGGGCAGGCTATGTTTTCAATGAAAAAGAAAACCGCCGGTAGGCAAGTATGATTAGCTAGCTTCTAAATGTGGAAACTGCTTATTTCGATAACATTTTAGCTAGCTAGTGTACATCTAGAGAATCTGTTGATTTATGGTGCATCTTAGATTCAATATTCAGTAAAAATAATTCATCTTTAATTATATCGCTTAGACTTTCACCTGCTTCCATCGTCCCTTTCTAAAGACGGTGATGGTAATGATGCTTGCTAGCAAATTAGAAACTACTATTGCAGCATACACACCTACTGAACCATAGCCTAACATGACAGAAACAATATATGCCATGGGAATCTGCACTAACCACATGACACAAAATGTGATTAACGTTGGTGTGTAAGTGTCCCCAGCCCCGTTAAATGCCTGATTCAATGTCATTTGATAAGCAAAGAAAATATATCCAAAACTCAATATCCTCAAACATCGACTCGCTTCGTCTATAACGGCTACATCATGTGTAAACAAGGATGTAATCTTCTCAGCGAAAAAGATAAAAACCAATGAAATTATGAATAGGAAAATTACATTAAACAGAGCGGCCTTCCACACTGTCCGCTCTGCCCTATTTGGCTGACCAGCTCCCAGATTTTGACCCACAAGCGTAGCCGTAGCATTAGCCAACCCCCAAGAGGGCAAAATAGAAAATATAATTACTCTCAATCCAATCGTATATCCTGCCAGAATAGTCCCTTCAGAATCCACCTCGTTACCTACTTCTGCTAATATTTTCACAAGAAATAACCAGCTTGCCGTAGAAATTAAAAACTGACCCGCCGCACCACCAGATAACTTAAAAATCTGTTTTATAATTGAAAGCTTAGGCCGGATATGTTCTCGGTATATCTTTATAAGTGATCCTCCACTTGACAATACATAGATTTGATAAAGCACTCCTACACCTCTTCCTGTACACGTTGCCACAGCAGCCCCTGTGACACCCATACCACTAATAGGACCTACTCCAAATATAAATATAGGGTCCAGAACAATATTCAGCCCATTAGACAACCAAAGCGTCCTCATGGCTATAGCAGGATTTCCCGCCGCTCTAAAAATGCCATTAAAGACAAAAAGCAACATTAATATTATATTGAGCGAAAGAATAATTCTTGTATAGTGACGTCCTTCCTCTATCAATTTGTCACTACCACCCATAAGAACTAAAATGTTATCAGTGTAGCAAAAGGCGACGATACCCGTCAAGATACTTGCGACCACACCTACTAAAATGGCCTGAACAGCGACCAATGAGGCATCTTCAGCCCGATTTTCACCTATTCTTCGAGCTACCATAGCTGTCGCTGCCATCGCAATTCCAATGGCTACAGACTCTACCAGCATTAGCACACCCTCAGTCATTCCAATTGTCGCCACAGCATTATTACTGACTTGTGCTACAAAAAATACATCCACGATGGCAAACAAGGATTCCATTACCATCTCAAGCATCATGGGTATAGCTAATAGGATAAGCGCTCTATTTATAGGGCCCTTGGTATAATCAGCTTCTTCCCCTCTGACAGCTTGGCCAAACAGTTTGGCAATTTCTTTTATGGTCATTTCCTTGCCTTTACTATCTTGTGGTAGAAATTAACGATACAATTCTTTATATGCTTATTGCGAATCATCTTGCTCATGCTTACAATAGTGAACAAAGATTTGATTTTCCTGATATCAACTGCAACAGTGGACAGACTTTATTGATATTAGGGTCATCAGGCGTAGGTAAAACAACCTTGTTACATATTTTAGCTGGTATCCTGAAACCCAAATCTGGCGAGGTACATATAGATAATACCAATCTATACAAACTAGGTACACGATCACTAGATCAGTATAGAGGTCAGCATATAGGATTGATATTTCAGAAACCTCATTTTGTTCAATCCATCAGCGCAAGAGATAATCTCATCTTAGCACAAAATATGGCCAATCGTAGAAGTGAGCTAAGCAAAATAGATCACTTACTTAGTACGCTTAATATAGGTCATAAAGCGGATGCAAAGACACATCGCATGAGTCAAGGTGAGCAACAAAGACTCTCTATAGCAAGAGCGATGGTCAATGATCCTAAACTTATACTCGCAGATGAGCCAACCTCGGCGCTGGACGATAAAAATTGTATTGAAGTCGTCCATCTAATGAGAACACATGCCGATGCTGCCAAGGCAGCCCTTGTCATCGTCACTCATGACCAGAGACTGAAAGACTTATTTCCTGACCATATAGAACTGAGTTAAGATGCAGCTGATTAAACTGGCTTGGAAAAATATAATATCCGACCCCCTTACCCTTATTCTAAATCTTGTGCTACTCACACTTGGAATAGGACTCATCAATTTCATACTTCTACTCAATACCCAACTCAAAGATAAGTTCGAAAAGAATCTCGCAGATATAAACATGGTTGTCGGTGCCAAGGGCTCTCCCCTACAAATGATTCTTTGCAGCATGTATCATATAGATACGCCGACAGGTAATATTTCTATCAAAGAAGCCAAGCCTTTTCTCAGAGAAAAGCATCCCCTAATCTCTCTCTCTGCACCACTGTCCATGGGAGACAGTCACAAAGGATATAGAATCATAGGTACAGACCATAAATTTCTGGAATTTTATAAAGCTGAAATCAGTGAAGGAAAATTATGGAACAATGTCTATGAAGTGACCATAGGCCATGAAGTAGCCACAGCACTTAATCTGAAGCTTGGAAGTACTTTCAAAAGCTCTCATGGTTTTATAGAAGATGTGGATCTGACACATGACCACGGCGCACTTCGTGTGGTAGGTATACTTAAACCGACAGGCAGTGTTATAGACCAACTCATACTGGTTAGCACTGAGTCCGTCTGGGATGTGCATGACCATTCTGGGGAGGACCATGAGGACCACGAAGACCATGACCACGATAGCACAGAACATGATGATGGGCATGAGCACCATGACCATGAGGGACATGAGCATGACCATGACGGACATGAACATCACGACCATGATGGACACGACCATGACCATGACGGACATGAACATCACGACCACGATGAACACAATCATGATCATGATGGACACGACCATGACCATGACGACCACGAGTATCATGACCATCGGAATGATTTAAGTCGGGAACATTTACTGACACATGATGATAAAGACATCACTTCTGTCATCGTCAGATTTAAAAACAAATCCAATTTTCAGGCATTGAACCTGCCAAGAAATATCAATGAAAATACTGACTTACAAGCGGCTTCTCCTGCTTTTGAAATCAATAGGCTGTATGATATGATGGGAGTGGGCACCAGAGCACTGCAATTATTAGCGATACTCATTGCCATCGTATCCGCTATAAGCATATTCGTCTCGTTATTGAATTCACTCAAACGAAGAAAATATGAGTTATCCTTACTCAGAGTGATGGGAGGCAGTCCTGGCAAACTACTAGCACTTATTTTATTGGAAGGTCTTATCCTAGCTATCCTTGGATTCATATTAGGGATGTTAATGAGTCATCTGAGTATGGCTGGTTTAGGGGATAGCTTGCAAGAAAAATACAACTATGATTTTGCTGCCTGGACAACTCATGGGAAAGAAGGACTCTTGTTCTGGGGCACTATTGCCTTGGGATTACTTGCTGCTTTACTTCCAGCTATTATGGCCTATCGCACAGATATCCACAAGACGCTTAGCGAAGGATAACTAAAATTTACAATAGGGTTTGACTAATATGAGTAATACACACCTCAGTTTTAAAGTACCCTGATAAATTCTTAAAAACTTACTACAGGCCTGATTATCCTAATAGACAGCTTTTTTCAATTTATGGGGTAGGATTAAATAGAAGCTTCATTTAGCACTTTAGAATGTCATAGCCAACACTAATAAATAATTTTTTTCTTTTTTTATTAACCTAATCCAAAGTACTTTAGAGGAGACTTATTTTCTTTTAAAAAATTTCTGAGTATTTGTGCAAAATTGCATCAGGTCTACTCATGAATAATCAAACTTCATATGACAAAAATTTACACTAAATTATTAATGATTGGACTTGCGTTATTTACTTTCACACAGCAAGGCTATACGCAATGTGATGCTGGACAATTGCAGACAACAACTCCAGACACAGTAGGATTAGGAGAGACTGCACTTGTCATGTCTATCAACGAAGTCATTCCAGCCACTCCAGGAGGATTCGGATGGATCTTTGACAATACCAATACCGATGGCACAGGTGGCCCTGGAGGTCTTTTTATTTTTCCTGGAGAGACGCCTACAGAGAGTTATAACAACGACTTAGGAGGCATTCTATCAGCAAATGGCATTCCGCCTTTAGAAGGTACTTGGGCATTACGCGGGGCTGCGTTTACAGATTTCGATTTTATGATGCCCTTCGCTTCCATTTGTTCCGTAACCGCAGACTCAGTTCTTGTGACTTTTGACAACTCTTTAATGAATATGTGCTCTGCTGGAGATCTACTAACGACAGGAACTGTCGAAGTTGAAGATGGAGATACATTTGATTTGTTGGCCACTAACGAAGTGGCTACAGGTGCTTATGGCTTTACCTTTGACAATACGAATACAGATGGCACTGGAGCCACAGATTCAATATTTACGATTTTCGTTCAGACACCAAATAGCACGTTTGACAATGACATAGGTGGTGTTCTTTCTACTAATAATTTACCGATTTTAGAAGGCACCTGGGTTGTTCGAGGCCAAGCATTTTCAGACCCAGCAGGACAAGTTGTTTGCGGCACTACAGCAGATTCCTTAGTTGTAGTTTTTGCAGCTGGTAGTGATGTTTGCATAAGTGGCGATTTATTGACAACTGGAGCCATCTCCCTTTGCGGCGCAGAAACCACTTTTCTTGAAGCTGAAAACTTCGATCCGCCATCAGGTGGAGGATTCGGATATTTAATACAGAATAGTGTCACCGGAGGTACTGGTGCGCTAGAAACTGATTTTATTCTCTTTGGAGTCAGTGGCATGGATATAATTGACGCCGGATTGGGAGGTCTCTTAGCCGCTAATAATATCGAAAATTTTCAAGGGACCTGGGTGATTAAAGCCGTATCTTTTAATAATGCTACCAATCCTACCCTAGAATCTATCTGCGCTACATCACAAGATTCACTTATTATCACCTTTAGTCCTGAATTATCTCTCAACTTAGAGAATGATGGCAATACAGAGATAATTTCTGACTTGGATGGTGGCATACCTCCGTTTTCCTATGAATGGTCTAATGGGGAGACCACAGCTAATGCGACTGATTTGTCAGATGGACTTTTGACCCTAATTGTCACAGATGCCGCTGGTTGTGCCATTGAGTCAGCTATAGATCTACAAAATACTTCTGTCGAAGATATCCCTGGACTTGAGTCTTTTACGCTAAGTCCTAATCCTACAGATGGATTTGCACAGTTGGATTTTAAATTAAAGACAGAGCAGGATATGATTATCGGCATCCGATCTATAGACGGAAGCATAACTAAAACACTAATTAATGAAAGGACTTCTGGTGGATTATTTAATATAGATCTTTCTGACTACAACTCAGGAATCTATCTATTGCATATAAGTACCAATGAAGGACAATATGCTACTAGAATAATAAAGCAGTAAGTGACCACTTACTATCTTTATAAATAATAATGAGGCTGTCTATTGTAAAATATAGGCAGCCTTTTTACTTTAATACTATATTCAATAAAAAGTCAATTCAGATGGCGAAAATCAAAGTAGACGCATTTGTATCACAGCTGGAAACTGAATTTAAAAAAGCCCTTACCAGTACCATATACAAGGAATTGGGAGATATCGAGTTTAATGCAAAAGATTTATTCAACACCTTTAAAAAAGAAATGGTAGACAAGTGTAATACCTGGGAAACCCTCCCTAACAAATTTATCAAAAGCTAAGTGAGGATATGGAATCGGTTTACGAAATAGGGAATATGGAATATTGTTTAACCAAAGTGGTCAACCTATATTAGGCACTGTCTACTGTCTAACCATAAACCATAAGCCGCAAATCAAATACCCCAATCCACCTAACACTTACTATCCAACTTCCTACACTTAATATTTCCTCTACGCAGGACGTTACTATATATTATAACTTTGTCTAACATAATGACGCCGCTCTTATGACCTCTGCAAACAGAGTTATAGAGAACGTCTAAAGACTTAGATTAATCCACTCAATATCGGTTTCAAATGTCCAAAGGAAAAAAAACTAAAACACAACCTCAAGAAAAGGCCTCGAATCCTCAAGATAAACTTCAGCACATTCTTGGTAAGTCAACGTTCTGGTTGTGGACATTGCTGATTGTAGGCCTACTCGCAGCCGCAGCCATATTCACCCTGATTTCTTATACCAAGATGCCCGACACAGAGGAGCTAGAAAATCCGAATTATGAATATGCTACCCTTATTCTGAGTGATAGCAATCAAGAGTTGGGGAAATTTTTCTCCAAGAACAGAGAAGGTGTTACACATGAAGAACTGAATGCCTATCTGATAAAAGCCCTTGTTGCTACAGAGGACGAAAGGTATTATGGTCATAGTGGGATAGACGCCAGAGGTCTGACAAGGGCCATTCTGTTTCTCGGACGAAAGGGGGGCGCAAGTACCATTACCCAACAATTGGCTAAGCAATTTTTCACCAAGCGTTCTAGATCATTTGTGAAGCGAGTATGGCAAAAGCTAAAGGAATGGGTCATCGCTGTACAATTCGAAAAGCGCTATACTAAGGAGGAAATCATTGCGATGTATCTCAATAAATTTGAGTTTATCTACAACTCCCACGGCATCAGTGCCGCTGCAAAAACCTACTTTGGCAAGGACCAACGACAACTAACACTGGACGAAGCGGCCACACTGATAGGCATGCTGAAAAATCCCTATCTCTATAATCCAAAGAGAGCCCCTGAAAATGCCGTCAGACGTCGGAATGTGGTGATGAAGCAGATGGTAAGAAATGGCGAAATCACACAGGAGGAATATGATGAGCTCAAGGTAAAGCCCCTCAATATGTCCAAGTTTAACCGTACGGTACATTATGAAGGCTTGGCCCCTTACTTCAGAGAGACATTGAGACAAAATGTAAAAAAACTTATCAAAGACAGAGACCTTAAAAAGTCAGATGGCACTGCGTATAATGTAGATGAGGATGGACTGCGCATATACACGACGATAGATATGGAGATGCAGCGGCATGCAGAAGAAACCATGTTCGAGCATATGACACTGGTTCAAGAACGATTCGATAATACCTGGAAAGGTAAAGACCCTTGGACTTATGACGCCACTTCAGCGCAAGAAAAACAACGCAAGGACTTTCTCAATGCAGCTGTGAGACAATCAGACAGGTATCAGAACTTAAAGAATCAAATGCTCTCTGGCGTCACTCAGAAAATTCTGGACAAATATCCTGATGCCCGAATGTGGGATGCAGATGTAAGACGGATGCTCACTGAGTCTAGCCAATCAGGCTATCTCAATAAACTACTCAAAAAAGGTGACATCAAGAAGAGTCAGCGTGATGTCTATAGACGGCTTATGTCAGATGAGCTATGGAAAGAATTTGTACTAACGCGTAAGAAGTTAGATGAGAAAGCCAAGAAAGTGTTCTCTTACAAAACCAAGATGAAGATCTTTGCCTACAACAAGGAAGGAGAAAAATCGGTCGTCATGACCCCTCTGGATTCCATAAGATACCACCATAAGCTCATGCAATTGGGATCAGTAGCTATAGATCCCTCTACAGGATATATAAAGACATGGATAGGCGGCATAGGCAATAAGTTCTTCAAGTATGATCATGTGCAAGCAGATCGTCAGGTAGGCTCTACCTTCAAACCATTCCTCTATGCTTCAGCCATCTTAGAAGGCAAATCTCCATGTACACGAATAATGGACGTCAGACATGAGATTCCTGCTGGCGACCCTCATTTCAAACTCCAAGACACCTGGGCACCTGATAACTCTGACGGCAACTTCACTGAAAAGCCCTGGACACTTAAGGACGGACTCAAAAAATCTAAGAACTCTATTTCAGTAGGCCTACTTAAGGAGATGGGTAGCGTAGAGCCAATAAGAAATCTTGTAGAAAATCTTGGTATACCTAAATCAAAAATACCCTCTGCACCGGCCATCGTCCTAGGTGCCGCACAGGTTAATGTACTAGAAATGACGGCAGCCTACAGTGCCTTTGCAAATTATGGATTTTATAATAAGCCGACATTTATTAAGAAGATAGAAGACAAAGATGGTAAAGTAATATACACCTCTATCCCTCAGCAACGTCGGGTGCTGTCAGAAAAATTTAATGAGGTCGTTGTCCATCTTCTACAATATGCTTCCAGCGTGCATACGCATAAACTGAGCAATGACCAGTGGGGCGGAAAGACAGGCACCACCAATGATTATGTAGACGGCTGGTTTATGGGAATCTCACCAGAACTTGTGGTGGGCACCTGGGTAGGTGGTGAATACAATTGGATACGTTTTCTAGATATTAGAAATGGAAGTGGCGGCGCTATGGCCAGACCTTTCTATCTTAATTTCATGAAGCGATTAGAAAATGACCCTAATATCAGACTCAACAAGGACGCTTATTTCCGAATTCCTGATGGAGACCGTATCACAACCGATTGCTCGCAATACGAACAGCCCAGTTTCCATAAGGATGAAGTCGACAGAGCCAGAAAAATCAAAGTCTTCAATGACGATTGGGAAGATGAATTTGGGAGATAGGATTTTGAATTGTGAATGAAGAATTGTGAATGATGAATTGTAAATGATGAATTATGATTTTTGAATTGGGATTTTTTGATTTTTGAATACTACCCCTTTTTGTCATTTCGAGCGACGTCAGGAGTCGAGAAATCTTGTTCTAATGAAAATGTACGCTACAATATTTTTTACTGCTTAAGCTCCCCCGATCGTCTGGGTTTGTAACCCAGATGCAATTATGCTCATCTAATTTTTCTCCTACTATCACCTAAGACTTATACGACCACACCGCAGGCCACCCTTCCGATTCTGATGAATCGGTTCCTTCATTTCAGCCTCCCGTCCGAAACTGGTGTTTCGGTTCTCTCTCTTCATAGGTTCGTTTAGGACCTATGATTCAGCATAGCTGCACCGCTCTTTCATATCTAGGACCTTATATCCTGCTTCGCAGGACCACTCAGTCCCCTTTAAGGTCGGGTTACAAAAACCATCACACAATCTCAACATCAAAACGGTCAACCTATATTAGGCACTGTCTACTGTCTAACCGCAAACCATACCGTATACCTTAGACTCGCCCCACAATTGTTACAAAATTTAAGATTCCATGTGATGACACTTTAGTATCTTTCCGCCTTAGTCGTTAAGGTCTAATGATGGACGAATCAAAAAAGAAATATAAAGCACTCCCTTGGCTAGCTTACTTGCTCTGGATACTCCTATTGGTGGGTCTGGCTTTGCCAGCTCGGTTTATATTGACGACACTGGACAAAGATTTACCAAGTTTCGAGGACTTAGAAAATCCGCAGTATGATGAAGCCAGTATTGTCTATGATGCAAAAGGGACCTCTTTTGGTAAGTATTATGTGGAAAATCGGGTCAATGTCCAATACAAAGACCTCTCGCCTCTACTCGTCAATACACTTCTCTCTACGGAGGATATCCGATTTCACAAGCACTCTGGCATCGACCTCAAAGCTCTATTCAGAGTTGCCTTTAAGACTGTCCTCTTGCGCAAAGAAAGTTCTGGTGGTGGATCTACTATATCGCAGCAACTGGCCAAACTCTTATTCAAAAGACCTAGCCTCGCCAACAAATCAAAAATGGAACGGGTCGTCATTCTACTAAGAACCAAAGTAGCGGAATGGATTACGGCAGTTAGATTAGAGAGAAGCTATACCAAGGAAGAGATCATCACGATGTACCTCAATAAGTTTGAGTTTATCAATGGTGCCCATGGCATACAAGCAGCCGCGCAAACCTACTTCAATAAGAATCAGGAAGACCTGGCTGTCAATGAAGCGGCCCTTCTAGTAGGTATGCTCAAAAATCCGAGTCTTTACAATCCGCTGAGATTTCCTGAAAATGCGACGCAGCGTAGGGATATCGTCTTTAACCAACTCGAGAAACATTATGATGTAGCCGGTCTGGGTATAGATACGATGTATGGTAAGCTGGTGGATATGAGTTCTTTTGAAAGAGAAGCCCATGACGTGGGACCAGCGCCTTATTTCCGTTCTGAACTCACAAAGTGGCTGCGGGACCTTTTTGATAAAAATGATATCACCAAGCCAGATGGCACACCCTATAATATATATACAGATGGTCTGAAGATTTATACGACTATAGATCTCAATTATCAGAAACATGCAGAAGCGGCTGTGCGCAAGCATATGACCTGGCTACAGGATGTGTATTGGAATGTATGGAAGAGAGATAACCCATGGACTTTCGAAGCAGATAGCCTTCAGCTCATCATCAGAGAGAAAACACTAGAAAGAAAACTAAAAGAAACTGAGCGGTATATCGGCATGCATGACAGTTATCTGGGTAAGGCTAAGACTGCTGCCCAGAAAAAATTTGGGGGCATCAGTCTGAGTGAAAATGTAATCAAGTCATTGATTAAAATCGAGAAGCGTGTGATTAGCTGGTCTTCTTCTGGCATCTCTAAAGACGATAGAAAAGCGTACGAAAAACTAATGGATGATGCGCTGTGGTCAGACCTAAAAGAGAATTATAGCCTATTGCAAAAAGACTATAGAACGGTGTTCAAAAAGAAGCGACAAATGCAAGTCTTTGCCTACAATGACAATGGCTATAAAGAAGTAGAGATGAGCCCTAGAGATAGTGTTCGATATCACAATCAACATTTGCAAGCGAGCCTCCTTGCCGTCCATCCACTGACGGGGCATATCAAAGCTTGGGTTGGCGGTCCAGGATTTAGCCATTTTAAATATGATCATGTCAATTCCAGACGTCAAGTGGGGTCTACTATAAAACCATTTGTATACGCCACAGCCATTAGTCTGATGGGGTTATCACCTTGTCAGGAATATGAGGATATACAATACACCATACCACCAGGTGATGCCAACTTCAATCTCCCAGAAGCATGGTCACCGGGCAATGCCAATGAAGAATTTACTGGTAATAAATACAATCTGTACCAAGGACTACTCTATTCTAAAAACTCCATTACTGTCAAACTGGTAAAGGAAATGGGTAATGTAGATGTGGTACTAGAGATGCTAGACAATGCAGGAATTAGTAAGGACAACAAACATCCGAATGGAGAAAAAGTCATCCCTGAAGTACCCGCTATCAGTCTGGGGGCTGTGGATTTGACACTGCATGAGATGGCGGGCGCCTATACCACCTTTGCCAATAGTGGTAGATATACCGAGCCGATATTTATATCCAAAATAGAGGATAAGAGTGGAAAAATAATCTACACAGGGGTACCCGAAAGCAAGCAAGCTATCAATCCCCTCTACAATGGTGTAATGGTGGATATGCTTAAGAATAATGTGGGTGGCGGATATAAATTAGGTGTCAAATCACAGCTCGGAGGCAAGACAGGTACGACCAATGACTATGCAGATGGATGGTTTATGTCAGTGGCCCCAGAACTGGTAACAGGTGTATGGGTAGGAGGAGATGATAAGTGGATTAGATTCAAAACATTACAAAACGGTCAGGGATATGTGATGGCCAGACCAGTGGTACAACAGTTTCTACAAGCGATAGAAGCCGACACCTTGGTTGATTTCAATTATGAAGCCGAATTTCCTTCACCTCCTATAGGTTATCTGGACTTGGTAGATTGCGATAAGTACAAGCAAAAATCAGTAGAGGAAGAACAAGAACTCAATAAGTTAGCGCAGAGATCAGATGATTTCGACAATGAGTTTTCTGAGTTTGAAGAAGAATTTGAAGATGAATTCGGAGAGGAAGAAATACCTGATTCTCTTAGACGTCAAGACAGCGAATTTGAAGATGAATTCGAAGAGGAAGAAAAACCTGCTACTAAACCTGCTGTAGATACAGCCAAGATTAAGAAGATTCTCAAAAAGAAGAAGAAACAAACCAAGCCGGAATCAGGAGAGCAAGGTGGAGGTGACAATTAGATTTTACACAAAGTCTCAGAAACCTAAATTCCACATTCAAAAATATCTGCATTCTCAGTTCTTCCTTCTACATTAGCCATTCATTTTAAAATTACTCAGATGGGTTTATTAAACGGAAAAACAGCATTGATTACAGGTGGTACTCGAGGCATAGGTAAAGGGATCGTTACTCGATTCTTGGAAGAGGGCGCCCAAGTGGCATTCACCTATCGCTCTTCTTCAGCCAAAGCAGATGAACTGATCAGTTCGCTGAATGCTGGAGATAATCTCTTGGCCATCCAATCAGATGCCAGCAGTTATGAGGCTTCAGAATCATTAATCAAACAAGTACTGGATAGATACAGTAAGGTGGATATCCTTATCAATAATGCAGGCATCACTAAAGATAATCTGATGCTGCGGATGAATGAGGAACAATGGGACAGTGTTATAGATATCAATTTAAAATCCGTCTTTAATCTGACCAAGCACATGCTCAAGCCTATGCTGAAAAACAGAGGAGGCTCTATCATTAATATGTCTTCTGTCGTTGGTGTATTTGGTAATGCAGGGCAAGCCAATTATGCTGCGTCCAAAGCAGGCATCATCGGATTCACCAAGTCCATCGCGAAAGAAGTCGGATCCAGAAATATAAGATGCAATGCCATCGCTCCTGGATTCATCGCAACTGAAATGACAGATGAATTAGATGAAGCAGTGAAGAAAAACTACACAGATAGTATTCCATTAAAGCGGTTTGGCACCGCTAAAGATGTGGCAGATGCTTGTGTATTTCTTGGGTCAGACATGTCCACCTATGTATCAGGGCAAGTCATTAGTGTCTGTGGCGCGATGAACACCTAAAAGCTGTTAGCGATATATCTATAAGCTTCATTCTCCTATCTTATTTCTATATTGGATTAGATGTCCATAGGATAATCCCTTTTTCCATAATATTTGGAATCCATTTATAATTCTACAGCACACTATGACTTCAATATGTAAACTGCTACCCATCCTGATTGCCTTATCATTAGGACTGGCGTGCAAGCCTAAAATCCATCTCCGTAAAACAGTCATCACTTCTCTGGACGACATTGTATCCCTACAAGTAGAAAAAGGATATCAAAGGCCTTGTGGCGAATCTGAAAATTATGTTCCTGATGAATTTTCAGAGCAGAGAACATTGCGGCTCAATGTACACTTCATGAACAATAGCGCTAGAGATGCCAACTATGATTTGGACACAGGCCGAAAATTTGTAAAAGAAGTCGTTGTCAATGGAAATGATAGACTCAGACAAAATCACAAAATGAACTTGCCTATAGGCAATGACACCCCTGCATTAGACCCTGGATATAGGTATAAAATAGTGGGCTTAGAGGAAGGTGATGATGGATTCTATTACCATATCGATGATGAGCATTATTTCTTTATGAATAAGGGGAAGAACAGAAACAACTATAATAAAGATGTCATCAAGAAGTATGCTATCAGAGATGACTCTATTCTCAATGTCTTTGTTATTTCCCACCCTCAAGACAGTCTGCAATCTAAAACATATAAAGCCAGAAGTGCTGGCATAGCGCTAGGTACTTCAGTCAAGCTAACTGGTCTATATTCTAAGCGCAGTTACAAAAAATCATGGTATTTCGGCACCTTGCTCAATCACGAAATAGGGCACGTACTTGGCTTAGCTCATGCCTGGACCAAATATGATGGATGTGAAGACACCCCTGTACACACTAACTGCTTTGATCATAATAGTCCACCTCCCTGTGATAGCATCTACTCCAATAATCTCATGGATTACAATAATTCTCAGATGTCTATCACCCCATGTCAGCTAGGAAGGATACATAAAGGCTTTAGTTCTAAAAAATCTAAAACAAGAGGCCTTGTAGATGCCGACTGGTGTACCCCTATAACTAATGACACCATATTTATAGACAGGCATATAGAATGGCTTGGACATAGAGATTTCAGTAAAGACATCGTTGTGCTCCCAGGAGCCAGATTGGATATACACTGTAGATTATCTATGGCAAGAGGTCGCAAGATTACAGTGAGGGAGGGCGGCGTACTTCATTTATACACAAACGCTTTGCTACATAATGATTGTAATGATACTTGGGCAGGAATAGAAATACATAGCAAGGAAGGAGATATCTCTAATCAATTTATTGTCCATGGTAAAGCCAAAATGGAAAATGTATTTGGTGAAGAGAGAATTAATCAGCCATAATTAAGCCCACTACATTACCAAAATAATGCCTAGCTGTAGCGAAATAGCAACTACTTTACGCTTTTAAGCGGCTTGTAGTATCCTAGTGCCCTTCAGTATATTTCGTGTATATGCCCACCTATTGATTGCGGCTTTGATATACATGCATATTTGAAGTAGGAAAAATTTAAAGGGTGTTTTAACGAACTAAAAAGCGATCTCAAAAAGTTGAGATTGCTTTTTCTATTTAGACATTTCGAACCCATCTTCTATTCCCTTCGATATCTCTGGAACACCCTCCTTCATCCATAATGGTATCTTCTCCCCTTTCAGATAGTGATTAAAGAATTGTTCCATCCGCTTATTGAAGTCTATCCTATTCTCTCTCTTTACCGGCCAGTGTGGCTCCCCGTTATAATTAAGCATCCAAGCAGGCTTCCCTAGTCGTCTCAGACCGACAAAGTATTCTATACCCTGATACCATGGCACTGCACCGTCATTATCATTATGTAGTATAAGCACTGGTGTTTCCATCTTGTCCAGATTGAATACTGGGGAATTATGTATATATAAATCTGGTCGTTCCCATAACGTAGCGCCAAGTCGACTCTGCGTTCTTTCGTACTGGAACATTCTGCTTAGTCCTGAGCCCCATCTGATACCACCATAGGCACTTACCATATTGACGACAGGCGCTCCAGACTCTGCACATTTGAATCTGTTTGTTTTGGTTAGCATATAGGCGATTTGGTATCCACCCCAGCTATGCCCTTGTAGGCCCATATTATCTGTATCTACATAACCCTCATCTATCAGCTCATCTACGGCTGCATTGACAGCATTTAGAGCACTTTCTCCTGGATATCCATCCTCATAATACACATCTGGATTATATATGAGGTAGCCATTATTGGTGTAATAAGTGTAGTTTATTGTAGACCTGTGAGCATAGGGTGCCCTGTGGTTATAAATTCTATCCGATGATTTCTCATAGAAGTTGACTATTAAAGGATACTTCTTTGCTGAGCTAAAATTAGGAGGTTTAGCCAGTAGCGCTTGTCTGGTGACTCCATTATGATCGACATAGGTTTTCAGCTCTATACTGCCCCAGTTATAATCTGCTTGCTGTGGATTGGCATGGGATACCTGCTTCGAGTTCTTAAGGCTTATATCTGAATGTATCAAGTCTGGAAAAATATCGAAGTCCTCTTTGGTATATAATATATCATCTGTGTCTTTGGCCTTAATGATGCGTGTGCCCACTCTGAAGGGGCCTTTGATGATAGATTTTAGCGCTTTGGTTTTGAGATTCAGCATGGCATATCCTGATTCCTTAGTTTTTCTGTTGAAGGCACGCAGCATTATCGTGGTATCAGCAGGAAGACTCTGGATTTCATTATCCATTCTCACATACCTGTATTGCCATTGATCATCGCGACCTTTGGTGATATTTTGTGCTTCTCCTCCATCTAGATTCACTTGCCAGATATCATAATGGTCGTATATCAATGTGCTTCCATCATCTACCCATGCTGCACGTCCGCTTGGAAATGGATGCATCGGTCTATCATTCAGTTCATCATAGAATACACCCTTACTTAGTCGAGTTGTCTTTTGGGTGGTGAGATTATGGCTATACCATGACGTATCTGATCGAGTATACCAAAGTGCATATGTACCATCTGGGCTGAGCACTGGATTACCTTCTAGTTTAGACTGAATAAGCGTTCTCTTTCCTGACTGCAAATTCACCTTATACAAATCCTTGTAATCATGACCCTCCCAGGTTATGTACTTCTGATAAGAGGTGTTATCATAAGCCAGCACAGCAGGACCTTTTTGTTTTGATGAAATAGTGCATTCCGGCATCTTTTCATCATTAATTAGTGTTTTCCGTCGAGTGGCCACGTCATACACGGCATGGAATGTTCTCTTCAGATCATCTTTCCTATTCACTATTTGCTGCGTATACAGACGCTGGTCTTGATAGTGCCATATTTCCACATTCGCTTTTTCTTCTTCTAACAAGGTGGTATCTCCTAGTTCGGGAAGTGGCGCTACACCAAATATCAGTTTGGTAGATTCTTCTATGAAATAGGGTTTGCGATTAGAACTGATCTCCAAATCAGTTCTCATGATTCCGTCCTCTTTATCCAAGGCTATTTTAGCACCGGACTGTCCTACTTTGTAGACCACTAATTCCATAGATCGGTCTATGACATCTAGGGTGTCCCTGTCAGAAAGAAAAGCGAGATACGCTTCAGAAGCGTCAAATACGAAATCATGATGCTGGCCATTCGCCTCATAAATAGGCTTTAAACGCCGCCTTTCGGCCTCATATACAAGGACTTTGTCCTGCCTTAGGGAATCTGTTCCTGTGGTATGGCAAGCTAACATATTGCCTTTTTTTGACCAGCTATAGCCTTTGACATAGGGTACAGTCTGCGATTTGCCCGTCAGAACATCTTTAATGACTAATCTTGAGCCATTGTCCTTATTTTCTTTTTTGACCAGCGTACTGTCCTCTTTCATGGACCTGTTGGCTAATTTGAAAGCGATTTGCCCACCAGCCTCATTATTCATTTTATATGAGAGCATATTGGGTATCCGTTCTATTTTCTTTGAATCCAGCGAGAATATCACCAACGTATCTTTAGGCATCTTGGATTTTTTGACCTTACGCCGTTTAAGCGCTTTGATAGAATCAGGATGCGCAGAGGCATGAAACGCCACAAACTTCCCTAAAGGATCAATTTTCACCTTAGATGCCCGTTCGAAAGTAAAATTCTCTTGCGTTCTGGTGTTGTAAATGTTGAGCTGGGAGCGGTCATTTTCATTGGTGAGGCGGTAGGTAATCCAATCTCCATTTTCAGATATCGTTGGTTGTTGTATCCTATGCCATTCCTTATACACATCAGGCGTCATTGATTTTCCTTGTGCTACAATATCTCCAGAGAGGCCCATCGCAGTTATAATTACAAGGGTTATGAAAGTCGTCTTTCTCAAGAATTCACAGGTGTCCATAAGTCTATCATCTAAATGTGCCTAAGATAAAAGGTATTTTGCTGTATTTACCTATTGGAACGAAGATTGAATTATTATATCCTTTAGGGATACAAATCGTATCCCTTATATTCGTTCTTACATTATCTTATTAAACTAAGTCCTTGACTATTAGAAGATTTTTAATTCATCTCCTCCTAATGCTGCTTTTACTGGTATTAGTGTTTGGAGGCGTCCTTCTCTGGCTAAAATTTTATACAAATCATGGTCAGAAGCTGGAATTGGAAAATTATATAAGCCAGCCCTATGAGAAAGCTGCTAAGCACGCAAAAAAGAGAAGCTTCGAAATTATAGTCAAAGATTCCATTCACAAAGTCGGCATTCCTGGAGGTGTAATACTCTCTCAAAATCCCCCAGGTGGTTCTTTCGTTAAGGAGGACAGGAAGATATATGTAGATGTGACGAAATATACCGCTGATGAGATTCCACTTACTAATATCTCAGAACTATATGGAGGTCAGTATGCTGCTAAAAAAACGGAATTAACACAACTGGAGATTAAATCTAAGGTATTAGGTTACAAACACGATTCTGGAGAGCCAGACCACATTCTTGAGGTTTACTACAAAGGGAGGCTTATAGTAGGGGCTTCTGGCAAGAAAAGTGGCGTCAAAATTGCAAAAGGTGATACACTTGGATTCTATCTCAGCAAATTAGATGGCGCAGAGGTAGACATGCCAAATCTTGTCTGTAGACAATACTCCATGCTTAATTTTTTATTGGGTGAGTATGGTCTGAAGCTAGAAAGCATAGAAATCAAAGATGGAGAAGCCATCACTAATCAGAATACGGCATGGGTCATTGCACAAGACCCGCCATACAGAAAAAATGCAAAGATTCGACAAGGACAAGCCTTTCGAATAATGATTCAGCAGGAGGAACCTGAAAGTTGCAAATAAAAAAATGTTAAAATTATTAAGTTTCTTGCGTTACTTTGGCGCTTAAGTGACGTCAAATAACCATTCAATCAATTTATATTAAGTCAATTCAATTTTAATTTCAGAAAAATTAACTAATCAAACGATTCTAAAAAATGGAAAATTCAGTCATGTCAATCAAGGACGCTTTTATGAATTCATTCGGCTCTATGTTCAATACAGTGTCGGGTTTTCTTCCTAAATTATTAAGTGCCCTTGTGATACTAATCATTGGTTACTTTATTGCAAAAATTTTCAAGAATGTTCTTGTAAGAGTATTGAGAGCAGTTAAATTCAATGATCTAGCTGACAAAGTGGGTATCAATGGATTTATGTCTAAAGCTGGATTAAAGTCAGATGCATCAGGGATTTTAGGAAAAATGGGGTATTGGATGATAATGCTAACGACTCTTATTTTATTCTTCAATGGCCTAGGATTACCAGAGGTGTCAGGGTTGCTTCAGAGTGCAGTAGCTTATATTCCAAAAATATTGGTTGCTTGTGTCTTACTTATTGTAGGTATGTACATTGCTGACTTCCTTAGAGACTTAGCAGTAGCTGCGCTTAAAGGTGGTGGATTTGAAAGTCCGAACCTTGTAGGAAATATCGTATACTTCGGTGTTATGTTCCTTGTAGTATCTATGGTTCTAGACCAAATCGGTATCGGTGGAGACATCGTTAATACGCTAGTAACTTCAGTACTAGGTGGTGTGAGTTTAGCAACAGCGATTGCATTCGGACTTGGTGGTAGAGACTGGGCAAGAAAGCAAATTGGAAAGGTATCTAAAATGGACTAATTCGTTCAGAACGATATATACTTAAAGCCAGACTTAACGTCTGGCTTTTTTTTGTCCTATATAAAGTGAATAGAGGCAACAATTTTGTTTGAAATTGGAGGTGAGATAAACTTGGTGATTCTGATAAAAAACCACTACTTTTGCATCCACTTTAAAAAACGATCTTTAAAATGCAGGTCCTTCAGCAGTTTTCAATTCCACTTAAGGGATTGAAAATCGGTCACCACGAATACAAAAACGAAATAGACAACGCTTTCTTTAAAGAGTTGGAACAATCGACTTTTGAAGGTGGCCAAATATCCTTAGTCACTAAGGTGGAGAAGAAATCAGATCATTTGCTATTCCAATTGGAATTCAAAGGCCATATCAGTATCGATTGTGATAGATGTATGGATAAGATAAATTTTCCCGTAGATGGCGCCTACGATATCATTCTAAAGTATGATGTCGAAGAAAGGGAGGAAGAAGATGTGGTATATATCTTTCCTGAAAGTACAGAATACAATACATCAAAACTGATATATGATGGTATCTTACTTTCACTTCCAATGCACAAGACCTGCGATGAGGTGGACAATAAAGAGTGTGATTCTAGTGTGATAGATAGACTCGAAAATAGTCCCGAAAACAATGAAAATACTGCCTTTGCCGAGGCACTCAAAAATTTGAAACTATAAAAAATTCTGAACGATGGCACATCCGAAGAGTAGAATATCCAAGCAGCGTAAAAGGAAAAGAAGAACGCATAAGAAAGCAACTATCCCGCAGATAGCAATTTGCAAGACGACGGGTGAGCCCCACCTATACCACAGAGCTTATTGGTCGGAAGGAAGTCTATACTATAAGGGCAAGAAAGTCATTTCTGGAGAAGAATACGACGACTAACAACCAAACGATATAATAAAGCCCTTTAGCATAACCTGTTAAAGGGCTTTTTCTTTTATTGCTTCTATATCTTTACACCCATGAAAAAAATAATCAATTCTAAAAATGCACCTGCTCCAGTAGGCCCTTATAATCATTCTGTCCAAGTAGATAACATCTTATTTGTGTCTGGTCAGATTGCTTTGGATGCTTCCACTGGAGAATTGGTCAATGAAAATATAGAGAATGAAACTCACCAGGTTCTAAAGAATCTCAAGGCTATTCTAAACGCGGCTGGTTGTACTTTCGCAGATGTAGCTAAAGTGTCCGTATTCGTAAGTGATATGGCTAATTACAGTCGTATTAATGCCGTCTACGCTACCTATTTTGACGAGGCAACCGCACCAGCGAGAGAATTAGTAGAAGTGGCGGCCCTGCCTAAATATGTCAATATTGAGATTTCGGCTATTGCGGCCATCCCTCAATCCAAGTAAATTTCTATAACATGTCTGATAGAAAAACAGTGCTCTCTTGTATACAACCTACTGGAGATATGCACTTCGGCAACTACTTTGGGGCTGTCAAAAATTGGGTCAATTTGCAGGATACCTACGATTGCCTTTATGGCGTTGTGGATTATCACGCGATGACCATGCCCTACAACCCTAAGAAACTCAAAGAGAACACTTGGGAGCTCATCTATAACTTACTGGCTGTTGGTATCAAAAAAGAGCACTTATTTATCCAATCACTTGTACCCGAACATGCAGAACTCTGCTGGATACTCAACAACTTTGCTGCCTATGGTAGAGTAGAAAACATGACTCAGTTCAAGGATAAAAGCTTACAAAATAGTGCTGGAAAGGAAGGTTTTATTTCTGTAGGACTGTATGACTACCCCGTCCTACAAGCTGCGGACATTCTTATATACAGAGCGGACTATGTGCCTGTAGGAGATGACCAAAAACAACATCTGGAGCTCACCAAAGAAATAGCCAATCGTTTCAATAATCAGGTGGGTAAGGAATATTTTGTATTACCTGAGATGCTCAGAACCAAGACCCCAAAAATTATGTCTACAGCAGATCCTACCCGAAAAATGAGTAAATCAGCTGGACCGAAACATAATATCTCACTCTTCGAAGACGAAGCCAGAATAAGAAAACAAATTGGAAGTGCTGTCACAGACTCAGGAGATACACCAGAAGGACAGATGAGTGTTGGGGTACATAACCTCTTTCAGTTACTGATCGCCGCTGATCAGCAAGAGGTTCATGACCAACTAATGGCCACCTATAATGATGGGCAACTTAGATATTCTGAACTAAAGCAAGCTGTGGCAGATAGCTTAGTGGCCTTACGCAATGAATTTGTAGAAAAGAAACAAGCCATCATTGCCGATAAAAAGACGGTGAAAAATAACATCAAGTACGCCAGTCATGAAATCAGAAAAAAAGCCATGACTACCGTTCGGGAAGTCAAAGAACTTTGTGGGCTTTCTAATGTTAAAAACACATTATGAAAATAATCTGCATTGGCAGGAATTATGTAAACCATGCCAAGGAACTTAATAATAAAGTACCTACAAAACCTCTTTTCTTTCTAAAGCCAGAAACCGCTATCAAGAAGGGCCATCAGATGACCTACCCTTCATTTACCAAGAATCTGCACTATGAGTTAGAGTTATGCCTTTTAATCTCTAAAAAAGGTTATCAGATTGCAGAGGCAGATGCTATGGGTTATTTTGACAAAATAGGTCTGGGGGTAGATTACACTGCCAGAGATGTGCAATCAGTATGCAAGGAGAAAGGCCACTCTTGGGAAATTTCTAAAGCCTTTGATGGGTCGGCTTCATTTAGTGAGTTCTATGACAAATCACAATATGATCTGAGTAATCTAAGCTTTAACTTGGATGTAAATGGAGAACGGAGACAGACAGGAAAAATCAGTAACTTGATTTTCCCTATCCCTCACTTAATTCATCACATATCCCAATACTTCACACTGGAGCCAGGGGATGTCATTATGACAGGTACGCCTGCTGGCGTTGGACCAATCAAGTTAGGAGACAAATTAGAAGGATATCTTGAGGGAAATCTCATACTTGAAAATAATTTTTAATATTCCGATTTATTATCTGATTTTTATCTTCTTAAAAAAATCATATTAAGCTATATGCCTTATCTATTTACATCCGAATCCGTATCTGAGGGTCACCCAGACAAAGTTGCTGACCAAATTTCTGATGCACTTGTAGATCACTTTATCGCCTTCGACAAATCATCTAAGGTGGCATGTGAAACTTTGGTTACCACAGGGCAGGTCGTGCTCGCAGGCGAAGTGAAAACCAAAACCTACCTTGATGTTCAGCAGATTGCAAGAGATGTGATACGACGAATCGGTTATACGAAGTCAGAATATATGTTTGATGCTGATTCTTGCGGTATCTTTTCATCCATTCACGAACAATCACCAGATATCAATCAGGGTGTAGAGAGAAAAAAGAAAGAAGACCAAGGCGCAGGAGACCAGGGAATGATGTTTGGCTATGCGACTAATGAGACTGATACTTATATGCCACTAGCCCTTGATTTATCTCATAAAATCCTTCAAGAGCTGGCTAAAATCAGAAAAGATGGCAAGGAGATGACTTACTTAAGACCAGACTCCAAGTCGCAAGTGACTATCAAATATTCTGATGATCATAAACCACAGTCTGTAGATACCATTGTTGTCAGTACTCAGCACGATGATTTTGGACCAGAGGACAAAATGCTACGGAAGATTAAGGCAGATGTCAAGAATATTGTCATTCCACGTGTAAAAAGGAAAGTGAAAGGCTCTGTCAAAAAGCTACTAGACGGAAAAATTAAATTTCATGTAAACCCTACAGGTAAGTTTGTTATCGGTGGACCTCACGGAGATACAGGGCTAACAGGAAGAAAAATAATTGTAGACACTTATGGTGGCAAAGGCGCTCATGGCGGTGGTGCATTTTCAGGAAAAGACCCATCTAAAGTAGATAGATCTGCTGCTTATGCCACAAGACATATCGCTAAAAACCTTGTAGCAGCTGGCGTATGTGATGAAGTGCTTGTACAGGTGTCCTATGCTATTGGCGTCGCAAAACCAACCAATATCTATGTCAATACCTACGGTACAGCCAACGTCAAAAAATCAGATTCGCAAATTGCTGCCCTGGTGAACAAGATTTTTGACATGAGACCTTATGCTATCGAGCAGAGACTTAAACTAAGAACGCCAATATATTCTGAGACAGCAGCCTATGGACACATGGGCAGAGCCTCCAAAAAGAAAAAGGTCACTTTCCAAGACGGTTCTGGGAAGAAGAAGACTATGGCAGTAGAAACATTTACCTGGGAGAAACTAGATTATGTTAAAAAAGTAAAGGCTGCTTTTAAAATTAAATAACTATTCTCCACAAGATATTTTCAAATTAAAAACGCTTCAGTCTGCAATACTGAAGCGTTTTTTCTTGTTGCTATACATACAAGCCCTACACCTAATTTTGCTAATCGTCTAGTCTCTAATTAATTACACATTTGGATATTATTTAATGTTATCTCTCTTACATTGAATATCGCCATTAGCCATTCATAATACTTGCTTCCTTCTCTAACTTAATGAAGCCTAATCAGTTCTATTGGTGGAGAAAATCACCTGAATTGTCCACTAATAAAACACATATAAATAATCTTTATTGGTAAATTTAGTGGCATAAAAATGAACCGAGAATGAACAGATTTTCTGATCGTCATATAGGTCCGTCTCAGCAAGAAATGGACATCATGCTAAAAGCAATTGGTGCAGGATCCTTAGATGCTTTGATAGAAGAAACGATACCCCAATCCATCAGATCCACAGAAGCACTTGATATTCCTGAGGCCCTCACAGAATATGAATATCTCAGAGCCCTCAAAGAAATAGCCAATAAGAATAAAGTATACAGAAGTTATATTGGTCAAGGATATTACAACACCTTAACCCCTTCTGTTATCAAAAGGACAATCTTCGAAAACCCATCTTGGTATACGCAGTATACACCTTATCAAGCGGAGATATCGCAAGGTCGCTTAGAAGCCCTGCTTAACTTTCAGACGATGGTCTCTGACCTGACTGGGATGCCACTCGCCAATGCCTCACTGCTGGATGAGGGTACTGCTGCAGCCGAAGGAATGGGTATGGCCTATGGTATCACAAATAAGCGGGCTAAAACACCCATCACTAAATTTTTTGTAGATCAGAATGTATTTGCCCAAACTAAAGCCGTGGTGCTTGGAAAAGCAGCGCCTCTGGGGATAGAAATTGTAGAAGGAGATTATCGGTCACACGAGCCTTCTGATGAGTTCTTCGGAGCGCTGGTTCAGTATCCAAGCAGCATAGGATCTATAGAAGACTACAAATCGTTTGCAGACAAATTGCATGCAAATAACAATCTCCTTGTTGTAGCTGCTGACCTCATGGCGCTGACAGTAATCGAATCTCCTGGCTCATGGGGAGCTGATATTGTAGTAGGTAATACCCAAAGATTTGGTGTGCCATTAGGTTATGGTGGTCCTCATGCGGCGTACTTCGCCACTGCTGAGAAATATAAAAGACAAATTCCAGGAAGAATCATCGGTATATCCAAAGATAGATATGGGCATACCGCACTAAGAATGGCATTGCAGACAAGAGAGCAACATATAAAGAGAGAAAAAGCAACGTCAAATATATGTACTGCGCAAGCACTACTCGCCATCATGGCTTCTATGTATTCCTGTTATCATGGACCTGATGGGATGAAAGACATAGGAGAAGAAATCCACAGTAAAACAAAGTTGCTGCATAATTATCTCAAGTCTAGAAAATATAAGGTTGTCAATGATTCCTTCTATGATACCCTTTCAATAGAAGTATCTGATGAGGAAAGAAAGGACATTCTTACTAAATGTGAAGAAAAAGAAATAAATCTATATGCTGCAGGTGATAACATGATTACATTGAGTATAGATGAATCTGTCACGGCGGGTGATTTTGAAGATATAAAATATCTTTTCACTGGCAACGACGACCAAGGATATTCTAATGGGATTGATTATGGTATTCCACACACACTTAAGCGTAATACACCTTACCTGACCCACCCTGTTTTTTCGTCACACCATACTGAGACAAAAATGATGCGCTACATTAAGTCTCTAGAAAGTAAAGATTTATCCCTAGTGCACTCCATGATTCCTCTTGGCAGTTGTACCATGAAATTAAATGCAGCCACAGAATTAATCCCTGTATCGTGGCCAGAATTCGCAAATATTCATCCTTTCGCACCACATAATCAGACGGAAGGTTACCACCAAATTTTCACAGAATTATCAGCTTATCTTTCTGAGATAACTGGCTTCGCTGGCTGTACACTCCAGCCCAACTCTGGTGCCCAAGGAGAATATACAGGACTCATGCTCATCAGAGCTTACCATAAGGACAGGGGAGAAGAAAATAGAAACATCGTTATTATTCCATCATCAGCTCATGGTACCAATCCTGCGAGTGCAGTTATCGCTGGTATGAAAGTAGTCGTTACTAACACGGATGAAAAGGGTAATATTTCACTAACTGACCTTAAGGAAAAAATAGAGCTACACAAGGACAATCTTGCAGGCATAATGATTACTTATCCTTCTACACATGGTGTCTTTGAAGAGGACGTTATAGAAATTTGTGATTCAGTGCATGACGCAGGCGGGTTGGTATATATGGACGGTGCCAATATGAATGCACAAGTTGGCCTTACAAGTCCAGGAGCCATCCACGCTGACTGCTGCCATCTTAACTTGCATAAGACTTTTGCTATACCACATGGAGGAGGTGGTCCAGGAATGGGGCCAGTATGTGTAAATGAAAAGTTACTACCCTATCTTCCAGGTCATCAGACGACACAAGATATGCCCTCTAGTGCTATTCTACCAGTGTCCTCAGCCGCTTGGGGTAGCGCCAGCATATTACTCATCTCTTATGGATATATCCGCTTACTCGGAAATGATGGTGTAAAAAAGGCAACAGAATTCGCTATTCTAAATGCGAACTATATCAAAACCAAACTGAGTCAAGCCTATGATATTCTGTATACGGGATCTAACGGCCATTGTGCTCATGAACTTATAATAGACCTAAGAGAATTCAAAGAATATAGTGTAAGTGCAGAAGATGTGGCGAAGCGACTGATTGATTATGGATTCCATGCACCTACACTTTCATTTCCAGTTCCAGGTACCATTATGATAGAACCTACTGAGAGTGAAAGTTTGGAGGAGCTAGATAGATTTATAGAATCAATGCTTTCTATTAGGAAGGAAATCAAAATGATTGCTACTGGGGAGCTAGATGCTGAAGACAACATGCTCAATAATGCACCTCATACTTTGCAGGAATTGACAATGAATGAATGGCCACATAGCTATACCCGTGAACAAGCAGCATATGCCTTACCACATCTCAAGAATGCATACAAATTCTGGGCAAATGTGGGCCGTGTAGATAATGCCTATGGAGATAGAAATCTTATCTGCACCTGTCCTCCCATAGAGGCATATCAGGATGAGAGTGTGTTACAGGAAGGAATTTAATATTACTGTCCTGGCTCCCATTGTTCATTATCATCAAAGGCATTGGTAAAGTTGTAATAGATAAGATTATATCCGTCTGTATCTTTTATAAATCGCCTCTCCATTTTAAACATTCCTTTGACATCAATTATATTCTCAATGATGATGCCGTTGAGATTTGCAAATTTTTGTTGGTACTGGCCACCCAGGTCATCGAAGGGTTTATGCATTCTCCAGTCATCTAATTGCCACAATGATTTATCTTTCTTTTCTTTTAATGGGAATAGGACATGAGAGATTTGATAGAGAGAGTCTGAGTGAAATTTCTGATAAAATCCGAGAAAGTCAGAAGGTAAATCGCTACTGATGTAATCAGAAATATCCGATGCTGGAGCTGCCTTTTGTTTGCAGCCAGACAAAAATAAGGTTGTTATTAATATCAGTAGACTTAAGGATATATACTTCTCCATCTTTTGCGCTTGTGATGCCAATATACAATATTAACAACGGAATGAACGCCTGTCATTAGTATCTACAGTAGAGAGAATAAAATGACGAAGGGTCTAGAAAATAACAGTATAGAACAAGCTAAACTGATGCCGTCTAAGGACCGTACTCAAATCCTGAAACTGGTGTATCGGTCGGAGACTAAAATCATATGAATAACTCAATCCAATGGTATTAGCAGTACTCAGATCAATTCCAATGTCTGTTCCTGCAAATCCATAAGGTAAGGTTGTATTAATGCCCTTTTGGTCAGAAATTATCTCATGGTTAGATGTCATAAAGCTTGCATTATTTATAGAGATAAATGACAACTCATTCTCTAGCTCAAACAGCTTTAGTTGAAATATCCAAACGTGAGGTCGTTAGTACATCGTATGCCAAGGCTGACTCTAAACTAATCGCTTTAGCACCTACAACGTGACACAAGAGTATGTTGGTCAAGGCTGGGATATCATTCAGTAAGGCATCAATTGTCCTTGCCGGCAATGCGTCAAAGGCCGCATCTGTAGGTGCAAATACGGTGAAGGGTCCATCACCACCTAAAGTCCCTGCTAAGTCTGCTGCTATTACTGCCGCTTCTAGGTATTGTGATCTGGCCTATTGACGATGACATCAACGACAGTGTTTTGCGCATTCAATTGAAATAAACAAATCAAAAAGAGGGGTATGTAAAAAATAGATTTCATGATTCAATGTTTAAATTTCTAAATACGGTACCACTCTCTTATGTACAGAAAACATTAAAAGGGTTGCCTCATTTAGAAATTTTAGTAGAAATAAACATGAATCCATGAGAAATTACGTTGAAAAGAGATTCTATGTGTGCTATATCCGATAATTAAATCATACATTGTTAAAACAAAACCAAATAAAATCAGTTATAGTAGTCAATGTCTATAAAATCGTGATTAAACAAGCAACATATCATACTGACATAGCAGCACACAATCAAATTAATACAATTTGGTGGTGGAACTTTTTAGATGAAATTTCTGAGAAGTAGTACTACTGTATAACAATATATAATTAAGGCTCGCTTCTTGCGGGTCTTTTTTTTTGTTCAAAACGAATTTATGGTTCATAAAATATATACTCAATATTCTCAATATCTAGCAGACCTACATACCCCTGTGGCAGTATACAATAAGTTGCGAGATAATTTTCCTGGTGCATTGTTATTCGAAAGTGCTGACTATCATAATAGAACAGATAATAAAAGTTACATATGTGTGCAACCAATAGCCGACTTTGAGGCAAAGAAGTATATCTACTCTTACCAGATTGGAGATAATCCAAGAAGGTCAAAAGTAGCTGAGCATGGTTCAGAGGTTGCTCTAAGCCTACAGAAATTTCTAACTTCCTTTGAGACAATAGAATCAAATTTCTACCTAACCACTCAGGGGTTATGGGGTTTTTCTTCCTTCGAATCTGTTCAGTACTTTGAAGACATAGAGCTTAATACCCAGGCAGACACTATCAAAGACAATCCAGATCTCAAGTACCAACTCTTTAAATACGTCATCATATTTGATCATTTCAAGAAGTCACTGTTTATAGTGGAACACTCTTTTGAAGAGAAAGATGATAAGTCCAATATAGACAAAGTCTACAGTATCATACAAGCTAATAGTTATAGCCATTTTCATTTTGAGTCTGTAGGAGAAGAGACTACAAATATGCCTGATCAGAGATATTTGGATATGGTGACCCAAGGGGTAGAGCATTGCCAATTAGGAGACACTTTTCAGGTAGTGCTGTCTAGGGAATTCAGACAAAAATTTAAAGGAGATGACTTTACGCTTTATCGGTGCTTACGGAATGTAAGTCCATCGCCCTATCTGTTTTACTTGGATTATGGAGATTTCAAAATACTAGGGTCATCACCAGAATCTCAATTACAAGTATCACAAAACATCGCCACCATCAATCCTATTGCAGGTACTGTTAGGCGTGGAGATAGCTTGGAGGAGGACATCCGAAGAGCCGAAGCATTAAAAGCTGATCCGAAGGAAATGTCCGAACATGTCATGCTGGTAGACCTCGCCAGAAATGACCTTAGCAAAAACAGTGATCGTGTAGAGGTAGCCACCTATGCCGAGATCCAATATTTCTCTCAGGTTATCCATCTAGTCAGCAAGGTCCTTGGCCATGTCCACAGTGATAAGTCAGGAATAGATATCTATGCAGATACTTTTCCTGCAGGTACATTGAGTGGTGCGCCAAAATATCGTGCACTCCAAATCATAGATTACAATGAGAATATAACCCGAAATTTTTACGGAGGTGCTGTTGGATTTTTTGGATTCGAAGGTCAAGTCAATCATGCGATTATAATCCGATCTATTCTTAGTAAAAATAATACGCTAGTATATCAGGCTGGTGCTGGTGTCGTGTCAGAAAGCAAGCCAGAAAATGAGCTAGAAGAAGTCAATAATAAAGTAAGAGCAATCAGAATGTCTATACAAAAAGCCAACAAATTATGAATGTACTACTCTTAGATAATTACGATTCATTCACTTATAATCTGGAGTATTATCTCAAGAGCTATGTGAGTACCGTAGATACAATCAGAAATGATAAAATTACACCAGAGGAATGCTTGGCCTACGATGCCATTGTTCTATCACCTGGCCCTGGGCTTCCTGAAACTTCAGGACATATGCCTGATATCATCGCTAAGTGTGCTGGCAAGGTACCCATTCTAGGTATCTGCCTGGGTCATCAAGCCATTGGCCAATATCTAGGCACAGATCTAATCAACCTAAAAGAAGTCTACCATGGTAAAAAAACTAAGATTAATAGACAAGCAAAGAGTGCCATACTTATCGATATTCCAGAGCAAATACATGTAGGGAGATATCATTCTTGGAGCCTTAATCCTGAAAGCATCTCAGACAAAATAACTGTTACAGCCATATCTGAAGATGGACAAATAATGGCTATCCAAAATGAAGAATTATCCCTGTATGGATTACAGTTTCATCCAGAAAGTATACTTACAGAGTATGGAGAGAAAATGATTTTCAATTTTATAAATGAAGTCAAAAACAATGAAACATATACTCAATAAATTATTTGCTCAGGAGGTTCTAGAGAGAGAGGAAGCAAAGAACGTATTAAGTGGCATATCAGAGGGACAATTCAATGATTACCAAATCGCTTCCTTTCTCACAATCTTCAAAATGCGAAATATTACAGTAGATGAGTTGTCCGGCTTCAGTGACTGTCTGAAAGAACGTTGTGTAAGAATAGACTTTTCTGATATAGATAATATAGATCTATGTGGCACAGGTGGTGACGGTAAGGACACTTTTAATATAAGTACGCTGGCTTCATTTGTAGTGGCAGGGGCAGGATACAAAGTCTCCAAGCATGGTAACTATGGCGTAAGCTCCATCTGTGGATCTTCTAACGTTCTGGAATCATTAGGACTTGAATTTACGAACAATCAGGACAGACTCAAGCGTCAAATAGACCAAGCAAATATTACAATACTCCATGCCCCCCTTTTCCACCCCGCCATGAAAGAAGTAGCTCCTATAAGAAAACTATTAGGGGTAAGCACCTTCTTCAATATGCTCGGACCGATGGTCAATCCATCTTTTCCTAACAGACAATTAGTCGGTGTATACTCTCTGCATCTGCAACGCTATTACAAGTACATACTCGAGTCTCAAGAAACTTCTTACAGGATAGTACATACGTTAGATGGTTATGACGAACTCAGCTTGACAGGAAAAGCAAAAATCATAAGTCCTGAAAGCGAATATGTCTTTGATCCCGTAACGTCAACACATACATCTGTATGTCAGGAAGATATCCTTGGCGGAAATTCCATAGAAGAGGCCAAAAATATATTTACCAAAGTAATCAATGCGGATGGCACTGAGGAACAAAATGCCGTTGTCTGTGCCAACGCTGCATTAGCCATCCAGTGCTACGACAATAATAAATCATTCTCTGATGCCTACGAAGAAGCACAATCTTCTCTCAGGAATAAAAGTGCATTAAACTCACTAAAAAAATTATTAGCTATATGAATATCCTAGATAAGATAGTTGCTGACAAGCTGCAAGAAATAGAAAAAGCTAAAGACTACAATACGATTAAAAGTTTGGAGAAGAGTATATTCTATAATAGTCCCGTTGTCTCTTTGTCCAAGTACTTAAAAAGAAAAGATAAAGTAGGTGTGATCGCAGAAATAAAGCGCTCCTCCCCAAGCAATAAATCTTTTAGAAAAGATATAGATGTAGAACATCTTAGCATAGCTTATATGCAATCTGGGGCTTCAGCGCTTTCTATTCTGACGGATAAGAATTTCTTTGAAGGAACGGCTAAAGACTTAGAGACAGGCAGAAAGTTCAATTACTGTCCGATACTAAGAAAAGATTTTGTCTTAGACGAATATCAGGTCATAGAATCCAAAAGCATCGGCGCTGACTGTATCCTCTTAATTGCAGCCTGTCTCACACCACAGCGGGCTCAGAAGTTAGCTGCGCTCGCTAAATCCATTGGATTGGAAGTACTACTAGAAATACATAATAGAGAGGAGATAGAGACACATCTCAATGAACACATAGATCTCATCGGTGTAAATAATCGTAATCTAAAAACTTTCAAAACAAGTATAGACAAAAGTCTTGAATTGTATGAATACTTACCAGATCGTCTGGTCAAGATTAGTGAAAGTGGCATCAGCGACGGTCAAGATATCAAAACCTTAAAAGAAGTCGGATATAATGGTTTTCTCATTGGCACCCATTTCATGAAATCTAGCTATCCAGCCAAGGTATGCAAAGAATTAATAGCACACTACAATTATATTAGTCATGAAAATTAAGGTATGCGGCATGCAGCGTCCTAATAATATTTCTTACATAGAATCTGCTAAGCCAGACTATTTAGGTTTTATCTTTTATCCCAAGTCAAAACGGGTTGTTAATGACCAAACCTTAAATTATCTAATAGAGAATAAAACCGAGACCAAGAGAGTTGGTGTTTTTGTCAATCAAGACATAGAGGATATAAAATCTGCTATTACCGCCTATGATCTCGATGCTGTACAATTACATGGTGACGAATCGCCCTCTATAACTCTGGCTATAAAACCAATAGGTATTACCGTCATTAAAGCTTTTCAAATTAATGCGCAATTTGACTGGGCACGTCTAGAAGAATATTATGACTCGGCAGATTACTTTCTATTCGACACTGCGACTCCTAGCTATGGCGGCAGCGGCAAGAAATTCAATTGGACCCTATTAGAAAAATACACTTTAGACAAACCTTTCTTTCTTTCAGGAGGGATCTCACCTGGCGACAGTCAGGTCATTATTGAATTAAATTTACCTCATTTATATGCTATTGATCTTAATAGTCAATTTGAAATAGAACCTGGACTTAAAGATTATAATTCCGTATCACAGTTTATAAATAGAGTCAATGGATAAGAAATACCTAGTAGATAACCAAGGATACTATGGCACCTATGGTGGAGCCTATGTCCCAGAAATGTTGTATCCCAACGTCATGGAATTACAAAATAATTATCTAGACCTCATCCAAAGTGAATCCTTCCAAAAAGAACTCGATGAGCTACTTAGGGATTATGTAGGCAGACCCACGCCGCTCTACTTTGCTAAGCGGTTAAGCAAATATTACAACACGAACATCTACCTCAAGAGAGAAGATCTCTGCCACACAGGTGCTCACAAAATAAATAACTCACTGGGCCAGATACTGCTTGCTAAAAGATTAGGTAAGCAAAGAATCATTGCCGAAACTGGAGCTGGACAGCATGGGGTGGCCACTGCTACTGCGTGTAGTCTTATGGGCATGAGCTGTGATATTTTCATGGGCGCAAAAGACATAGTAAGACAATCCCCAAATGTGGAACGCATGAAGATGTTGGGTGCAAATATTGTAGCAGTACAATCGGGTAGTAAAACACTAAAAGATGCCACCAACGAGGCTATAAGAAATTGGATTAATAATCCGACAGACACCCATTATATTATTGGCTCAGTAGTCGGCCCTCACCCCTATCCAGATATAGTAGCCCGATTCCAATCTGTCATAAGCAAGGAAGTCAAAAAGCAACTTAAAAGTAATCCAGATTATATCATCGCCTGTGTGGGAGGAGGCAGCAATGCTATAGGTATCTTTTATCATTATCTCAACGACGACACCAAGTTAATAGGTGTGGAAGCTGCAGGACATGGTGTAGATACCAGCATGACAGCAGCCACTCTAGCAGTAGGCACCAAGGGGGTATTACATGCCTCCATGACCAAGGTGATGCAAACTCAAGATGGACAGGTCATAGAACCTCATAGTATCTCAGCAGGTCTAGATTATCCAGGCATAGGTCCACAGCACGCTTACCTCGAAGAAGTAGGTAAAGCTTCTTACCATTCTGTGACAGATGCGGAGGCATTAAAAGCCGCTCAATTATTGGCCAGGATGGAAGGAATTATTCCAGCACTAGAATCTGCTCATGCTCTCGCATACTTAGAAAAATTACAATGCGGAAAAGATGAGGTCGTTGTCCTAAACTTAAGTGGCCGCGGAGATAAAGATCTTAGAACCTACTCAAAATTTGCTGAAGATGAACATTAAAGAATTATTTTCGAATAAGCCCGTCGACCTCCTAAATATCTATGTGACTGCGGGCTATCCTCAACTAGATAGCCTTAAAGAAATCATACCTGCCTTGTCAGCAACTAAGGTAGATATCATAGAAGTAGGTATCCCTTATTCAGATCCGCTTAGCGATGGGCCTACAATACAGAAGAGTAATATGCAGGCATTGGATAACGGAATTACATTAGAATTAATTTTCGAACAACTCGCTGGCATAGACATTGAGGTGCCACTGGTGCTTATGGGTTACTTTAATAGCATTATGCAATTTGGTATAGAATCATTCGCCAAAAATTGTGAGAGAGTGGGTGTCAGTGGATTGATTATTCCTGACTTACCAATAGAAATTTATCTTAGAGATTACAAAGAAATATTTGACAGACATAGACTAAGCAACATATTTCTAGTAACGCCAAACACCACTGAAGACAGATTGCAAATGATAGATAAGCATAGCAGTTCATTCATCTATGCCGTGAGTAGTTCTAGCACAACAGGAAACAACAAGGAGGTCAATTCCGCCGAAACCTATCTTCGGAAATTAAACTCAAAAAGACTAAAGACACCTTTTTTGGTTGGATTCAATATCAGGAATAGAGAAAATTTTGAATTTGTAAATCAATATGCCTCAGGCGGCATAATAGGCAGTGCCTTTATTAATTACATTTCACAAAATAATAATCTCAGTGAAGATTGTATTTCATTTGTTAAAAGCATAAAGTAAAAGATATGATAATTCAAGTAAAAGAAGATATAAACACAAAAGAGCTCAATGAGATAAACAGAGTCTTGTCAGAATTAAGTATTGAATATTATCCTGTAAAAACGCAGAATGGGCATTATCAAATCTGTACACCAAAGTCAGAATTTGACATCAGAAGCATTGGCCATCTCAATGGAATAGTAGATGTCCATCGTGTAAGTGGGAAGCATAAGATGGTGAGTCAAAAATGGAAAGTTGGACAAACTGCGATAGACATAGGAGATAATATCAAAATAGGAAATGGACACTTTGAAATGATGGCAGGTCCATGCAGCATTGAGAGCGAAGAACAGATAGCCAATACCGTACAATGTCTTAAAAACAATGGAATCAAGATTATGAGAGGAGGTGTCTATAAGCCACGGACGAGCCCTTACTCCTTCAGAGGACTTGGACACGAAGGCTTGCAGATGTTCTATAAAGCTTGCAAAGAAAGTGGGATTAAAATCATTACAGAAATCATGGAGGCTAAGCAAATAGAATCCATGATGCCATACGTAGACATCTTCCAAGTTGGTGCCCGTAATGCCCAAAACTTTAATCTACTAGAAGCTCTTGGGGAAGTAGACAAACCCGTACTTGTCAAGCGAGGTATTAGTGGCTCCATAGATGAGTTACTCTACTCAGCAGAGTATATATTCAAGAATGGTAATGAAAGAATTATACTATGCGAAAGAGGGATTAGAACCTTTGAGACTAGTTACAGAAATACATTAGACCTTAATGCAGTGCCTATCCTCAAGAAAAAATCGCATCTGCCAGTCGTCGTAGATCCATCGCACGGTATAGGCATACGTGAACATGTATCTCAGATGACCTTAGCTGCAGTAGCTACTGGATGTGACGGTATCTTAATAGAAATACACAAGACGCCTAATAAAGCTGCGACGGATGGACAACAAACCATAGACTTTGAGGAATTTAGCACATTGACTAAAAAAGTCAATGCACTGAGAGAAATTCTTTAGCAAATAGATAATCAACTAACTGTTATAAGATGAAAGCAGTGACATTAGAAACAAGCAATGAATTAATAGTTAGACTTCCAAAACATCTCAAACAATTTATCAAGCCTCAAAACTATGAAGCATATACACCTATCAATCAAGCCGTGTGGAGGTATGTTATCAGACAAAATATTGACTACCTGTCTCAGGTTGCTCATGAGTCCTACTTAGAAGGACTTAAAAAAACAGGCATAGAAGTAGAGTGCATTCCCAGTATGTATGGGATGAACAGAATCCTGAAGGAGATCGGCTGGGCTGCTGTAGCTGTAGATGGATTTATTCCGCCCAATGCCTTTATGGAATTCCAGGCTTACAAAGTACTCGTCATCGCGTCTGACATCAGGCAATTAAAAAATATAGAATATACACCAGCGCCTGACATTATACATGAAGCGGCAGGTCATGCACCTATTATAGCCAATCCTGATTATGCTGAGTATCTAAGAAGGCTCGGTGACATTGGTTCCAAAGCCATTCTCTCGCGACATGACATAGAGCTATACGAAGCCGTTAGAAAACTATCCATCTTAAAAGAAGCCAGCGGGACACCTCCTCAAGCCATTCAAAAAGCTCAGGAGGTCGTTATAGAATTACAGTCCAAAGATGTAGAAATGTCAGAGATGACAAAAATGCGAAACCTCCAATGGTGGACTGTAGAGTATGGCCTTATAGGCTCTGCAGACAACCCAAAAATATATGGTGCAGGATTATTATCTTCTATAGGTGAAAGCCAATGGTGCATGAGTGATGATATTAAAAAAGTACCTTACTCTATAGATGCTGCCAACCAAGAATTTGACATTACTAAGCCTCAGCCACAGTTATACGTAACCCCTGACTTTTCATACCTTATGGAAGTGTTGGAAACATTCGCTAATACGCTTAGTCTGCGCAAAGGAGGTGCTTCAGGACTGAACAAACTTATAGAGTCACAAATGGTGGGCACCATAGAGCTCAATACAGGTCTACAGATTTCTGGTGTTTTTTCCAGATGTATACTCAATGAAGACAACGAGGTAATATACTTTTCTACCACAGGTCCTACCGCACTCGCCTATCGTGAGAAAGAACTTATAGGTCATGGGGCTCAGAGTCATTTAAATGGCTTTAGCTCTCCTCTTGGAAAACTAAAAAATATAAACTTGGCTATAGAAGACATGGGTCCCTTTGATTTGAAAGCTTATAATTTCTATGATAACAAGTGGTTGAGTTTTGAGTTTGAAAGTGGCGTCAAAGTAGAGGGCCTGAATATTACAGGCATAAGAAACATACAGGGTAAGCTCATGCTCATTCAGTTGCAGGACTGCACAGTTACTTATAATAATGAGATTCTTTTCACTCCTACTGAAGGCATATTCAATATGGTAGTCGGTAGTAAAATAATATCTGCCTATGCAGGTAGTGCAGACCATGATTCGTTTCCCAATCTATACGAAGCTTCAGAAGTACAAACAATAAAAGCAGCACCTAGTGCAGCGATAACAAAACTGGAATCACTTTATCAAGATATACGTAATCTGAGAGAGGCTGAATCACTAAACAACATTGAACTAAAAGAAATTAGAAAGACAGTACTTAATGAGTATTCAGAAGAGTGGTTGCTGATTCTAGAGATTATAGAATTAACAGAAGAACCATTGCTTAGGGAGCAGCTAATAGTGCACCTGAATGGCCTTAGTGTCAAAAACCCAAGTATCTCTAACCTCATCAATAATGGATTGAGGTTATTATCATGAAGAATTTCTACTTAGTTTCTTATTAAAGCTAGAGTTTGTATCTATGCAATAGATTGACAATATGCGCCATACGCTTATCTCTTCACCACTGCAAGGATTTACGGATTTCAGATTCCGTAATTTACACTACAATTACTTTGGGGGAATAGATACATATTATGCACCTTACATAAGACTTAATGGCAAGCTGAATATTAAGTCCGGCTACCAGAAGGACTTGCAACACGCCAATAATGAGGTGCCTCATCTGGTGCCACAGATTATGACCAACAGTTCGGAGGAGTTTCTTTTTGTAATAGACTACATTCAGTCACTGGGATATGACGAGCTTAATTGGAATCTAGGCTGCCCATACCCTATGGTTACCAATCGGGGCTTGGGTTCTGGACTCATCTGTAATAGTGGTAAGATAGATGAGATTCTCGATACCGTCCATAACAAGACTGATATTACAATCTCTATGAAAATGCGGATGGGCTACAATGATAGTTCTGAGATATTGGGTGCTTTTAAAGTCTTTGATAAGTATCCGCTCAAAAGTATAGGTATACATGCACGTATAGGCAAGCAACTATATGTAGGAGGTACGGACCTGGATGGATTTGAACGATGCATAGATGCGACTCGTCACAAATTATTCTTCAATGGAGACATCACTTCAGTGGCCGTATTCAGAGAGTTGAGTAATAGATTTCCGACTATAGATCATTGGATGCTCGGGAGAGGGCTACTCGCTGACCCATTTTTACCTATGATGATAAAAATGGATACTCTGGCGTATCCTGAAGATAGAATGGAGGTGTTCAGCAAGTATCATGATAAGCTGTGCAGTGCCTACGGCGAAAAACTATCTGGTGATAAAGCTATAATCAGAAAGATGCTCAGTTTCTGGGATTACTTTGCTACTGTAATTCATGCACCTCGGCAAATCAAAAAAATATCGAAAACCAAAACTCTTGTCGATTACGACAAAGCAGTCTATAATTTATTTAATCATCTTAATGAGGGCGCTTTTCTTGTCTAATCACGATTTTCTATCAGCACTCCCATTTTGCCCATCTTAGCATCACGGAGAGCTTGCATAATTTCTGTTTGGTTATTCATCACAAAGGGTCCATAAGATGTAACCTTTTCGCCTATAGGTTCTCCTGACAATAAGATGAAGGTGGTCGCTTCCTTTGCAGTTAGTTGTATCTGTTCTCCGTCTGTATTATACCAGATGAGACTTTTGTTATATACTGTTTGATTATCTGTAAGCAGTTCTCCTTTAAGGACATACACCAAGGAATTATATGCAGCAGGGATAGAGATGCTCAACTGTCCTTCAGTCTTGATAGTGCCTCTCATGAGTAAGAGCGGAGAGAATGTCCTAGCAGGTCCCTTAATGCCATTGTATTCACCTGCAACAATCTGTACTTTATAATCATCATCTTCTATGTAGGGTATCTTTTCTTCAGGTAGTGGCAGATAATAAGGGGCTTCCATTTTATACTTGGCTGGTGTATTCACCCAGAACTGGATGAACTCTTGCAGACCACCACTCATCGCCAATTCCTTACTTGGCCTTTCACTGTGGGTGATGCCCTTACCGGCATGCATCCATTGAGTACCACCAGCACGTACAACTGTATCATTGCCCAGACTATCTTGATGCCTTATGTCTCCTTCGAATATAAATGTCACTGGCGAAAACCCTCTATGTGGATGAGCCCCTATGCCAGCTTCTAATGGCCTCTGATCTCCTTGTAATCTCCATCTAGCATGATGTATCAGCAGAAAAGGGTCTAGCTGATCCATGTGTTGATTAGGCAGCGGTTGGTCTATGATGTGTCCACCCATATTGACTTTCTGGGATGCAATTATCTTTTTTATCGTTTTAGTTATCATATCTGTTAACCGGACTAATTTGTAATCTAATTACTTGATACATTACCAAGCAGACTCAATCCATCACACAATACACCAAATAAGCCCCCTCCACTTTTTGTAGCTCTAAATGATAATCCTGCTTACAATCTGCTTTAGACACATGACCACGGAACTCTGTAATGGAATCCAAAATTTGAAATGGATAGACATGCATGTTCGTCTTGAAATCCAGGTTCTTTTTTCCATAAGCCTTGTACATAGACTCCTTCGCACTCCATATAGCATGGTAATAATCTGGTGCGGCCGAATTCGGTATTCTATTATTCTCTAATTGATTAACAAACTTGTGGGCAATTCTGGTAATCTTATCCTCTTTCTTTTGAATGTCTATGCCAACGGGCTTCTCCGATAAAATAACTGCGACATATTCCCTGGAGTGACTTAAGGAGATGTGCTGGGGACAGTCTTCTCGGTAGGGTTTGCCATGCTTGTCCTTAAGAATGGTATGACGATGTTTATCCCCTGCAAGACGATGCAGCAAAAACCTGCTAGACAGCCATTCACGTTGGCGATGGGGCTTCATGGCAGCATAGGCTTGCTGTTCCTTATCTGTAAGCTGTAACGCTTGGAGGAAGTAATCATTAGACTCCTCCACACGCCATACAGCAATCCTCGAATTATGTGCTCCCTTACGTATAAGCAATAATGGCATACAGTGTGCTCTTAGAAACCCGATATTAATACAAATGGTTGACTTTGATGTAACAGTATAAGCTTTTCCGCCTCCGCTCCTTTTATTACATTTGGTGCACTTTACAATTATGATTCTATCGGACAAAGAAATACTGAGTAGTATAGATTCACGTGAGATCGTGATAGAGCCTTATGACAGGTCTTCCTTAGGTACTAATTCTTATGATGTACACCTGAGCAAACATCTTGCAACCTATACCGACGATATCCTGGATGCTCGGCGTCATAACAAGACAACCCCTATGGAGATTCCAAATGAAGGATTTGTCTTACAGCCAGGCACTTTGTACTTGGGCTCTACGCTTGAATATACGGAGACCCATAATGCAGTCCCATTCTTAGAAGGCAAGTCTAGTGTTGGCCGACTTGGAATCGATATACATGCCACTGCTGGTAAAGGGGATGTGGGGTTCTGTAATCATTGGACTTTGGAGATATCCTGTGTCCACCCTGTGAGAGTCTATGCTGGCATGCCTATAGGACAACTTATCTACTTCAAAGTAGAGGGAGAAATAGAGAACTACTACAACAAGAAAGCCAACGCCAAGTACAACGACAGGACGACGAAGCCTGTAGAATCCATGATGTGGAAAAATAAATTCTAAGCTCTCTTCTGACTATCAAACCGCCTCTCAAGACGAGCCAAAGCTTGTGTAAAGGCCGCAAGTGAGTTAGCCGAAGCTGCTTTGCTTTCTAATACCAAATCATCATTGAGGGTGGCCGTGATAACGACATTGAATGGAACACGATTGTCCTTTGACTTAGACAAATCGACGTGTATTTTACATAATTCACAATGATTGATAAGGCGTCTGTTAATCAACGACTTTATCATGTCATGGAATTGGTTCTCTTTAGGACAATCTTTAATTGATATACTCATATTCTTCATCTCAAAAATCTTTTACAGCATTATGTAATACAGTTATATAAACGCAGAAGCATTTTTTAATGTTTGAATTCTAATCAGAGAAAGACGAACATTGTAAATCTTCCGACCAATAGCCTAGATTAGCGTTAATAGAATCAAAAAAAACAGTCACTAACTTAAACCCTTGGTATGGCAGTAATAGAAAAAAGCTCCTTCAAATTCCTTAAAGACATCCGCAAGAACAATCACCGCGAGTGGTTTCACGCCAACAAAGACGCCTATACCAATGCCAACAATAACATGAAGGCGATTCTAGCTGAATTAGAAAATGAAGTGAACAAATTCGATGTAATAGAAAAGAAAAAATTATTCCGAATCTATCGAGATGTCAGATTCTCAAAAGATAAAACGCCTTACAACAGTCACTTTAGCATGTCTATGGGCAGAGAAGGGGCATTTAGACGGGGCGGATACTATCTGAGGATTACACCAGGCGATTCTATGGTAGGTGGAGGATTCTATAATCCCAATCCCAAAGACATAAAGCTCATCAGAGACCAAATAGCCGCCGACGCTAAGCCCTTACGCAAAATCCTCGCTTCCAAGAAATTCAAAAACACTTTCGGAGAACTCATGGGTGCTCAGGTCAAAAGTGCACCAAGAGGCTATGACAAAGACCATCCTGAGATAGACCTGCTGCGCTATAAGTCCATGTATGTATTCAAGTCATATTCAGACAAAGAGGTGACAGATCCTAAATTCATCAAAGAAGTGATTAAGACATGGAAAGCATTACAACCTTTCTTTGCATATATGACAGATATATTGACCCATGATTTGGATGGAGTGCCGTTGTATACGTGATTTTTTGAATGATGAATTATGAATGAAGAATGAAGAATTTTTGAATGGGGATTTTTGATTTTTGAATTATTGAATTTCCCCAGCTCTACCCTCTAACTCCACGTTCGACTCCGCTCAGTGCAGGCTCTGAAGGGAGAACCTCATAACTCAAATGCCTGCGGGAAGATGCGCCTCTCCAGGGGACGGGGGGTAGAAGAGCCATTTTGAATTGTGATTTTTGAATACTACCCCTTTTGTCATTTCAAGCGACGTCAGGAGTCGAGAAATCTTGTTCTAATGAAAATGTACGCTTATTATCATTTTGCTGCTTGAGCTACATTAAATCTAGATAGACTGGGTTTGCAACCCAGATGCAATATGCTCATCAATTATTTCTTCTGCTACCCCGCTCCGACTTATACTATTTCCGCTTTTTCCTTAGATAAAAAAGAGTCCCAATTAGTGAAGAATGTAGTTATCGGGATAATAGATTTCTCTACTCCTTGCAGTCGGTCAACTGACAAATATTAACTTGGTGTGAGGGTGCAACCAACTATTCAACCGAATTTGACCCATAGCCTATTACTATAACCTAAAAAGACGCTTTCCAAATCGACCTTGTGGAGATTCCTCCGTGCTCGTATTGTGGACGTGGATTTATGGCAACATTCATTATAACTTTAATGAGATAGATGAAAGTCATAGCTTAGTACTATCAAAGGCTGGTGTTTATTTTATTTCTATAAGATACAACGATGGATTTACTATTACAGAGAAAATATTGGTGGTGGACTAGATTACTTAGTATGATTTTGTTATTGTGCTTCAGCTTAATGGCTGAAGCACAATCTGACAAAAGAGATTATGTCTGGTTATTTGGCCATGATAGTAGAACACCCGAAGGAGTTGAGTCCTATAGGTTTGATTTTAATAATGGTTCTTCACCTGATAGCATAAGAGGTTTACTGCCAATCCAATTTTTAGGCAACAACGCTTCCATCTGTGACAGAGAAGGCAACCTATTGTACTATACTAATGGCTGTCATGTAGTGGGACGTAATCATGAGATATTGCCCAATGGAAGTGGACTCAATGATGGAGATTGGATCACTCAATTCAGAGGTGATACCTGTAGTTTCTATCCTACAACTCAGGATATACTTATATTACCAGATCCTGCGGATGAGAACAATCACTATGTAATACATAAGCCGATAGAAATCGGTGAGCCTAGATTTAAATCTTTACGTTATAGCTTTATTGAAGGTAATTCTAATAATGGAATTGGGGATATTGCATCAAAAGGGATTTATATAAATGAAAATATTGAATACTTATCTTCTTATTTAAATGCAGTTCCACATGCAAATAATGAGGATTGGTGGATTACCCAAAGTGATGAGAACGCTAACTTATATTCTATCTTGCTTGATAATACTGGATTTTCTAATACTCAAATAACGAAGATTCAAGATGATCCATTCAGTGACTTTATATCGTCAAGTGGCAAATCGCAATTTTCTCCTGATGGTACTAAGTATGCATTCTATAATCCTTATACTAACCTGTCCCTTTTTGATTTTGATAGATCAACTGGAGAATTTAGCAATCAGCATGACTTCATTGTAGAGGAGTTTCCACAAGACGTTGCTCGATTTGCCTCTGTAGAATGGTCACCCAATTCAAGGTTTATATATATCACCAATCAGGACAAGCTCTGGCAGATAGACACCTGGGAAGAGAATCTTGAAGAGGGACTGGAGCTGATAGACGTTTGGAATGGTGCCAGTGACCCTTTTCAGACGCAGTTTTTTCTTATGGCATTGGCACCAGATTGTAAGATATATATGTGCAGTTTCAGTAGTACCAATACATATCATGTTATCAATAATCCTAATGGTAAAGGACAAGACTGCGATTTCGTGCAGCAAGGTATCCGATTACCATTTGTATCTGCTTCAGCGACCATGCCCAACTTCCCACGATTCCGTGTAGATGAAGAAGACAAGTGTGATCCTACGATAACTTCTGTGTTTGGAGATGACATCTATTGGCATAGAGATCTGGTGACGTATCCTAATCCTGTAGCTGATATACTGACTATAGAGTTGCCAAAGAGTGAAACGGGTCGTTTATATGTCTTTGATATGGAGGGCCAGTTGGTGAAGAAGACAGAAACCGTCTATGGCTCATTGACAAAGATGGATATGAGTGGATTGGAGGCAGGGACTTATAGCATAGAGTTTATACCTGAGGATAATATAGAGCGGAGAGTGTGGACAAGTCGTGTGGTGAGGGTGGAGTAATTAATTTTTAATTCTTCTGTTAAATCCATTTTGAGACTGTTCATTTAATTGTGTCTTATTAACTTTAAAGAAATGAAGAAAAAAGA
>CAZQDZ010000034.1:0-41190 GCA_964591455.1 uncultured Saprospiraceae bacterium
GGTGAAATTTTAATTTTTGAAAAGCTGATTGGCTCTATTCCAAGTAATCCCTCTATGTAAATTCTACAATACAATGCACTTTCTGCTGATAAGTGTTTCATGTTATTTTCAGGATAAGCTTCAACAGCATATGGCACGTGCTCTCCTAATAGGCGGTTTGCCGAATACTGTTTTAATTTTGCAACTGCTGTTTCTGTTTCGCCAACATTAAATGCTCCACGCAATGCATACAAGGTAGCTCTGTCCCAGAACATATGTTTTTTGTTTTCATCGGTAGGATCATACTCAACCAATATTCCATTATCCGTCCATAATTTTTGAAACAATGCTTCTAAAGTTCCTGCCTTTCGATTAGTTATGCCCATAGTCAATGGTAAGCAGATCCAGTGTCTTAAATACTTGTTCTTATCAAAATATCGATAGGTTTCCAATCCTTCTAAGGTTGCTCCAAAATAGTCTTCTATCACAGCTTCCATTTCTAATAATCGACTTTGATAAATTTCGGCATCGGATATCTTATCTAATTCATTTGCTATCCTTGCTCCAAATTTCAGTCCACCGTAATACAGTGTCGAGGTCGACAGATTTGCATCTCCAGTACTTATCCGCCCTTCCATTTCATCCGATTCAGATTTTACAGCACCATATACATTCCTATTATTATGACAGTATTCTATACTCCACTCAATTAATGGCCACAACTCTTGGGCAAGTTGAATGTCTCCAGAATTAAGCAAGAACAGTGAGGTCCCATAGGCAATCATTGCAGCATCACCTCTATCTAAATGTGTCATAGGAAAATTTCCATCTACTTCAAAAGCATAAGCTATATGATTATTATCGTCAGGAATATTCTGCATGAATTTTTTATAAGCATTAAATGCTGCCGTATTTCCGGTTTCATAACCCATATAAGGAAAATAGGGACCACTGTATTCTATCTGATCATTCGCCCAGATTCCAACATAGTAGTTACCTCCGCCTGGAGAATGGACCAATCCCATAGATGATTCGAAAATACTTTCAGCCGCTCTTATTTTAGAAAAGAGGAACAGCTTATTCAATGTATCATTTGGCGTAGTCAGAATAAGATTTTCCTGACAAATTTTCAGATATGCTTTTCGAGATTCTCTTGCCTTCAAATAGTCAAGTTGTTCTTTTGATTCCGTGTTGAGAAGAGCGCCATGGATTACAGGAAAGGTATATGTTTCACCAGGATTGAGCATAGTATTTTCATTGGCTCTACTTTCAGAAACTAGTGTATAAATGCCTTTGTACCCTTTTTCTGATTGTGCATATTCAAAGTTTGATATATAAATATTCTTTAGCTCGGTACTTGAGTTTTCGATTTTCCATTCTTCCACTAGAAGTCTTTCATCCATAGAAGGATAAATTGCCTTTGATAATTTAATACCATTGATTGGTGAGTAATGGAAAGTGATCATTCCATTAATCTCAATTGAGTCGACTATTTCAGGTATAATTGTTTCATCATCACAACTGATTCTAGGCGTCAGTTCATTCCCTGACTTTCTTCTGAAGTAGGCTCTGTATTTTTTCCAATCTGGTTCATTACTCTTATTGTAAATTCTCAATTGGGGAAAAATTACATCCCTTTCTATATTTAACTTTTTGTCCTCATTGATCTCATAATAAATTATTGCTGAAATCTTTTTTCCTGAGAGTTCAATATTGTCTTTGTGTGGAAAGATGCTAAGAGAATCGATGTTCAAAACGATACTTTCTCTTTCTGTAATATCCCAATTTAATAATGAATCACTCTGTGATTGCCCTCTTAGTTGGAAACTTAACAAAACAAATAGAATCAGAATATATTTCATTGGTTCTTCATTTGAGACTTGATTATAACGGATAATTATATCGATCGTCTCCGAAAGGGGCGAACAGATATAATCTGATATTTAGTGTCACATGCTAGCAATCTTTTTTGAGTTTAGTTTTCATTTTTACTTCTAGCGTTTTTAGGGGTTGTTCGTAGCTCTCTGACATCAGAGGTACGAGGATGGCAGAGTGCTGCAATTGTTTAGCGTATGAATTTACAATTCTAAATCTAGATTTTAAATTATTAGCTACTGCTTAGAAAGAAAAATTACATAATTCAAATGAATACTTGAATAATTGTTAAAATGTTGTATATTTGTAGTATGAAGGGTAAAATCGTTACTTTATCAAGAGACAAATTGCAGTCAGCAGCTAGGCTTTTGAAAGTCGTTGCACATCCAGTGAAGCTTGATATACTGCAAATATTAAGAGCCAAAAACTCTATGGATGTGACCTCATTATGTGAATGTATAGGAGCTGATTGTGAAATAAGTATGATGTCTCATCATCTGGCCAAGATGCGAGATAATGGCATTCTCGAGTCCAACAAAGATGGAAAGAAAGTATTTTATTCTATAGCGGACACGTCAATTTTCAAATTGTTAGACTGCCTTAATCAGTGTGATTTAGTGTAGTGTTTTTTTTAATCCTTACTTGAACACTTTAACAAGTGTTTGATATTTTAAATATGGAAGTAATAGGTTATATCCTTTCTTTATTCATTGGGATTTCGCTTGGTCTTATAGGTGGAGGCGGTTCCATATTAGCTGTGCCTGTACTAGCTTATTTGTTTTGTTATGATGAGAAAGTGGCGACGGCCTATTCCTTGTTCATTGTAGGTTCAGCAGCTATGGTCGGGGGAATAGGACATAGCCTGAACAAGAATGTTGATTGGAGGACAGCAATTGTTTTTGGAATACCTGCCATTATTGGTGTTTTGATCACCAGACATTTCATAGTACCTATTTTGCCTGAGGTCTTAATTTCCACTAACAGTTTTGAACTTACTAGGAGAATGGGGATGTTCGGTCTGTTTTCGATATTGATGATATGGGCAGCTTACACGATGCTCACTGAGAAAAAGTCTAAGAGTGGATCAGGCGTTGTAATTTATAACTACCCTCTAATCATTATTGAGGGCTTGGTGGTCGGAAGTGTAACAGGTTTTGTAGGGGCTGGTGGTGGCTTTCTTATTATTCCAGCCTTGATTGTTTTGGCAAATCTAGAAATCAAGAAAGCGATAGGGACTTCATTAATCATCATCGCGATGAAATCTTTATTAGGTTTCTTCCTTGGAGATGCTATGCTTATGATTATTGACTGGAATTTCCTTCTGAAGTTTACAGGATTGACATTGATTGGTATTTTTAGCGGAGTCTTTTTAGGAAAGTTTATTGACGGTAAAAAACTGAAGAAGGCTTTTGGCTATTTTATAATAGTGATGTCCATTTTCATTTTCTCAGTAGAATTCATTATTAATTAAATATTAGCAGAATATAAATGGTAATAGAACAAATTTATACTGGTTGTCTTGCTCAAGGCGCTTACTATATCCACAGTAATGGAGAAGGGGCAATAATAGATCCATTAAGAGAAGTATCGCTTTACATCGAAAAAGCACAGAATGATAACGTCAAGATCAAGTATGTTTTCGAGACTCATTTTCATGCAGATTTTGTAAGTGGGCATGTGACCTTAGCACAGAAGACAGGTGCTCCGATTATTTATGGGCCGAAAGCTGATCCAAGTTTTGATGCATATATCGCTAAAGATGAAGAAGTTTTTATGTTGGGTGATATCAAAATAAAAGTGTTGCATACACCAGGCCATACAATGGAAAGCACTACATACTTAGTGATTGACGAGCAAGGAAAGGAACATGCCATATTTACTGGAGACACTTTATTTCTTGGAGATGTCGGTCGACCTGATCTAGCACAAAAATCAGACGAATTAACGATGGAAGATTTAGCTGGCTACGCTTTTGATAGCCTGCGTAATAAAATTATGCCTCTACCAGATGAAGTGACCGTATATCCCGCTCATGGGGCAGGATCTGCCTGTGGGAAAAATATGATGAAGGAAACTGTAGATACTTTAGGTAATCAAAAAAAGATGAATTATGCTTTAAGAGCAAATATGACGAAAGAAGAATTCATTAAAGAAGTTACTGACGGACTTTTGCCTCCACCAGCCTATTTTCCATTGAATGTAAAAATGAATAAAGAAGGCTATGCTGATATAGCAGATGTGCTGAGAACAGGCCTTAAAGGCCTATCGCCTCAGGAATTTGAGAAAATGGCGAATGAGACAGAAGCAGTGATGCTCGATGTCAGAAGCCCCTTTGATTATGCAACAGGACATATACCTAATAGTATATTCATAGGATTAGATGGTTCGTTTGCTCCTTGGGTAGGAGAGCTTATTAGAGATGTAAAGCAACCTATACTATTGATTGCTCCAGAAGGCCGAGAAAAAGAAGCGGTGACCAGATTAGCCAGAGTAGGCTTTGATAATACTTTGGGTTTTCTATTAGGGGGTATCGATATATGGGAAGATGCTGCTAAAGAAATAGATACTGTGAACTCTGTCTCAGCAACTCAACTAAATGATGATTACTTGGAATTTCAATCCAGGATTTATGATGTCAGAAAAGAATCTGAGTATCATAGCGAGCATATTGTCGATGCAAAGAATACCCCCCTCAGTAAAATAAATTCGCATCTGGAAAAGTTGCCAAAAGTTGATAAATTCTATGTGCATTGTGCTGGAGGTTACCGATCCATGATAGCCTCTTCTATTCTTAAATCTAGAGGTTATCATAACCTCATAAATGTTGAAGGTGGGTTTAAAGCGATAATGGAAACGAGTATGCCTAAGTCAGATTTTGTTTGCCCGACAACCTTGTAAGTTTTGCTAAATATAAAAATATTAAAATGATAGAATTTATATCTCAGCCTTGGCATTGGAGTATTTCTGGCGCTGCCATTGTTTTTGTAATGTTTTTACTCCTCTGGTTTGGGGGTAATTTTGGAGCTTCTTCTAATTTGCGTACTATTTGTGCGATTGGGGGCGCAGGTAAAAGTCATGCTTTCTTTGATTTCGATTGGAAAGGACAAATATGGAATTTGGTTTTTATCTTTAGTGCTATCCTAGGTGGATTTCTAGCTGTTAATTATTTAACTAGTCCAGGTCCAGTACAGATTGCAGAAGCTACACAGCTGCATTTAGAATCGATGGGCATACATATGCCAGACACATTAGATAAAGGTTATGGTTATGTGCCTGCAGAAATATTTTCTGTAGCATCATTTTCAGAACCGAGGAATCTATTCTTACTTATTGTTGGTGGATTTTTTGTGGGTTTTGGAGCGAGATATGCTGGGGGTTGCACTTCGGGTCACGCTATCAGTGGTCTTTCTAATCTTCAGTTGCCTTCTCTCATTGCCGTAGTAGGATTCTTCATAGGTGGATTAACCATGACCTGGTTCATTTTACCTACAATACTCAACGTATAAAAAAAACACTAAAAAATGAAGTTATTAAAATTCATAATACCTGGTATCTTATTTGGAATCGTTATGACTAAGTCAGAGGCTGTAAGTTGGTTTCGTATTCAGGAAATGTTTCGATTTGAAAGTTTTCATATGTACGGGATAATAGGAACTGCTGTGATCTTGGCTGCTATTATGACTTTGATACTAAAGAAACTAGAGAGCAAAGATATAGAAGGATCAATAATCAAGTTTGATCCTAAGACTAATAGTATCGCAAGATATTTAATTGGAGGTACCATTTTCGGACTGGGGTGGGCTATGACTGGGGCTTGTCCAGGACCTATGTTTACTTTAGTAGGTCACGGTGTTTGGTCAATTTTACTAGTTATTGCTAGTGCCATTTTTGGTACTTATGTATATGGTATTTTGAGTAGCAAGTTGCCTCATTAGTTGATTGTCTTTAGATCTACTTCGAGCCCTAATTTTGCGTAAAAATTATAATAATGAAAGGAGAAATTAGAATCTGTTTATCCTCACGTACAGTTCTGTGAGAGGTTTAGGGTGAAACTCCCTTTACCTACTTGACCTATGAAAAATGCCAACTCTCATAAAAAATAAAAGAGACTAGCAGACACATTGATTTTTCGCCAACCCGCTATCTAATGCCACCCACCACCCATAAGGTGGTTGGAACTTTTGAATACAATACTTTCTATACTAAAGAACATGTATTTTGAAAATATCTTCAAGCTCCTTTTCAGGATCAAAGCAAAGTCCAGGATGTGTTTTTGAACTTTGAATGATCGTGCTTCTTGATGCAACTAACCAGCGAAACCTTAATGATAATTCAAAACTACTGATATAACCTCCATTTGGGTCTCCTTGACATATCAATTCCCATGCGTTCAAATATTTTCGAATCAGGTCTATATCAATTTCATCAGAAAAATATTTGATTCTTCTTTGATCAATTTTGTATTTGATTCCAAGGTATTTTTTCCTTTTTGAAAATACTATAGCTCCTAAATTTATGAATTCTTCCCTTTCTACTTTTGGAACCAACCTAATAATTGAATATTCGTATGTTACTCTATTTTGCATTTATAGCTTCTTTTGCGAGTATTTCAATTCTATTTAGTTTGCTAAGTAAAAATTCAATATATGCATTCCTCATTTCTAATTCTGACAATGTAGTAGATTCGTCTATCAACCAATCTGAAGGTATTAAGGAAATTATCTCTCTGATCTTATTTTCATTGAGTAATTCTTTAATTTCATTCGAGGCTTCTTTTAAATGATCGGATCTTTCTAACAATACATGATCTTTTATACTAGGAAATGTAAGATCAAGATGTGTTTGCCAATTTTTCCAATTGTGATGGAAATACATACTCGCTCCATGATCTATTAACCACAGTTCTTCATTCCAGTTTAATAAATTTGTATTCTTAGCAGTCCTGTCAATATTAATGATAATACTATCAAGTAAAACAACTTTAGAAGCAGATATAGAATCTGCAATGGATACTAATGGGTCATAAGTAATTGATCCTGATAAATAGTGTAATCCTAAATTTAATCCTACACTAAATTTTAATAAATCTTGAATCTCTTCATCAGCTTCCGTTTTACTAAACGAAGCATCAAGATTCATAAAAACTATTTCTGGTACGTTTAAACCAATTTCTTGAGCTATAAGACCTCCAATTAGTTCTGCAATTAATGCTTTTTTCCCTTGCCCCGCTCCTTTAAATTTTAGAACATAAAGGAATTCATCGCTAGCTTGAACAATTGCAGGAAGTGACCCTCCTTCTCTCAATGGCTTAAGGTACCGTAATACATCTACTGTTCGAACTTCAATTCTACTCATCTATCTTAAGTTAAAAATGTTATGCATCTGAATATGATAATCCTTCATTTAATTCACTAAAGTACTTTAGGATCTTGTTATTGAACTCTAGTTACCTGTAAAGTAGTGACTATATCTGGTGGATTTGGCGATAGTCAATCTGACAAGAATATAACTTGTTTTCTTCTGGCTTTGTTTACCATTCTTTCTTTGTAAAACTTCAATAGTTTAGCCACCTCATCATAATTCTCATTTTTGACTTTTATGTTAGTGAGTCTAAGTAGATGTTTGGCAAAGTCGATTTCGTTGTTTGCCATCACGAATAAGTTGCTGGTAAAAGAATGCGGGTAATGAAATTTTTTATCTATCTCTAAAATGACATCAGCAATTTTCTGAATAAGCTTCTTATAACTACGGTAGAACCCATGCTTGTTCTCTTCATCTATGTTTTTGATATGATAAGCCTTGGACTTTTCGGTGATCATTATTCTATGTAACACTTGCTCATTTACAAAGTCGACAGACGGATTTTCCTTGGTCGCATCTACTATGTTATCTATGATAAGATCGAGTTTTCTATTAGGGTCCTCTATGTTCTTGGTGTTGTAATTAATGAGATAGGATAGCCAGTTCCAATACCAAACCACGAGGAAGTGTAGAAGCAAGTGCTTGTTCTTGAAGTATCTATATAGAGGTTTTGCTAGAGTCCATTGCCTTAGCAGTTTCTTAAAGGTAAATGCTACAAAACGGATCTTATCCATCAGAAGGATGTTGTGGCTAATAATTTTTTTCCCCAGTTTACTCTCTAAGGGGTCTTTTAGGAAGAGACCTTCTGGAATAGATAATTCTGATAGTATGAACATAGTAAGAACGAAATAGGGAATAAGTACTTATATACAAGTAATATATACTTACACAAAAAATTGTTCATACTAAATGAATAATTATTAAAACTTATTTAAATGTAAGTAATACTAATATTCTATATGTTTGTACAAAAATTGGAATCATGAAGATGTACTTACAGAATTTGAGAAATGATATACCAGCATCTATCATCGTGTTTTTGGTTGCAGTACCCTTATGCTTAGGTATCGCCTTAGCTTCAGGAGCGCCGCTTTTTTCTGGCATAATTGCAGGTATTGTGGGCGGCATCGTCTGTGGTGCACTTAGTGGATCGCAGTTAGGTGTAAGTGGCCCTGCGGCTGGACTAGCTGTTATCGTACTGACAGCTATTCAGGATCTGGGTGCTTTTGAGACCTTTTTGCTTGCAGTTGTCTTTGCTGGGGTCTTCCAGTTCATACTAGGTGTACTCAAGGCGGGTATCATAGGTTATTACTTTCCAGATTCTGTTATCAAAGGGATGCTAGCAGGGATAGGAGTCATTATCTTCCTCAAGCAAATACCGCATGCTTTTGGCTATGATAAAAACTATGAAGGCAGCTTAGCCTTTGCACAGAACGATGGGCATAATACTTTCTCACAGTTCTATTATATGCTAGAGTCTATTACGCCTGCTGCACTTATCATCTCAGCGATATCTCTGGCTATACTAATATTGTGGGAACAAAAATTCATGAAGAAAATCCAATTGTTCAAACTCATCCAAGGACCTCTTGTTGTAGTAGCATTAGGCATTATTTTGAATATTGTTTTTTCTAATACTGGGATGGCATTAGGAGCTGATCAAGTTGTTTCTATTCCTGTAGCTGAAAGCTTGACTGGTTTTATCAATTTATTTACGTTACCAGACTTTTCACAATGGAATAATCCTCAGGTGTATACAGTTGCCATCACGATAGCTATCGTAGCATCATTAGAGACGCTACTATGTCTAGAAGCAACAGATAAGTTAGACCCACTTAAGAGGGTGAGTCCTGCTAACAAAGAACTAAGAGCGCAGGGTATCGGAAATCTTATTTCTGGTCTTATAGGTGGCTTGCCTATTACACAGGTTATTGTAAGAAGTTCTACAAATATTCAGTCAGGTGGTAAGACCAAGACTTCTGCTATTCTACATGGTTTCATTTTACTCGGAAGTGCGATGATGATTCCTACTGTATTGAATCTGATTCCACTATCTAGTTTAGCAGCAATACTTATTCTAGTAGGATACAAATTAGCTAAGCCTGCTCTTTTCAAGAAAATGTTCAAGACAGGATGGACAAATTTTATCCCTTTCGTAGTGACTATCTTAGCTATCGTTCTTACGGATCTGTTAGTGGGTATCGGGATAGGGATGGCTGTTGCAATCTTTTTTGTCTTGTATGAGAACTATCAAAAGCCGTTCTTTTTCGAAAAGGAAAATCACCTTTCAGATAGCGGACATATTACTTTGACACTTTCTGAAGATGTAACCTTCCTAAATAAAGCTAACATCCAAAGAGCTCTGCAGATCATTCCAGACAATAGCAAGGTAACCATCGATGCTGCTAAGTCTATCAATATTCACCATGATGTCATAGAGATTATAGAAGAGTTCGAAGTAAATGCCAAGCAGAGAAATATCGAGGTGGAAATCATCAGTCGTAAGCAAAAAGGTGTTGAGACTTCACCGATTCGTATCCTCGAAGAATCAGTAAAGGAATTTAATCTAGAACCTGCATTAGCTAATTAATAAAGACAACAGACCATGAATACTTTCTCAAACAATTTGACTCAGACTAAAACTGGATTGTTGTTGAAGTGATTGTCAATGAACACCTTAATGTGTACATCACATTCTTCCATTTTAGACCTAATGAACAAATAGGTTTCATATTCCTGTTTAAAACCAAAAAGCAGATTTTGTCTATGATTACAATTGAATGCTAATGCTATCTCTTCTGGTGACTTCTTACAGTTTCTGTGGACGAGATTTGAGAGTTCTTAGGGGTCTGTGATACCGTTCCAAACTGCATCGATAATCTTAAGACCTGTAAGACCTGCTATATCAGTCAAAGCTACATCTAATCTAAGATTGAGTAGTCGTAGAAACTTTTGCATCTACTGGATGACTGAAGCACCTTGGCTTAGCCAAGCTGCTCTTAGTCTGCAATAAGTCCTTAATTTTTCTGTTTCGTCATCTGGCAAAAAAATTCCTGTAAGTGAAGTTGAATTTTTCTTAAAGAAAATCAATAGATATATAAGGTACAAATGGCTTATGTTTATTCCATATATGCCTCTTAGACAGGTATAACGTTGCGTTGCTAGAATATTATTTATTCGGTGCAATGGTGCAGAGTTTCAAGGGAAGGTACATATGGAATGGAGCAATGGTACAGTGATGAAATAGAGTTAGACGCAATAAATCTAGAAGTAAGTAGTACTCAGAAGCCAATTAAAGGATGAAGAAAGGTATATTTATTATGGATACCAAAGATAAGCAGCATTGGAAGAACTGACACATAACAAAAGGAATGGCAGTTGCGGCAATTGCCACAGCTCTGTAGGAGATGCTGAATATTGTCCTAGTTGTGGTCAGAAGAATACAGATGGAAGAATCACTGTTCGAGAGTTCTTTTCTGTGGCTATTAGTACAGTGTTTAATCTGGAATCTAAATTTTTCCAAACAGTCCATGACATTGTTAAGCCTGGGAAACTGACAACCGAGTGGTTTACGGGCAGGCATAAACCCTATTTCCATCCTATAAGATTATTTATAGTGACCGCACTGCTGTTCATTGCAGCCTTGAGCTTATTTGTATCTGAGGAAAATTCATTTGGGAGTGGTGATACTGAAGCTGCCCAGAGAGAAATCTATAGAAAAGAATTTATAAAAGAAATCGACAACTTCGAGGTAATATTTCTCAAGGATAAAAATGAAAAAACAATTATAGATAGCCTAGCGAGAACATTGCGAAAAGGCAGAGTACATTCTGGACGAAAATTCCTGATTAATTTTACGCAGAAGGATAGCTTGACAGATTTGGAAGATAAATCTACAGAAGAGATTATAAGCTATTACCAAAGTGAACTCGGACCTCTAATAACTGATAGTCTTGTTAATGTAGTAAAAACCCGCAGAGCCTTAACACGGGATAGTGTCGAGTTGTCTAATCTTGTCGGTGATGGTGTAAGATATAAGATAGCCAACGAAGATTTTCTGGATTTAAGCCCCGCAGAGATAGCGGACAAGTACAAAATAAAAGGTGTCTTCAAACGGTTGCATTTCAAACAAAGAGTAAGACTAGACCAAAGCGGTAAAAACCTAATGTCTTTTGCGTTAGGTAACTCATTATGGGTGGCCTTATTGATGATGCCGTTCTTAGCGCTCATTTTGAGATTGCTCTATTTCCGACATGATTATTACTACGTAGAGCATTTGATATTTTCTTTTCATGTCCACTCATTTGCCTTTATACTTTTTACTATAATTTGCCTGTTCCTGAAGAAGATTTACTTTCATCCAGCGATTGTGTTTGTTGGGTTGTTTTCGCTATTTATATATGTATATCTAGCCCTAAGAACTGTCTACCAACAAGGCAAATGGAAGACCCTTTTCAAATTGCTCTTTGCAAATGTTGTATATGTGTTTATGTTCGGCGCCTTTGCATTAATGGGAATTATTGTGAGCATTTTTATATTCTAATAGGGGGATTGATTCGCACTAAGTAAAGCAGTGTATTTTCATGCATTGTACTTCAGAGTATCACATCGCACCCTTTAACTAGCACGGAGAAATCTCTACATGGTCGATTTGTAAGAGCTCCATAGTAGCAGGCGACACTAAAGTCAGGCAACTAAAATCTGTAATAAAGAAAGTTCTCGTTAAAGACGATATTAATGAGGTAAGCAGGGCTTAAATGGTGTCGCTCCTAGTGGAGCTTAAGTTGTGTACTATTGTTTTTGAATTACAAAGATTTCGCTCCAGTGGAGCTACACCTTTGTGTAAAAAAACAAGAGGGAGATCCAAGAAGAAAACGACAAAAGAAAGTCCCTTTGGTGGCGACACCTTACTAACATAAAGTGGTCTGAACAATGGCAGAGCTCCATATGAGCGGCACAAAAGAAGTTGTGTGAGAAAAAAGCGCCAACAAAGAAAAGCATAGGTTAGATACGAAGCTATGTATAAAGAATGATGGACGTCATACCTGTAGCGAACAAAGAAAGTCCTGTTAGGGACGACATCTTAGCAGCATAAAGTGGTCTAAACAAGACAGAGCTCCATAGGAGCGACACAAAAAAGAATTGCAGTCCTCACATATAGGAACTTGTAGATCATCATTATTATTGTAGGATAGCAGCAGCGCGATTGCTAATAGTGGTATTAATATAAGTAGGTTCATGCTTGGACTTTTACTTATAGACAACCTGAATCGAAGTGTAGTTGTTATTGCTCTGCTTGTGAGATTTTGGTGAAAGGATACAGTCTCCATTCATCTCTTTCTTATTATGTTGTTGTTTTCAGTTTTATCGTTTTGAATTCATGATCTTTGAGGTCTCCTTGTCTAAGTTATTGTCAGATTTAATTAGTTCTTCCACAATGTTGTGATAATCTTCATCATCTCTGTTTTGGGACAATTTATAGGCGGCCTGAATTTCATTTATATAGATTTTGAATCCAATGATACCCTTCATCTGCTTCATCGTTATTTCTGACAGAGAGTCAAGGTGAATAGGATTTTCCATTGTGGCCTCATACTTGTTTATTAGTTTGTCGAGGGAGTATTTTAATTCTTCGCTGTCTATGACTTCAAGACTTCCATAGATGTGAACGGCAATGTAATTCCAGGTAGGTACATTTTCGTGATTATACCAAGATGACGATACATATGAATGCGGACCATTAAAAATCAGCAGTACTTCTTCTTTTCCTTGTGTGTAATCTTTTAGCTGAAAATTGGCTTTTGAAATGTGTCCATATATCACCTCCTCACCATTGGGGTCTACTTCTAACTCTAATGGAATATGACTGCCCCAAATTTTTCCGTTGTTTTGATTGAGTAAGATGCCAAAGCTATTGGCCTTCAGGAACTCTTTTACTTCTTCTAAGTTTTCATTTTTATGATAATGAGGAATGTACATTTTTGTAGTCCGTTTTATTGTCAATAGAACTGTAGGCGAAGCAATTTATTTAATTAAAAATCATCGGTAATATGTCGAAGATTACTTTATATAAAATCATTCCGAGACCTATTCCTATGACCATTGTGAATGCGCTTTTCTTTTTACTTTTTTCTTCCATGATGTTTTAGTTATTAGTTACTTTATTGCCTCTGAAATGGTTTTGATATCAATAGGGAACACAGCCTGAAAATATTTTTTATGATTGAAACGAATGATGGTTTGGTACTGTAAGAACCAATCCTTCACATCTGTTAATTATGTTCTTAGTCTGTAAGTTACTTGATTAGGTAGGATAAGTTCTATATTCTGTGCACTTATGGAACTATATAAATTAGTAATAGAGCTGTTATTTTCATTATTTTTTTGAGATATCTTTTTTTGATGTTTGATTTTCTATTAATAAATGTATTACTCATTAAATATACCAGAACTTAGATAGCGATCTCCTCTGTCACAGATTATACAGACAATTATTCCTGATTCTAGTTCTTGCGCTAATTCTAAAGCAATCTTTGTAGCACCTCCACTGCTTATGCCAGCCATAATGCCTTCTTCTTTAGCTAATCTTCTTGTTGATATTAGTGCTTGATCTCTATTTACATATTTAATTTTGTCTACTCTAGAAAAATCACAAATGCTTGGTACCATTTCTGGACTCCATTTTCGTATGCCTGGAATCCTGGATCCTTCCATCGGCTGCACGCCTATAATTTGTATGTTAGGATTTTTTTCTTTTAGATATTTAGACGTACCCATTATGGTCCCCGTTGTACCCATTGAACTTACGAAATGTGTAATCTTTTGATTGGTGTCTCGCCAAATTTCTGGACCAGTACTAATATAATGCGCCCCAGGATTATCCTCATTTTCAAATTGATTTAAAAAGACGTACTCCTCATCCATTGCCATTTCTGCTGCAATTTTCCTAGAGTACTCTATTCCTTTCGTGCCATCGGTCAATATGAGATTGGCACCATAAGCTCTCATGGAAGCCTTGCGTTCTTCTGTAGCAGATTCAGGCATCAGTAAGGTAATAGGAATATTTTTCAATGCAGCAATCATCGCTAGGGCAATACCTGTATTTCCACTGGTAGCTTCTATAAGACTTTTACCACCCTCTAGTTCACCTCTTTCTATTGCTTTTGAAATCATATTTAAAGCAGCTCTGTCTTTGACACTACCTCCAGGGTTTTGCCCCTCTAACTTTCCGAGTATGGTTACCTTAGGATTTTTGTTTAGCGTTTTTAATTCTACAAGTGGGGTATTACCTACCAATTCTATCATAGTTGTTTTTTCTTTTTGTTGACCTGATTGTTTTCAGAAATATAGTATACAGTGGAGTATGGCTCGACACTTTTAGTAATCCATGAATTTCCTCCTATAGTACTATGATGACCTATGATTGTATTTCCTCCCAATATGGTCGCATTGGCATAGACTACAGTGTGGTCTTCTAACGTTGGATGTCTTTTCTTATTGGCATCCTTTTTATCTATTGAAAGTGCGCCAAGCGTGACACCTTGATAAATTTTGACATGGTTTCCTATAGAAGTGGTTTCACCGATAACAACTCCTGTTCCATGGTCTATACAAAATGAATGACCAATAGCAGCTGAAGGGTGAATGTCAATTCCTGTTCTATGATGAGCTAACTCTGTAATAATTCGAGGCACCATAGAGATTCCAAGCTTATACATTAAATGAGCTATTCTGTATGCCGATATTGCGTAGAACCCAGGATATGATCTGACTATTTCTACCATATTTTTTGCCGCTGGATCTCCTATGAAAATAGCTTCCACATCCATATGAATACTATTTTCTACGCTTTGTAAGGATAATACAAATTCTGTGGCAACTTTAGCAGGGTCTGAGGTGCAAAGCGCGGAGTAATGGGTCAATAAGCTGGAAATCCTTTCATGTATATTTTCTATATGCTCATTAATTTGATCTATGCTGAATAGTCTACTATCTGAAAAACTAGGAAAAAGCAGCCCCAATATATCTTCAAATAAAATCTTGATGTCATTGTTTGAAGGACACTCTTTACAGATTTGATGCTTTTTAAATAGTTTATTTACAAAATCTTCGTTCATCAACTCTATTACTTTTATTATCCCACAAAATTATACCATCTATGATGGAATTCATTAAAAAATTTAGTGTCTAAATCTCAATTTTAATATGATTGGTGATTTTGGAAAGTAATAATGATGCGTGTGCCTGTCTCATCACTTTGGGCGCTTATCTGGCCTTTAATAGATTTCTATTAAGTTAGGTGTGATGAGATGGATAGCCTATGCATGGAGTCGTACAAGGACGAGCGGATGGGCTGTTGCCCAGAGTCCAATTCTAAGTAATTCATTATATGGTGATTCACAAATGGTCTTTTTCACTTTTATTGATGCCTTTATTGATCCCGAATCATCAGGGAAATCAATCATATGAATCTTACTGTTCCTTATCTTCCAACTTAAATATGTTCAATTTAGATCCATATTTTCCTCTACTAATTTTTAAGTTCTCATAATCAGTGATTTCAATTATTTTGTACGAAATAAGATCAAAAGAGTCTGGTGAATAGTTTTTTGTATTTAAACATCAAGGTTTACATGCTAGCCAATTATAAGACTACTGGTCCTATATTTCTACATCTTATCTCCTGCATTCTACATTTCATCAGATTAGACTTTTGGGTGGCTAGGTATCGCGTGATATTGTGGTAAATTTATTAGAAATGAATACAAGGACATTGTGGACAATAGCCACGCTGGTAATCATGATTATTATCGTTACTGGACTATCAGCGCAGACGCTGGTGACAGGTACGGTGTTTGAACGTGGGCAGGTGCCAATTATCGGTGCGAATATATTTATAGAAGGCAGTTATGATGGGGGCATTACCGATGAGACTGGGGCTTTTAGTTTCAGTACGACGATGACTGGGGCACAGGTGCTCTCTGTGTCATATCTGGGGTATGAGTCTAAGGCAATAGAAGGGGAAGTCGCTAGTTTTCAGAATATGCAGATTAAGCTTCGAGAATCGGCGGCGACGTTGGATGCGGTGGAGATCAGTGCCAGTACCTTTAAGGCAGGCGATAATAGTAAGTTGGCCGTGCTGAATCCTATAGATATGGTGACAACAGCAGGTTCTATGGGTGATGTGATTGCGGCGATACAGACTTTGCCTGGGACCCAATCCAATGCTGATGATGGTCGCTTGTTCGTTAGAGGAGGTGATGCCAGTGAAACTAAGATATATATAGATGGGCTGAGGGTATTCTCTCCTTATTCGCGTAATGTAAGAGGGACACCAGCCAGGGGCAGATATTCTCCATTTTTGTTTAAAGGGGTGAGCTTCAGCACGGGTGGTTATGATGCTGAGTATGGACAGGCGTTGTCTGGCGTGCTGGATATGAACACCAATGATGAGCCCGCTCAGACAGAGACGAATATCTCTTTGATGTCTATAGGGCTGGGTCTAGGTCATACTCAGAAAGGGGAGAAGGCCTCACTGAGTCTGAGTACCTCCTATATAGATTTGACACCTTACTATTGGTTAGTGCCGACCGCCTTGGGCTTGGACAAGCCGTTCAGATCATTTTCTGGAGAGGCAGTCTTTCGATACCAATTAGGGAGGGGCTTATTGAAGACTTATGTTGCTGGAGACAGAGGGGTCGTGGCTTTCTCTCGTAATAATCTTAATAGTCCCACTGATGAGACGATAGATGTGGACAACAGAAATTTTTATATCAACACCTCTTATAATAGCATCCTGACAGATAAGACATCTTTAATGCTGGGTGCCAGTTACGGCTATAATAATGATTTGTTTCTGGTAGATAGTCTTGATATTAATACCAGATTGTGGGGCTATCACTTTAAGGCGCAAGCCAAGACGGTATTAAGTGATTTCTTTGTATTGAATTATGGTGCGGAAGTGGTCAGTCAGGTGGATACCACAGCGTTGGCGACCTTGAATGGAGAGTCTGTCTTTGATCAGCAAGTGGAAAGGCGTTTGCCTGCTTTGTTTGGGTCTGGGGATTATTTCTTTAGTAAGGACTTGGCGCTGAAGGTAGGGCTACGGTATGAGCATCATAATCTGCTGGGCACCTATGAACTTGATCCAAGAATAACCTTGGCGTATAAGCTAGGTAAAAATGCACAAGTCTCTGCTGCTTATGGACAGTACCACCAGGAGATAGATGATGATTTCCTATTTAGTCCACAACGTGTCATCAATGAGAAATCCCGCCATTATTTGCTCAATTATAATCTGAAAACAGAGAAGACCATCCTCAGACTAGAGACCTATTACAAGCAGTATTCGGATTTACTGACCTATGACGGTGATCAGTTTTTCTCTGAGAATCTGGGCAATGAGGGGAGTGGGGCTGCCTATGGATTTGATGTCTTTCTTAGAGGAAATCAGTTGATTAAGTTTATGGACTTTTGGGTAAGTTATAGCTGGTTAAGTAATGAGCGGCGATATCTGAATTATCCAATACTTGCAACACCTAGCTTTTCTACGACACATAACTTATCTATAGTGACTAAGCGATGGATAGATCAGCTCAACTCTTCTGTCAGCTTGACTTACTCCATGGCCAGTGGGCGGCCCTTCGATAATCCCAATACCTCGGCATTTATGACGGAGCGGTCGAGCTATTTTCATAATGTGAGTCTGAGCTGGTCCTGGCTGATCTCACAGCAGAAGATTCTCTTTGTCTCGGTGTCCAATGCACCTGGATTTAGGAATGAGTTTGGCCGCCGCTATGCAGATGCCCCAGATGTGAATGGCTTCTATCAGTCCGAGCTTATCAGACCTAATGAGGACCGATTCTTTTTTGTAGGCTTTTTCTGGACAATCAGCGAGGATAAGCAGTCTAATCAGCTGGACACGCTGTAATGTTCCGCCTAGTATAAGGGTGAGGTCACAGTTCATTCGGTCTATTCTACAATTCATCCAATCTTAGTTTTAGAAAGCACGGTTGTACTGCATCTTTGAATTATAAATTAATTATTATTAACAATCTAAAATTCTAATCATGAAAAATCTAATAACAGCTGTCGTATTTCTAGTCTTCATCAGCGCGACAATGTCAGCCCAAGGTGCAATGACGACCACCGATACAACTGCAGACCAGGCTACTACAGAGCTCACTGTCCAACTGACTGGATTAAAATCTGACAAAGGGCAGTTGATGGTCGCTTTGTATGATTCTTCTGATAATTGGTTAGGCAATGGTATCATGGGAGAGATTACAACAATAAGCGATGGACAAGCAACAGTGACCTTCAAGAACGTACCTTATGGAACTTATGCCATCTCTTCATTCCATGACAAGGACAATAACGGCAAGCTGAATACGAGACTATTTGGGATTCCATCAGAACCGTATGCCTCATCGAGAGGGGCGAAGGGAAGATTTGGTCCACCGAAGTGGGAGGATGCTAAGTTTGATTTGGAGACGGCTGTTGTTAGCGAAGTAATAGAATTTTAGTTTTTAGTTCGAATCCATAAACTATAAACCTTTAAGTAATGAAAAACATATTCAATTTAATTATAGTCATCTTTTTAGTAACGACATTATTTAGTCAGGAAAGTGAGCAGTATCTCACAGGGATGGGAAAAGGGATGACCTTGTGGGGAGAAGGTAAGGCAATGGAGGCGAGTGCCCTATTTGAAAGGATTGCTCAGGCAGAGAAAGATAACTGGATTCCAAGTTACTATGCGGCTAATACATTAATTGTCAATGCCTTTGTGACAGAGGACAAATCACAGATCAATGAGATGCTGGAGAAGGCAAAGGCTTTTATAGAGCAAGCCCATGAGCGGTCGCCGGATAATGCAGAAATTGTCACACTAGAGGGCTTATTATATACGGGCTATGTCGTAATGGATCCACAGACTTATGGAATGACAATGTCGCCTAAGATAATGGCTCTGCATGAGAAAGCTGTGGAGCTGGATGCCAATAACCCAAGAGCACATACCAATTTAATAGGATACGAAATAGGCAGTGCCCAGTTTTTTGGGACAGACCTGAGCACTTTCTGTGATAGACTCAAGGCGGTGATTCCTCTTTATGACAAACAACCTCAAGACTATCCATTTGCACCACATTATGGGATGGATAGAATCAAAGAATCTATGGCGCAGTGTGGATGTGAATAAGTAAGACTTTATTAAATAAGGTAGAGAGAATGGTAGCGCATATTAAACAGGCACTGAAGATATTTGTAATCCTCACTTTGATATCTTTTGTCTTTCAATTGGTGTTCGAGAATGATTTAAACTGGGAGACTGCCAAGCCATGGATAATTAATAATTTTGTATTCACCTTTGCCTTTCATTTTTTTAATCTTTCTTTAGTTGGCCTTATAAATAAGTGGATTCCTTGGGAGACAAATCCTAAACGTCGAGCCATAATGGGAGGGGTTATCACTATCCTGGCCAATTTGGTAATCATCTATTTTGTCTTAGGAATCTTATCCTACTATGTATATGATGGTCCATTTAATTATGCCATAACGGAAAGAGGTAAGTGGACTTCGTTAATCTGTTTTATCATAGTTTTGATTATCTCCTTGCTCTTTCATAGTATCGCCTTTTTTAAAGAGATGCAGAAGGAGGTTGTTATTAATGAGTCTTTGAGACGAGATAAAATCACGGCTGAACTCAATGCATTAAAATCACAAGTAGATCCCCATTTTCTATTTAATAGTTTCAATGTATTATCTGGCCTTATAGATGAGAGTCCTGCTGATGCACAGAAATTTCTGGGTGGCCTGTCCAAGATATATCGATATGTGCTGGAGAATCGAAATGAGGATTTGGTCCCCCTGTCTGAAGAGTTGGATTTTGCAAAGAAGTATATGGATTTGCATCGGGTACGTTTTGAGGATAGTATAAATGTGGATATAGATGTGAATGCGCAGCACATGGATAAAACATTGCCAGCCCTCAGTCTACAGCTCTTATTGGAGAATGTAATAAAGCATAATGCCTTTGACAAAAGAAATCCACTGACGGTTACAATTCAGTCTAACGGCTCCCAACTACATGTGAGCAATAACACCAATAAGCGCAAGCAAGCAAAGGATAGAAATGGTATCGGTCTGGACAATATCAGACAACGATATGAACTACATAGGGTGGAGGGATTTGAAGTATCGGATACACCCCAATTATTCACTGTCAAATTGCCATTGATATGAAAGCAGTTATTATAGAAGACGAAGCCGTCGCTGCCAGACGAATGAAGCGCCTGGTCAATGAGGTAGGCTTGGACGTTATAGCTACCCTACACAGCAATGCGGAGCTGGATGAATTCTTGTCCACCACTCATTCGACTGATATTTTCTTTATGGATATTCATCTGAGTGATGGGATTGTCTTTGATGTGCTGGATAAGCATGCCGTAGATACACCGATTATATTCACGACGGCCTTTGATCAGTATGCCATCAGAGCTTTTAAGCAGAATAGCATCGATTATCTTATGAAGCCCATAGACAAGGACGAGCTTCAAGTTGCTATAGACAAGCACAAAAAATCAAAGTCTGCGGCTGTAGACCTCACTGCACTTAAAGCGCTACTGACACCGCCAATACAGGCTACATACAAAGAGCGCCTCAGTATCAAAATAGGCGATAAGATTAAAAGCTTCAAAATCGCGGACACCAAATTCTTCTACAGCGAAGACAAAATCAACTACATGGTCCAAGCCAACAACCGGGCTTATCCGATAGACTACACCATAGAGCAGCTCTTCGGACTCCTTAACCCCAAAGACTTCTACCGTGTGAATCGCGGCTGCATCGTTTCTATAAATGCGATTCAGGATGTGATTGCTTATTCTAACTCACGACTCAAGGTGGTCATAACGGAAAATAATTCTCATGAGATTATTGTGAGTCGGGAGCGGGTGAAGGATTTTAAGCAGTGGCTGGGGTAGAGGTCAATACTAAATTGTTTTAAGACAATCTGAAGTGGGAGTCATCATACCTTCTTAAGAGATAGAAAGTCAGCTAGTTGTCATTTTGCTACCTAGATAACATGTAGCCAATATCACAGATATGTTTGGTTTCATTATTGGTTTATGGACATAGATCAATTGATTAAACATAAAACATTGAACAATGACATTTACATCATACAGATCAGTAAATTTTTTGGCATTCATAATTATCAGCTTCCTATTATTTTCTTGTAGTGACGATGCCGATGTCAATCCTATGGAAAATCCAATGGAGGAAGTTCCTGAGGCTACTTTAATGACCGCTGTTATAGATGGAGAGCCTTGGGAAGCAAATACCTATGGTGCCATAGTACATAATAACTTTATACATGTTGGTGGTGAGGTATTAGGTAGGAGAAGAATCGATTTAGTATTCAATGGGACGACTTCAGAAGTATACAGTTTCAATCCTGAGGAAGGAAATCTATTAAGTTTTCTAGAATCTAGTGGATTGGGTGGTAGAGGATATACGAATACACAAGCGCCCACTGAGGCCAATTTTGGCACGGCAAATTTAATAGAGATTAATAGAACCAATGAGACAGTCTCAGGTACCTTTGAATCTGAAGTATATCATTTCACTCTTGGATCTACTATAGCAATAACGGAGGGTAGGTTTTCTAACATTCCTATAATCCGAGATAGAACGGGAGGTGGTGCAGATGAGTTCTATACAAATGTAGGTGATGTTCCTTTTCATGCACTATATACATCTAGCTCTGTTTCTTCTAATGGGGAGCTGGCGATTTCAGCAAGTGCAGCGATGCAAGCTGAAAGTTTCACGTTTAGAATGCCATCTAATACTGAAGTAGGAACGTATGATTTGGGTGCCCCTTTCGCATCTGATTATAGTGCACAGTATTTTTCTGTTTTTGGTAATGGATTTTTTCCTGCTCGTTCAGGACAAATAACCGTTCTAGAAAATGATGTCACTAATGGAATTCTAAAAGCTGAGTTTTCTTTCGAGACAGACAATTATGAAGAAACTGGAGTGCTGGAAATGAGTGAGGGTTCTTTTCAGGTGTCTTATTAATTTGGATTTCTTAGAATAATTCTTACCTGCTCTTAGACAATTTCTTAGTAAAAGGTTATGTGGCTTGTTTTGAGATTGGCTTAATATTGTAACATGAAGGCAAAACAAATGCTATCCCTGGCTGTTTATTCTTCATGAATAAAATATCTTCTCTCATCATAGCGACTTTAAGCCTAGTCGCCACGACAGGCTGCACGCAAAGCCAACCTATTAATAAGAACTACGATAAAGCAGTGATGGAACGCTTCGGCTCTGGGGCAGCTGAGATAGCGGTCTATGATTTGGAGCAAAATAGATATGATGATGTACACAGTGACGGTACCTTCATGTGTATCTGGGTGACGGAGGATTTTCTTACAGACAAGCAAGTCAAAGATGAGGGCATCTCCAAGGGAAGTAACACAACTGTACTGAAGAATATACAACGAAGACTTTTCACTACAGGGTTGTACGACTACTCGATGATGCATACAACGTTCACGCCAATAGATAGAACGGCACATCCTCATACACTTAAGATGACGCTATCATCACAAGACTGGTGTGGTCACTCATTCAGTCAGATAAATAAGGATGGCCGAGAGTATAAGTCTAAGTTGTTGTCTTATTTCGAGAGTGAAGGAGATACTGAGACAAAGTTTCCATTGGCCTTAATGGAAGATGAAATATTTAATCTGATTCGTATGGATGTGGGTTTGATTCCGCAAGGGAAAATGGAAGTCATACCTTCTGCAGTATATGTGCGGTTGACACATATCTCACATAAGCCCTATTCTGCTACTGTCAATGTTGCTAATTATACCGGTTCTGATTTCAAAGGCAGTAGCTTGAAGATGGTCTCTATTAATTACCCAGATTTTCAAAGACAGCTAGAGATTGTATTTGATGAAGCAGATGCGAATACCATCGTAGGGTGGACAGATACCTATCCATCTATATTTGACAGGCAGCCAAGAACGACCAAGGCTACCCTCCGTACGGTCAAGAAGTTAGATTACTGGAATAAGCATAGTGCGACTGATGTAGCATTGCGCCGAGAGTTTGGATTGAAATAAATATACCTTGAGGGCCAATTGATTCCCATTCAATGAGGGTGGCCTGCCTACTCATTTTGTTTCATATGACTTATGTATTCCTTTATGCTTTGTTTTTGTTTATCATGTTGCCAGATGTGTAGTTCTATGAGCGCAAACCACTCTTTAGTTGTGATGTCTCCAAACATCGGATGATAATGCTTATTCGCCTTGGTGCTTTCTAAAAGAATATTTTCTAGTGCATTCACTTCTTTGATAAATGCCTTGAAGTCTTCTATCAGTTCATTTTTATCTCGCTTGATGGGTGTGAAGTCGACAACCAGTGGCTGAGGAAATTCTTCCATCTTCATTTTTATATTTTTCCTGACTCCTAGATTAAATACAGCATAGCCATACTTGTTCTTTTTCTTTTTGGATATGGCAGCCTCAGTGATGCTTTTTCTAAGATTTGTAATTTGATAACTTCTGCCTACTCTCATCACATGGTCATATACCTCTGCGAGTGACCATGAGGTTGCATTCGGTTTGATGTGCAAGATATCCTCATCTATATTTTTTAATTCAGTAAGCCAGTCATTGGCTCTTGAATTAAATCGAAGGAGTAGTTTTTTTGTGTTCATTAAATTATTGAGAGCAATAGGAGAAAGAAATAGGTTTCAATAGATATCCATCTAGAATCGTGGATTAACGACACTATTGTTTTGTGTACCAAATCTATAGCTGAATCCAAAGTAAGTAAAGTAAGAAAAGTTAGTGTCTAACTGAATAGCTTGTAGGATGATGTCTTCGTCACTAAACTCTGTCTGGGCTATATTAATTCTGTCTCTGATAAATCCCACATTTCCTCCAAAGTCTAGACTTAGACCTTTTATGATGTTAAATTCAAAATCAGGATTGATTACGATCTTGTATAAAGAGGGGTCATGAAGAAATTGTTCAGCACGAATGAAAAAACTGATCTCTCCCCAACTTTGTGTTTGGTTGAATTCTATGGCGAGTCCCTGTCTAATCACTGTCTCTTTGAGTTTGTCAAAGATAGTAATCTCCGTGTAGTCGAAATATTCTGGTCCTATTGTATATCTCAAACTAAATCTTCTTGTGCTATTCTCTGAGTAAGGGTAAATATTGTATTCAATAGCAGGCTTAAAAGCGGCTTGAAAATCAGTATTTCCAAATGTGGATGATCCAGCTTCTAATTCACCACCAATAGAGAGATGGTCAGAAATACTTTTGACATAAAGGAGGTTTTGATTATTTCCAAAAATTGTAGTACTGACCACTTCTCCATCACTCAGTGTAAAACTCGATTGCGAATAATTAAAATTGGATCGAATGCGCAGTTTGATGTCATTCGTTATTTTAGCGCCAGATATTCCTCCTGAGAAATTCGCATTACGAAAATTAGATTCTCCACTTAGCCAAGCATTACCATTTACTCTGAAGGACCAGTTTTTCCAAGGGTCTAGATTGAGGCTTTCACTATTAGCCACATTTAGATTATCAGAATCTATGTCATATTCAAGGTTGTCTATTAATGAAGTTTGTACGACGTAAGGAAGTAGGCCTATTTTGAGGTACTTGAGATATTGCTCTCGTGCAACGGACTCTGAGATATTTGCCTCTCTATAGAATTGAATAGTATCCCGCATCCCCTCGAATCTATTTTGTCCACTAATAATAAATTGGATTTCTCTAGACCCGCCACTGGCTCTCTGATCTGTTGCCAATATATAGACATCAGCTACTTGTCTGTCTTGAATATAATTGACGAAAGTCATTTCTTGCTTTACGTATATGGAATAACATCGTGTATTACAATCTATAAAAACATTAGGCCTATCATCTTGCGCCTGAACCATCTGCTGTAGAGCACACAGCAATAAAAGGAGGATTGGAAGAATTTTTCTAGGCATAATAGGTTTCAAACTGATAGAGTATAAAAGTAGTGAAATTCTGCAAGGCTCAGCGACTATAATGGGAGTAGTGGGTGTAATAGAACCAATGTTTGTTAGATATAACTGGTTCGGCTCCATTCCTAACTAGAAAGCATTACCACTGCCCCCACAATCGTCATAAATATGATAAAGTATCTGTAACTCTTATCGGTGAATAGCGCGACTATCTTAAGTCCTATGATAAAGCCAATTATAATAAAGGGCAGCAGTTTTATAGCAGTAATCAGACTATTGGTGTGCACCGTCTCCCACATAATCACATGAAATGGAACCTTAAAAATATTGATGATGAAGAAGAGCCAGGCTGCAGTGCCTATAAATGCCTCCTTGGATAGGCGCATACTTAGAAAGAATAGATTTGAGAATGCACCTGCTAGGTTTCCTATCATCGTTGTTATACCTGTTAGTAAACCAAATACGACACTAAGTAGGGTAGACTTGTCTTTTATCTCATAGCTGTACTTTTCAGATACAATCATCATTATTGCACTTAGGATAATAATAATCGCCATCACCTTCTTGAAAATTGCTTCAGGCATATCTTGACCTACATAGGCGCCTATGACCACACCTATAAAGACGTAAGGCAGTAGTTTTAAAAGTAACGACCAGTTGCATTTTCTTTTATAGTAAAGGACAGCCATAGTATCACCCATGATAAGCAACAGTACAGCGATACCTGTAGAAGCCTTAGCACCAAAGGTTAAGGCAAGTAAGGTAACAGTAATCACATTGATACCTTTGAGTCCTGCCTTGGAAAGCCCTACCAAGATGCCTGCTATAATGGCGCTTATACTCATGCTATACGTTATGTATTTATTGGGATTAGAATAATAGTCAATATGGGCTTAGGGTGACTAAGTATTTTAGTCACTTGAGTCATCACTAAAGTTCGGAAAATTACTCTTATTTCTAACTGAATCCGCTGGAGCTACAAGCTGTAACCTATAAGCTTTGTAATCTAGTCTAACCTTAAATTCATTTTGGTCCTTAAATTGTCCATGGAATAGGATTATGCTTTGAGCTGGGTCTAGTTGATAGGAATCTATATTGAGGCGGACACCTCCAGGATCGTTTGTCACGTTAGGATATAACTCATTTAATTTATCGTCAGCAGTAAAGAGATGCTTTGTTGGTACACCTAAGGACCATAGGATTATAACTCCCTCTTGATTATAATTAGTAAATCCATCATGCTCCAACAATACTTTGTCAAATGGTTGTACCACGAGTTCAAATTTGAAGGTAATGTCATTAACCTCTGAAGAAATCAAAACCATAAGTGTCTCATGCCCAACGCTAATATTCTGAATATCTGTGTCAAATATAAATTCTTCCTCTATAGATATGCTTGTCTCTCTCTTGCTTCGAGTATTGAATCTTTGATATTCGAAATCGATTACTGGTGGCCCATAATTAAGTCTCTTTTCTAAGGACTGGATGCGTTCTGAATGTCTTTTGTGTCTCGTGTAAGCGGCATAGAAGACGCCTATCATTGAAAAAAGGATGATGAATATTGCCATTGGATTCCTTTATTAAATGATTGACTCATTTGCAAATAATTGGCTAAAGATGAACTACTTTATTTTATACACAATTTTAGTCTCCCTAGTGTCTGTATTAGTTTGCCATATTTGTAGAAGATAGGGGCCACTAGGCAAGTTGTCTATATTAATAGAGATGGTTTTATTATTTGGAGACATGGTATGATCCGCTAACTTATGACCAAGCATATTATAAATCTCTACTTCCGAGATAGCGGATCCAGATTGTATGATTAATTCTCCACTGGTTGGATTAGGGTAAATGTAGATTGACTTAGTAACAAGGTCTTCTGTGCTGACAGTCGCTTTGAATAGATCAAATTTTCTCTGGACATCATCTATAGGATCACCTGTAAATTCTCCTGAGTCTAACCATGAGTTAATGTCCATCCATAGCTGTCCATAATTGCTATTGGTGTCAGTCGGTTGGGCGACTCGGATATAAGCGGATGCAGAGCTAATGCCATTTGGCAGACATCGGGCATCTGCCCCCGGTCTTTTGGCTGCTTGCATGGATGCCATCAGTTTATCACAGAGCGGTCCCTCTGTCTGCAGAAAAGCTGTCTCCATATCATCTAGTACCTCTTCAGATATTAAGATGTTACCTTGTATTGCATAGTTGGGTCCTACACGTTGACCAGCTACATTGAAATTATTTGTACCTGTAAAAGCGGCAGCTCTAGGACTTCCATCATTCAGATCTACGATACCATATTGACGGTCATTTATTCTACCGCCTTGAGATGGATTATCATTTGTTCTTAACCAATTTATAATTTCTTGTGGACTGAGACCATTTTCCATTTGTTGTCTTGCTGCCGACTGATTGACTAAGGTCCACCATGCTTGCGTATTAATAGCCCCTACATTAAGTATAATGTCACTCACATATAAGGCACCATCCTCTTGAGATAAGCAGGTAGCGCCTGCACTTCCTATCTCATTGGTTATAGAATCTACAGCTACAATAGAAAAGGTATGCTGGGTAAAGCCAAACTGGCAAAGGCTTACAAAGAGCATCGAACAAAAGAGTGGTTTCATAGATATCATATTGAGGCTAAAAGTACGAATTATGAAGTAGGTAAGTGTTATGACGATAAAGGAGTTGTTTTAAAAAGTTAACTGTAGCAGTCAAATATTAAGATAACCATAAATTTTATGGATATTTCTTCGTTCTTATTCATTTCATTATTTTCATTTTATCTCGAATAAAGAGGTGATACTTAGGATTAAATACATTCGTAATGAATAGAATCATTTTATTATTAATCTTCCAATTAACGCTGTCATACTTAGCAAGTGGGCAAACAGACAGAGTTACTAATCAGAATACAATTTCTGTAGTTGTGTCAGACACGATCTCAGTTACCCCAGATGAGATAATTTATAGATTCTTAATTGGTAATGAAGAGAATCCTTCTCGAATTGAAAATCAGAGTCAGTATGTATCTGAAAGTAAATTTGACAGTATTGTAGCTAGCCATTCAGACGTTTTTGTCATTAGTACAAAGTCATTGAATTACGGCTCTGCTGATTATCAATTGATAGAAGTATTAACTAGAATAAAAATTGATAATATTTCAATATTTGTTAATCTTCTGGATGACTTAAGTGGTTATCAGAATTTGGGAGGTTTCATTTTAGAGAAGATAGTCGATAATGAATCTGAAGTAGAAATGGAACTAAAGAAGCGACTAATTAATCAAGCAAAGAATAGACTAAGTAATACTTGCAAGATTATAGGTGCAAAATTGAATGGAATATATTCTATTGATGAGCAGGAGTTTACAGATAATTATATGCCAGTAGATTTTGGATTATCTGGATGGACTGCCTATCCACCACAAGGCAATACCCTAGGTCAGCTTTATGATAAGATAGATGCTATATATTTCCTGAAAATGGAAGTAAGATATAATTTCAAATATAAATTATTCAGGTAGCGAAAAACACCCCAGCCAATTAAGGCCACCTACTTTTCCAATTCAAAGATTGATAATAATAAGATATCTTGCAGTTTAAAAAGCAGAAACACCTATGTCTAATAATCCTATCCTCAAATTAACCCAGTACAATAAATGGGCTAATGATAAATTTATCGAATGCCTTCTTAACTATAATGATAGTATGATTACTTCAGATGTAGTCAGTAGTTTTCCTAATATCTTCGAGACTTGCAAGCATATCTGGTTGGGTGAGTTAGGTTGGTATAGTCGGATGACTGGGCTAGGGTGGCAGACGAAAGCGTTAGACGAATTCTCAGGTACTCCAAAAGAACTATATCAAGCTTGGGGTGAATCAACGAAGCGACTGATTGGATTTGCTGAGTCAGAGGACTTAGATAAGCTGGTAGATTTCAATCATGATGGTGTCGACTATTCTATTGCTCGGAAAGATATTATCATGACAGTCATCAATCATGGTAATTATCACAGAGGGCAAATAGTAACCTTGCTCAGACAACTAGGAGTCACGACTATACCTAAGACGGATTATATAGAATGGGTGAGAGAGCAGGCGAGGGAGAATATCTAATTCTAAAAGAAGTTGGTGTTTATTTGCCTGGATTGTTTTTCATATTGTTACTGTATCTTATGTGATATATTTTAAATCTAGACAGCCGGATTAATTTAAGATATTAAGCAGTCGCCGCAACGATTGGTATTGCATTTTGTTACTGGCTAGTAATCCTATACATGCATACATGCACATACGATTAGAAACAGAAGTAGATGGCCATTACTTAGAGGTGATGGATAGATTTGACTTAGACTTATTCGAAGTACTCAAGCCTAAGGTGGGCAAGATGGAGGTGGAACAATTTACGGGTTCGAAGAAAGGAGACATAGTCAGTATCAAATTTCTTAGTCCTGTCAAAGCCAAATGGGTCAGTGAGATTACAGAAGATGGGTCTGATGAACAACAAGCTTACTTCGTAGACCAAGGAGTGACCTTGCCCTTCCCGCTTAAGTACTGGCAACACAGACATATTGTGAAGAAAGTAGCTGAGAACAAATCACTTATTATAGATGATATTACTTATAAGACTTCAAATGGGATACTGTCTCTACTGATGTATCCTGCCTTATTCTTATCCTTCTATCCGCGCAAGAAAGTATACAGGAGATATTTTAAGAATAGAGATTGATGCTTTATTTCTAACTTGCTACCTATGACAGTCTCTTCAGAATTAATTAATTGGAAGTCTTCAGGCGACTATATTTCCTTTGGTCCTCACAACTACCAGTTATTCGTCAAACAGCTTGGTAAAAAGAATGCCTCTGCAGAAAAGACCCTACTCTTACTACATGGGTTTCCGGAGTCTTCTTTTTCTTATCATGCTGTCCTTGATGGCTTGATGAAGGTATTTGACCGAATTATCTTATTTGATATGATAGGGTATGGGTGGAGTGATAAGCCATTAGATGATTATTCTTATTCGTTGATGGAGCAGGCGGATTCGGCATTCGCGGTGTGGCGACATTTTGGTGTAGAAGGTGGACACTTGCTGGCACATGATATGGGTAATAGTGTGGCGACGGAGATTTTGGCGAGACATGAGAATGGCTTGATGCCTCATTGGTTTTCAATTGGGCTACTAAGCCTGACACTGACAAATGGTAGTATCGTATTAAGTTTAGCCAAATTGCGCTTCACACAAAAATTGTTATTGACTAGATATGGACACCTTATGGGATATGTGGTTAATTATAGGTTGTTTGCACACCAGGTCTGCAGTGCACATGGCAGTGACAATCTCGCTGAGAGTGAGATTAGATTACTCTGGGAGTCCAATAGTTACCAAGATGGCGTGAGAAGGAGTCATCATACGATAAAGTACATTAAAGATAGGAGGCAGTTTGAAAAAACCCGATGGCTACCCGCTTTGGCTCAAACCAAGTTGCTAGTCCATATATGCTGGGGAGATAAGGATGCTGTGGCTAAGGTAGAGATGGCCTATTATCTCAAAGCAAATGTTTGTAAAGATGCCACGTTGACGATTATGAAAGGACTTGGGCACTTTGGACAACTAGGCAGTCCAGAGAGGTGGGCGGAGAATATATGTGGATTTTATATCCGACACTTTTCTAAAAATAATATCGCCTAAACTGATCATATAGATCCTCGATTAGATCATCTACAATATCATCTTCATCTATCCTTGTGTCACTTTCTCTGAAGCGAGACGGTATCGCATCCCTGTCACCTGATAGTTCGTATCGTTCTATCTGGACCCGTTCGTCAGCAGAAAAGATGCGTTGTCTAAAATTACAGTATTCTCTTACGCCACTCGGCCTGACAGACATATCCCATTCGTATCTTATTTCTTCAGTTATGGTGGTGACAGAACCTTCGATAGTCCTGTACTGCTGAACTCTAATCTCTTGGCCACTGGTATCTACAGTCGTTTCGAATCCGTCTTCTACCTCCTCTGTGAATCTTTCTGTTCTACTAGACTCGCGAGAATCTACATCTAGTCTGCCGAAGTCAATCTCCAATACACAGTCTGGGTCTTGGACAAGTCTATTATACCTTATATCCACATACAGAGAACCTGCTCTTTCTATATCATCGAATTCTCTGTCTATTTTCCATTCGTAAGATGGCTCAAAGGGTGCATCGGCATCTATAAGAATAAGGACAGTTCCTTCCAGTAGTGCCCTGTCCATCGATTCATCTATGTCTGGAAAATTTGGATCATAAAACTGTGTGCGCTCATACAAGTAATGCGCTTCCTGAGCTGCCAACTTATTACTTGTTTCATCGAAGGCCAACATACTCTCTTGTGCCAAACTATGAAAGCTTGTCGCAAGATCTGTCCCGAGCTGATTCTGACTATTGTATACCTCTTCCATCCCTGTATCAAAATCTGCCGAAAGATATTTACTTCCATCATCGTATAATTCTATGATTTCTCCGTATAGCTCATGCGCTTCTTCCCAGTCTTCTAGAACGTCACTTCTCAGGAAAGACTGTGCTTCAGTGAGCTTTTCATCATATAGTCTTTCAAAAGCATCATTTAGAATGTTTCTATCTTTTCTATCACTCTTGCCTTTGTTAAGATTCTTTAGTGCAGAAGAGAAAGCTTGCTCATAATTGCCTTTGTCAAAACTTTTCTGAGGGCTGGAGCAAGCGAAGTAGGATAAGCATATCAGTATGAGAAAAATACGAAATGGAGAGTAGTACATAATTAGCCTGTATAGTTTGGATTCAATATACAAAGATTATCAATTAGTGCCATCAATAAGAATGGATCTGATGACTGTCTTAAACATTGCGATACCTGTAGGAATAATCTCATCAGGAAAGTCATAAGCCGCATTATGCAGCGGTGGGGTATCCAATCCAGCTCCCAAACCAAACATGGCAGTCTTATATTCTCTGGTATACCAACCAAAATCTTCTCCAAATTTAAAAGGGTAGGGTCGGTCTATTAGGTCGAATTTATTTTCCATAGCCGCTTGTCTAATGTAGCTATTGCATGCGCTATTATTACTACTGGCTGGAAAATGCTCTAGCCACTTGAGTGTATAGCTTGTTTCTTGCTCACATATTTGTTGGACAATATTGTTTATGTCTTCTTTTAGTTTGGTCATGTGTATGTCGTCCCATGTCCTTAAGGTGTAGTGTAACTCACCACTACCAGGTGAGATGCCGTAATTGGCTTCGCCCATATTAATATGGACTGGTGTTAGTATGGAGAACTTGTCATAATGTGGGTCAGTGACATTTAGTGTCTCTAGCGAGGTAATAATCTGAGAGAGGCAGCGGGCAGGGTTGGTGCCTTTTTCTGGTTCTGCGGCATGGGAGGTTTGACCAGTAATCTTGATGATGACGCTGATAACTTCAGCGGAAAACCCTTTGTCCATCAATATAATGCTGTGCATAGATTCTGAGGGAATGTTGTGCAGCGCAAAAATGTAGTCAGGTTCTAAGCTTTTGAATCTAATATCATTGATGACTCTCTCAGCACCTTGTCCATTTTCTTCAGCAGGTTGGAAGAGAAGGATGACTTTGCCAGTATTAATAGATTTTGTTTCTAACCACTCGGCCAGTCCTGCGACAATAGCCATATGTCCATCATGACCACATTTATGAGAGACACCTTGCAAAGTAGACTTATACGTTAGGTCTTCGTTTATTTCTTCTATTGGCAAGGCATCTAATTCACAGCGTATCATAATTGTGGGACCTTCATTGGACATAGCAAAGACTGCTGCAATGCCATGCCCGCCTAGACCTTGTATAATTTCGTCAGGATTATAATGAGCAATAAACTGTATTATTATTCTAGAAGTATTCGATTCGTAATTGGAAAGCTCTGGATGCGCATGCAGCTTGTGTCTGAGTTCTATCACTTTTTGAAGCGTCATAGTCTTATTTTGATCCAATAACTATAAATCTAGTAGCCTTAAAATAAAAAGCCCCAAAAAGGGGCTTTACTAATTAAATATAGAAAAATTTATTCTACTAATTACTGAGCTGGTGTCGCTTCTTTACTCCAAGCAAATGGCTGGAAAGGGGCATCCACTTCTGTCTTTGCTATATGGTTAGTATAGTTGCTCATTATCTTCTGAGAGTATCCTACAAGGATATCAAGATAATGCTTGTTAGCATATCCCGCCTCATAGAATTTATTTAACTGCTCTTGAGAGACATTACCTTGATTTCTAATAATAGCCAATGTTGTATCTCTTAATGCCTCTAATTTTGCATTAGGTAAAGCGGTATTGTTTCTCAAGGCATCTGTAATTGCTGCGTCTATTTTCATGCCATGTGCGATAGCAGTGTGTGCAGGCACACAGTAGTGACATTCGTTCTCCACATTGATAGACTGCCATACAACAGTTAGTTCTTCAGCATTGAATGCTGTTTTAGTAGAAAATGTTTCATGTATCGTCTTATAAGCTTCTAATAATGCAGGAGACTCTGCCATCACTGCATGTAGATTAGGTAACATGCCAAATGCTTGTTGTGATGCTTCTAACATAGGCTTAGATTCTTGCGGAGCTGACTCCACGCTGTGTGCTTTAAATGGTCTCATAATTAATTTAAAATTTTAATTTGTTACAAAATTAGTTACCCTCCATTGCCAGAGGTTAGTTTTGAAAATGCTCAACTATAGGTAAAAAATCAAGGAAGAAACCCAGTTTAGGATCATTTATGGCGATTCTTGATTAGCTAAAGGTAGCTAGTTCATGGTCACCTTAAAAAGAACAGAACTTTATTCATTATGTTCATTTTGGCAGTAACATATCACTAATGTTAGTCAGATGAAGTTATTCTTGTGAACTTAACTAAGCCAATTCTATTTTCATTAGAATGTCTGTTTGTAAATCGTCTCCTACTTTGAAATGATGGGTGTCAAAAGCTTTGAATCCCACCTTTTCATAGAAGCGGATGGCTTTTTTATTTTTCTCCCAGACTCCTAGCCATAGCAGCGACAAATTGTAATCTGCCGCAATACGCAGGGCTTCTTTGACCAATTGATATCCAATCCCGGATCCTTGATATCTGGATATGACATAGATTCTTTCTATCTCCAAAGCTTTGTCTCCAATGTACTCAGATTGACTTTTTCCTTTGTTGACTTTCAGATAGCCAACGGGAGTACCTTCCCATTCTGCAAAATAGAATTCAGAATCAGGATTGAGTAGTTCCGATTTGATTTTATCTATGGTAAAAGCCTCTGCTAAATAACTATTGAAATTATCAGCCTTATTATCTTTTTGGTAGGTGGCTACGAAAGTGGACTTAGCTATGTGTAAAAGTGTATTGAGGTCAGCCAGCGTTGCACGTCGCATGCTCACGGTTATTGATTTGTTCATGGAGTCATATCATTTTAGACCAAAAGAAATATTTTATTCACTCTGGTAAAACCAAAGTTCCATATTCTTGTCATGAATGTAAGTAGTTTTCTTATTCTGATTTTAAAAAAGGGTATATTGCTAATATACCTTTTTCTATTAACCTTAATGATGAATATTTTGACGACTAGGCCTATCCGCATCAGTTTATTATTTCTATTGACAAGTTGGTTGTTTCTATCAGGGTGTCAGTCCCATGAAGATAGAGATGTTGAGTCACCAAATGTTTTATTGATTATCGCGGATGACTTAGGATATACAGACTTGGGGTGTTATGGAAGCGAAATCAGAACACCTCATATAGATGGACTTTCTACTAAAGGTATTCGTAATACGTCATTCTATGCTGCACCTACCTGTTCGCCTACCAGGGCCATGCTGCTTTCTGGCACCTCCGCACATTTGAGTGGTTTGGGTACAATGGCTGGAGACTGGGCTGATAATCAGAAGGGTAAGAGGGGTTATGAAGGGCACCTGAATTTTGATATTGTTTCCTTTCCTAAGTTACTACAAGATAAAGGTTACCAGACGTCCATTACAGGCAAGTGGCATCTATCTCTGCCGCCCACTGAAAAGGAACAATGGCCTATTAATAGAGGGTTTGATAAATCCTTTTGTCTCATGCAAGGTGGAGGAGGACATTTCTATGATAAGCAACCCTTATTGTCATTTATACCTGAATCACTCTATACTGAGGATAGCACACTTGTAGGAGATTTGCCCATGGATTTTTATTCATCGACCTATTATGTGGATAAGACAATCTCTTATATAGATAGCAGTATACAAGAAGATAAACCATTCTTTCATATGTTGTCTTTTACTGCACCGCACTGGCCACTACAGGTTCCTGATCATTATTTGAATTTATATAGTGGTGTATATGACGAAGGATATGAAGTGCTAGCTCAGCGCAGATTATCTAAGGCCAAAGAACTTGGCGTTATTCCACAGGCTGCAACAGTCCCTTCACTGTCACCCAATGTCCAACCTTGGGCTGAACTCAGCAAAGCGGCACAGAAACAATCTGCACGCAACATGGAAATATATGCAGCCATGATAGAAGTCATGGATATGGAAGTGGGTCGATTACTTGCAGATCTAGAAATGAAAGGCATATTGGATAATACGGTAGTCATATTTATATCTGATAATGGCGCCGAGGGCAATACGATTATGACTTATGAAAATACAGGAGAATGGGTGGATGCGACCTTTGATAATTCACCAGATAATCAAGGTAGGTTAAATTCCTACATCCAGTTGGATGCGGCGTGGGCGCAAGTGGCATCCTTGCCCTTCAGATGGTATAAGGCCTTCGCCTATGAGGGCGGGGTTAGAGTACCTGCTATTTTTAATTTTCCCCAGTCCGATCAGACAGCAGGCAGTATCTATCAGGAATATATTTCTGTCATGGATTTAGCACCGACCATATTAGAATTGGCAGAGGTAACACCACCAAAGGATAATTATAAAGGCAGACTTATCCATCCTATGCAAGGACAGTCATTTCTAGATTGGATAAGAGGAGATGCTGCTCAGATTCATAAGGATGTGGAAGCGCATTGCTGGGAATTGTTTGGACGGATAGGCGTGAGGCAAGGAAAATGGAAGGCGAATAAGATGGAGACGCCGTATGGTACTGGAAAGTGGGAGCTCTATAATCTGGCTCAAGATATCTCTGAAGAAAATAATCTGGCTGATAGTGAGCCTGAAGTGTTATCTAAGATGATAGAGCATTGGAAGGTATATGAAGAGAAGAATAATGTCATCTTACCCGACCACCCTACCGCCTATTCGAAAGAGTTATATTGGAATGAGAAATAGACAATTAAGTATCATATATCTGAAAGACACCTGCTTCTGTCGATAATTGAGTCCTCACATATCTAAATTGGCTTTCTTGTAATACCCTTGCGGTTACCACAGATGAGTAAGAAAAAATTAAAAGCAAAACTCCTAGATACCTTCGGTAAAGCCAAAGATGATTATTTCAATTTTGATGTCATTAGTAGGTATCATGTAAAAAAAGATAACGCTTCCGCCATGCAGGTGATTTCTGATAAGACTTGCTCAGATTTGGATTTCGAAGAGCTATTTATGTTTGTGGATAGGACAACATCCAAAGTCGGTCAGCAGTATCTATATAATATGCTGAGGGTCATTCCTCATGAAAATAACATAGACGATAAGAGAGAAAAACTCATTTCAATGTTTCAAGTAGATGCACCATATAGATTGAAGATTCAGCTGTTGCTAGAAAAGATAAATAAGGGTAATGCTTATTATCTGTCTTCACTATTCCAAGATGAGCATCAGCGTCCACCTAAGTGGTTTCCACTAGTCCCTATTTTATCCCTAGCTAGTCTGCTGACTTTGGTCATGATTATATTCCAGCCGAAGTTTTTATTACTCTTTTTACTTTTCTTCTGTATCAATATGGTTATCCATTATATGAACAAGAAGAATGTTGAATTATATATTAAATCTATTCCACAGCTAGTTAGACTAAATGGTATAGTAGCCAAGCTGCACAAAGATCACTTGCTCAAGGCCTTGGCCCCAGATCTGGATAGCTCTATGGCTGTTATTCGAGGTATAAGTAACAAGATATTATTATTCAAATTGGAGGCAGGACTGAAAGGCGAGTTTGAAGTTTTGTTTTGGGGCATCTTAGAATTGTTCAAAGCAATATTCCTTCTAGAACCACTGCTGTTATATAATATTCTCACTGAACTAGATACAAAGAGAGAAGAGATAGAAAATACATTTGAATATGCTGGGAATGTGGACAGTCTTATCTCCATTGCCTCACTCAGAGCGGGGTTGCCAGCTTACTGTCTTCCTAATGTAGGTCAGAGTAAGTTGCTTACAAAAGATATCTATCATCCGCTAATTCCAGGCTGTATTACAAATACACTTAACCTAGACGATAGTTCCATTCTTCTAACGGGTTCGAATATGTCTGGCAAGACCTCATTTATAAGAACGATAGGTCTAAATGTCATCACTGCATATACGATCAATACCTGCTTTGCTTCTGAAATGAGTATTCCTAAATTGCGTATCTACTCTGCTATTAGGATCAGTGATGATCTTATGAATAACAAGAGTTACTATTTCGAGGAAGTGCTGACTATTAAGGACATGCTTGACAAGAGTGTTGACGAACATCGGAATCTATTTTTGCTTGACGAAATATTTAAAGGAACGAACACCATAGAAAGAATAGCCGCGGGCAAAGCGATACTCTCTTCATTAGCCAAGAATGAGAATATCGTTATCGTCTCTACCCACGATATAGAATTGACGGAGTTGCTTGATGATACCTACGACCTTTATCACTTCAGTGAGATTGTCGAAGACGGCTCAGTAGGATTCGACTATAAACTGAAGGAAGGCCAACTTAAGAATCGCAATGCCATTCGTATTCTCGAGATAAATAATTATCCTAAGTCATTAGTCGCAGAGGCGATAGAAATTGCCAAAGGGTTAGATGCCAATAATAGAAAATAACTGAATAGACCATTTTGGCTACACGATTCTATTGAGGATAAGTTGATTGGACGGCCTTGTCCATTTTAGCAAAGGAGGTTTTTATATAACTGTGGCTCACTCAGCCAGGGCAAAGTATCTTTCTTCTATAACATTGAAATGATGTATTTGGTGAGCGGCTATTGTGAATCCAATTGCAGATAAGGGCATTTCATACTCAAAGAAAATACAATTGGTGTTAAGAATATGCTCATTAAATGATTTGAACATCATTACGGTTGATTGTCGAGTTATAAGAAGTTCACTTATTAATTTTTCTAACGGTATTTGATTTGCGTTAGAATTGCTACCCATAATCTCCTGATCATGCGCTACTGGAATAGTCCCTTCTCCTCTAGCAAATATCACGGCTCTAAAACACCATATCCTTTCCCAGTCTATGAGGTGTTGCAAAATTTTATGGATAGTCCATTTTCCTTCTTGATAGGTTTTAAATCCAATACGATTTAAATTTATTACATCAAGATTATTTATAGCGTCATGACTATGATCGAGTGTCTGATATAAATCTCTGCCTTCTGTAAGCTTGTAGACATAGCTCAGAAATTCTGGATCTTTCTTTATCTGATTTTCTTCCATTTTTAAGCCAATTCGACGATGCGAATTCTATAATTAGGGGTTAATTTGAGCTATATGTTTTTAATACTTTTAGAACCTTTTCAAAATTCTCATCATTGGGGGTAACGAAATTTGCAGGCCCTCTTTCAAAAAAAGTCACAAATACGCAACAGTCTTCATCATCTAAATATTCTCGGTCTACTTCCTCATACCAAAATTGTTCATTATCAGATGACTCTGTTATTTTGCTGGTACTACCTGGCTCCACATAACTCCCAGCCAAGCCTCCGATATCATATATAATGAATACGTCTTCTTCGTTATAAGTAATTTGTCCAGTGTAGCTATCTATACCAGGCATCTCTTCATGGGTCCAACTTGATGGGATAGTCAGAAAATCACCATTAGGTAAAGTGATTTGATTACCCTCACATTCAGTATTGTCACCACAAGAATAGCCACAGAAGGCAAGTGCAATTAGAATTAAATAGACTTTAGGTTTCATGATTGTTTGATTGTAAGAACTCATCTGCAATAGATCGATTTCTTTATTATTGAAAAAGTTGTTAGTTAATTACTCAGTTTAAATGATATGTCAATAACCTTAAAGTTAATAAAAATTGATGTCATGTACACAGGGCTCTGCTAGCCCCAACCCCTAAAGAGGCGACTAGCCCGCAGGTAATCCTATGTCCTAAGTCAAAAATTATAATTCAAAAAATCCCAATTCCTCATTTGCAGTTCTCCATACATAATTCCTCTTTCCTCATTTACAATTCAACATTAACCATTCATAATTCAAAACCCACCTTTCGTAATTGTTTTCAGTAAAGATTTTCTTCCAACAAAACCGATGACGAACAGAAGCACAAATGGCCAAAAATTAACTAAGCCTAGAATGAGCCCTGATAGCATCACAGCGCCATTGCTAAGAGCATTGATAAGTTGCTTTCCAAAGCTAGGACGACTTGCAATGTTTGTGATGACCAGTTCTGAAAGTTCTATACTTACCCTGGAATACTGTACTCTGTCTTCCAGAAATCTTAGACGACCTTTTTTGCTTTCTATCTCTGATTCTATTCTCCTGATTTTTTCTTGCATCTCCACTATTTCGGTTGTCGTGCTCATCTGCTTCACTAAGTCTTTGTATCGATTGAGATAGACCAAGGTGTTATCTAGCCTGATGTTGAGATCGATGTACTCTTCTGAAACATCTTTGGCTCTAATGTTTTTTTGAATCAGTTGGCCAGAGCCAGATTCGATGTCATCTATCAGATTGTCAAAATTTGAATTGGGGACACGTAAGATAAGCGCATAAGTGTTTCTGTTTCCATAAGCATTATATTGTTCCTGCTCGTAGTAACCATTGTGTGTTCTTAGTATTTCATCTATGCCTAGTTTAGCTTTTTCTATTTTTGTTACCTCGAAGGCCATGTTACCTTCTTTCATAATCTTACTGCCTTTATCTAGTGTTTGTAATTTTGGATTTCGCGGCGCTGAACTACGAGGCGGTTCTATTTCCATTTCTTCTTGTAACATAGGAATTTCTTGAGGTGCCGTATTTCCTGTAAGGTATTCTCTCTTTTGATTTTCTGAACTGCAACTTAATAGTAGTAAGCAAGAGAAGGCAAGTATAATTTTCATCTGTTTAGTTTTTGTATTAGATGAAGTATAAACAGTACTTGGTGTTTTATTAATGCAAACTACTTGTTAATGCGTGGTTAATAGTACATCTTGCTTTCAAGACAATGAACCTCAACATCAGTAGAGGATGGGTGGGAATCAAGTAAATGCTAATTCCAATAGAATATCAAAGTGTCTTTTTAAACCAACAGGCCGTTTCACTATCGTACCTACACCATCACCACCTTCCCACCGCCTATCACCACACCCTGATCTCTAACCTCATACACATAGGTGCCAGATACCAATGAAGTCAGGTCAAGTATGTTAGCCCCACCTATAAGTCTATGTGTCAGTATCTGAGCCCCACTCAGATCATAGAAGACGACGCTGGCCTGTCTGGGTAGATAATCATGAAAGGTCAGTCTGAGAAAGTCACTGGTTGGATTAGGGAAGACAGAGATGTCATACTCTAGTGTCTCTTCTGTGGTGGAGACCATACCTAGATTAAGGGCCTGGCAAGAGGTGTTGCTGCTATTCTCATTACTCACAGTCAGGCATACCTCATAGATGCCACTTGTAGAATAGGTGTGCAGAGGGAACCGCTCAGAACTGGTCATCCCATCTCCGAAATCCCACTCCCAGGACTCTGGACGAAAGTAAGACACATCCCAAAACTGCGAGGTAAGAAAATCTATACTGTCTTGCTCATACCAAAAGCGGGAAACTGGATGATTATCTAGGCCTAAGGTATCTGCTG
>CAZQDZ010000035.1:0-40497 GCA_964591455.1 uncultured Saprospiraceae bacterium
GAGCAAAGTCGAACGGGAAACAAAATTCTAGGCTGTACCCATTTCTTAACGCTAACTCAGCTTTAAATAGCTAAACAAGCGCCAAACTCCTCCTTGCAATCGTCAAACAACGGCCATTGTTCTTTACGCCATTTAAAACCTCCTTAGCTAAAATGGCTAAAGGCCATACAATCAACTGCCCATTAATAAAAATTGAGTAGACTAAATTGTCTATTCCGTAGTAGACTTGAATAGTCGTTCCGTTGGTTTATTGTGCTCTTGCATCATGAAATAAAACCATGGATTCTACTATTATTTAAAATCACTTAGGCTGTGATTCTCTACATCTTCACAAAAGTCCCACTCCCTACTTTCTGACCTGATGAGATGGAATAATGGTAGGTACCTATAGGTAATTGACTAACATCAATCCTCGAGTCTCTACTTTGTCTAGAAAGATGGGGACGACCTGCCGAGTCATATATGCTCAGCTGGTACTCTTCTGAACTATTATCCATATGTATAGTAAGAATATCTGAAACAGGATTAGGGGATAGACTCACCTCTAGTTTTTGTACGTCAGATGTGGAGACAGTATTTCTTGGTCTATAAAAATAACTCCGCCGACCAGGTTCTATATCTCCAGAAGTAAGCTTGAATGGATATCCAAAATTGTCTATACGACCTTCTTCTTTTGCTATGGCATAATTGCCTACTTTATTAAAGGAAAATAAAACCTCATCATTGTCTATGTCAGTATTGTATTCAAAACTTTTTATGAAAACAGGTCTCCGCTCACCTCCTCTGATATCCCATATAGAATAACAGTCCATACTACCATCAGGATTATAATCGTACTCTGTTCGTTCTTCAGTACGCCACAGTGTATCTTGATTTATGATGGTGGGGTTAAACCTTTTTTCTCTGCTGATTAGGGTATTCCCCTCATAATTATAATTGAAGACATATCTCTGTATACTGCCGAAAGGTATGGTGTCAAAATCAGATACAAACCATTCTTCTTCTATCATTCTGCCAAGGCTATCATGGACAAAGTGGGTACTATCCACAACGACAATGGCATTAAATCGATTATCAAAATCTAAATGAACGATACTTTCTAGGTGTCCTGCTTCATCATGATTATAATAATATTTTTCTACGACCTTGAAGGTGCCTTCTTCCTCAAAGTCATTGAGCTCTAACTTCTGACTCAGTAGACCATTATCATCATAGAGTAAGGTATCTCTTGTTCTGCTTCTACGTAGACTTACTAGGGCACAATTCTCATAGAAGTACTCATCTTCAAAAGGCATTTCAAAGTTGTGTACAAGTTCTACACCGTCCCAAATATCCAATTGTAATCCTAATCTTTGACTTTTGCTGTTGAATTTCGCTGAAATTACGCGGGCTGGTTCTATGCTACATGATGGTGATCCCAAACACCAAGCCCAATAAGATTCACGAATAATACAATCCACATCTACAAACTGATATCTAAAGACACCACTCTGCCTAACAAAATCATCACCTAAGAAGTCTACAGGCTCTACAAAAATAAATGTACTATCCAGCACATAATTGAAGTCATTAAAGTCAGATTTTAGTGATTCAGTTATGTTGTTAGCATCAGTGACGGCCTTATAAAACTCGTATGGATTTTCAGTACTCAGGTCATTCCACTCAAAAGTTCTAATGTCTTGAGATAACAAACCATTCAAACCTAGAGCTACAATTAATATTAAAACTAAATTGTATTTATAGAAATAAAATGTATTAAATACCATAATCGAAATTCTTGAATCGTGTATAAATATATTAAAATTGGTAAATCAAATCAATAGCACACTATGAAATATCTTATACTTATCCCACTTAGCTTTCTGTGCCTAAGCTTATTCTCACAACAAGATTTTGAGCCTTGTGATTATGAAATTATTCCCAAATATTGGGAGTCACCTAATGGCGAAATTATTGATGCAGATAACATTTTTTACTTTGAAGACTCTGGGGATTGGACACTATTTGTTATCCATGAAGATGTAAGAGTAAATATTTATACTCACGAAATTGTCTGTGACGAGACTATTGATGAAAGGAGTGTCGTAAATCAAAAGATGAATATTTACCCAAATCCAGCAAGTAATTATCTCAATATTGAGCATCACAATAATTCAGGTTATATCAGGCTTATATCTATGGATGGCAGAATAACATTTGAATCGAGAATTAATTCTACCACTTCACACATAAACGTTTCACATATAATTCAAGGTACTTATACCTTATTGGTTTTAGGTGACATAGAGTCATCATCTTCCATTATCAATATAACTCGATAGGTGACCAATTTCCGAAATTAAAAAATTATTAGACAGATGAAAACAACAATCATTTCATTACTATCTGGATTATTTCTGGTAGTAACTTTGTCTGGCCAAGTTAGAGGACCAGAACCGATTAATGTTCCCCCGATAGATGAATGTAATTGTGATATACAGGTAATTGCAATAAACCCTCAGCCAGCACCTGGTCCACCTGACCCACCAATACCTGGACCAGGACCTGGCCCAGGAGGTCCAATAAGAGCCGTAGGAAATTTAGATGAGTTTGTAATAGAAAAGGATAATGGAGAATGCGCCACGACAGTAGAGATTGTACAAAAGAGAACGATAGTAAATATTTTCAATAGCATCCAAGAACTTTTGGATAGATTTGATGAGAATGAAAGAATCTGTTTTTATGGGGATTTTAAGTTTAAGAACACAATCACAATTGGACACAATCAAGTTATAAGATTAGTGGATGAGACAACATTCATTCATAATGGTGACGGGACCTCACCTGGAATAGAATTCGATTCTGATAGCAGTACGCTAGATGGCGGAGGAAGTGGGACAATCATTTCTAATCAGGCGAACTCAGAAGGGTTAATCACTATCAATACTCAAGGTAATGGAGGAAACGAAACAACCTTACCCTTAGGTGGAATAAATAGTAGGGGAACTAACTGGAATCAAATAAAAGATATCACCCTTGTTAGTCAACATGAATCTAGTGGTAGTGGAGAGCCAAGTTCAAATAGGGCTATCGTCATGCATAATACACCAGAAGGATTGATATGGGTCAATGATGATGTAGGCGCTAGTTTTTGGAATATAATTTCAGGAGTTACTTTTAAAGGGTTTTCTACAGGCATACATTTGCGAGGATGGTCTAATGCTAATTTATTTAGCGATCTTACAATGGAATCTATAACTGATTACGGCATATGGCTGACAGGAACTGTGGATAATTCGTTTTCTAATATAAACTTTATTGATAGCCCTAATGCAAGTGCTATTCGTTTAGATAATTATACAGTAAGCAGAGAAGAATTAACTGAGTTAAACGGTACTCCATTACCTCATATAAATGATTTAAGTGCACCACGAGCTCGACCTACATTCTTAAGTCAGCTTCAGTACTTTCATGATAACTTCACTCAAGCAGAATTTTTTAATCTTTTACATGAGGCAGGCGACAGAACGTCTGAAGATTTAGCACTCATCTATCAGTATAAAGCGATAGGGGAATTTTGCAGGATGAGGAGTGAAGTCACAAAAACTGTGGGTGGTGATGTAGTTCTACGTTATGGTCTCCTAGACTTAGGAACTGACTATTTGAATATGGAAAATATATCAGGTGCTGACTTAGACATATCAGATTTCGATGGTACTGATATGGAAAACTTCGGAATACCTAATTTGTTAGAGACAATAACTGACAGAGATAACATCGAATTACCACCAATTTGCACCAACACCGATAGAGAATTACTTTCAAATTATTATATACCACCCTATTTTAATAGCTTTTCAGATATCAATGTATTTGCGAATAATGTGCAACAAGTAAAACATATAGTTTCGGCACATGATACCGAAACTGATGCATACTTTCAATGGCGAGAAAATCTTCCTTGCCATAATAACTATGGAAATAATAACAAAATTATCCTTTGTATACCCGAAGGCAGTACCTTTAATGGAGACATGATGAATAACCAAACTCAAAATGGGAGTGGTGGTATTTGTCCATGGCAAGAGGATGGAATTAAAGTAATAGTTAGATAAATAATAATTATAGATTAATTAGCCATATGAAAAATTTACTATATACAATCGCGTTTCTAATTTCTACACTTGGAATTTCAGCACAATGCTCACAATGTCATATCATTGAATTTGATGAAAGAAATCAAACATGGGTGCCTTATGACATATTTGAAGCTCATGATAGAGTTTGTTTAAAGCCGAATTCAGATATTTATACTACAACAGTAGAAATCGAACAATCTATAGACATACCTGCTGGAAAACAACTGCATATTCAAGCTGGACTCAGACTTCGCTTAGAAAATGGAGCTTCAGTTAATCTTACAGGAGAGGGAGCTAGTTTGATGGGTGATAACCATGGTAATAGCATTATCGAGAAAGTTGGATCAGGTTCAGCTGTAAATTTATCTGATTGCCAAGGATGTGAAATATCTAATTTGCAAATCAGAGGTACAAATGAAGAACTTGATGGGATTGGTGAAGGGCCTGGTATAGTTATAGATGGAAGTAATAGTACGAACGAAGAAGGAGACCATGTCGAATTATCATCTCTGACAGTTAGCAATTTTTTGGGCGATGGTGTTGTAATAAATGCTAATGGAGTAACTTGTAAAAACTTGAATTTGTTCCGTGTTGCGAGTGATGGAGATTGTATAGGAGAAACGGGTTTTGCAGGTATCCACCTAGAAGGTGCAAGTAACTGTGAACTTACAAATATTGTCCATACAAGATCAGGAGGTGCAGTAACTTTAAGACTCTCAGGAAATGCAAATAACAATCAAGGGATAAATATTACTGTAGAACAAGAAGGAGGTGCTTGCCGTGATAAAGATGATAATACTTTAAATGGAGATCCTTCTCTTCATGTCCATAATGATAATTGTGTTTCTGGTAATTATATTATAATGAATCTAAACTCAGGATATGTTTATGAAGTTGATGATTCTGGTTGTGATGCTGGTTTTTGCACAAGCAATACAGTAATAGCTGGAGTGGAGAGAATATTTCAAGAATGTAGTGGATCATCCAGTAATACTATTTGTCCAGAGTAAATTTAAAGTAGTAAGTAACTTTTGTTACATATGATAAAGTAAAAGGCCGCTTAGAAAGTTGAACGGCTTTTTACTATTTTTACCCTCACTAGTGGAGGTCGCAAACGTCTATTTAAATATGCTTGCCAAATCTTTTTTTCGCCACACTTCTCTCTAACTGCAATATTTCTACTCTAATTTTTTCTACTTGTTAATAGGATACCTCATTCTTCACGCAGGTTAATTCAAAGGTGTAAACAAACCACTGCGCCACTAAAAATTACAGAATTTCTATTTTGTAGATAATTTTATGGTCAATAGGTCATTTAAACTTACTTAGAGTATGAGCAAAATCGTACAGAGCATAGATACCCTTGCATCGGCATATAGTTCAGCTATGTGGGGGATGCCGCTGCTGGTATTGTTGGTAGGCGGTGGGTTGTATTTTTTGGTGCTATCTCGATTTTTACCATTTAGATATTTTGGGCATGCTATCAATGTACTTAGAGGTAAGTATGATGATCCCAATGATCCAGGAGAGATTAATCACTTCCAAGCACTGACCACTGCCCTGGCAGCGACCGTGGGCATGGGGAATATAGCTGGCGTCGCAGTGGCGATAAGTGTAGGCGGACCTGGTGCTGTCTTTTGGATGTGGATGAGTGGTATCATAGGGATGGCCACTAAATTTTTCACTTGCACTCTTGCCATCATGTATAGGGGAGCGGATAGCAATGGTGTGGCACAGGGGGGTCCCATGTACTTTATAATACATGGACTCGGAAAGAAATGGAAGCCTATGGCGGTCTTGTTCAGTGTAGCTGGACTAATAGGGGCACTGCCAATATTTAATGTGAATCAGTTTACTCAGGCGACGGCGGATATATTACTGCAGCCATTGAACATAGAGGTAGGTCTTGCAAGTAATTTCATCACAGGATTGCTCCTTTGTGGGCTGGCTAGTGCGGTTATATTGGGCGGCCTTGAGAGAATAAGTAAGACGGCCTCTAGATTGGTGCCAAGCATGGTGGTCTTATATTTTATTGCTGTCTTTGTGGTCCTGATCACGCATATAGAAGAGTTGCCTAAATACCTCGGACTTATTATTACTGATGCCTTTAAGGCCGATTATATGAAAGATTCGGTTACAGGTGGGGTTCTAGGTGCACTCATCGTTTTGGGTATCAAGCGTGGTGCCTTTTCTAATGAGGCAGGAATAGGAACTGCTCCGATGGCCCATGGTGCTGCCAAGACTGCTGAGCCTGTCAGAGAAGGTCTAGTCGCGATGCTAGGCCCCTTTATAGATACGATTATCGTCTGTACCTTGACGGCGCTGGCCATCTTAGTTACGGGGGTTTGGCAGACAACAGATGCGAGCGGCGTTTCCTTGACAGCACAGGCGTTTACGCTTGGGATTCCTGGTGTAGGTAAATATGTATTGTTACTGTGTATAGCTGTATTTAGTATTTCTTCACTACTTAGCTACTCATACTATGGTAGTAAATGCGCCGTATTCTTATTTGGAGAGCGGAGTAGGCTATGGTACAATATATTTTACCTGATGAGTATCTTATTTGGAGCAACCCTGTCATTAGACATAATCATTAACATAATAGATGGCACCTTTGCGGTTATGGCCTTACCTACGATGGTGGCAACAATTTTGCTGAGCTGGAAAGTGATGGAAGCCGCTAATCTATACTTTAAGAAATATATAAACAGCTAGATTTCAGCGTATTAAACATTACTTCTATATTTCTATGTATGCTAGGTTGCAATCTACCTTTCTAGAATTCCTGTGGCATCGTTATTGAACTTAATTAGATACCCCAAATGCCAAATTAAATTCTAACAATAGTTTAGCATCCCTTAATTTTTCCTCTTTTAACTTGTTTTTTACGAAACAAATGCAACATTTAGTTCATAGAAACAGTTAATTACAACACTACCAACAATCCGGAAAAATTCCATACAGAAACCAATTCTGATGGAGGAAGTAGAGTCTAGATTAAATTTCATTTTGGCATTCTATCCAACATTATTGCCAGATTTAAAATTTCGTGTAATGAGAAACTGGATTTACATATTACTTTCTGTGATTATCCTCTGTGCATGGACAGAAGGACCCATACATGATCCAAAGGGTACGCCTAAGGCTTTCAAAGAACTCCCAGTAATGAGAGTGAATGTCTATATGATGGGAAGAGAAGAAGTGGATGAATCCATTTCAGTCCAGATTTTCGAGAATATAGAATATCTAAATGAAGCCTTTCAGGGACAAATATCATTTGTCTTCAATGAGCTTTTCATGGATCCCAATCATGCCTACTTACCAGATATTTACGAGAGTTACAGAATAGATAGAGATGAAATTATAGAGCCTATCGTAGACCCTATAGAAAAGAAGGGGGCGATAAATATTTTCTTATTCGATACATACAGTGAAAGCGGGAAAGGGGATGCACTCATGGGATTCACACCACTACTGTCTGCAAACCAAGAAGCCTATGTCTCTAATAGTCCTAGGTTTGATAGAATCCTTATGGCTTATGAAGGACTAGATGGCAATCAGACGATGGTACATGAAATGGGACATTTCTTTGGGTTAAAGCACCCTTGGGAACTGAGTACTTTTGGAAAGCATAGAATAGGTATAAAGAACAAAGAAGATGAATCAAAGAACCATATGTCTTATGGCTTATCTGTAGAGAAGTTCACGCCTGAGCAGCTAGAATCTATGAGAAAATATGCATTGAGTTACAGAAAGTATCTGATGGATAGAGTTGTCAGAGTATACGCTAGCATATAAGCGATCTACTCCGATTCAAAAGCAAATTTCACAATATTGGCGCCCATGCGTAATGCCTGAATACGTTTTTCCTCAGAGTTTTTGTGCACAACTTGGTCTTCCCAACCATCACCTAAGTCTGTCTCATAGCTATAAAAACAAACTAATCTACCTTCATATATAAGTCCGTACCCAACGGCAGGCTTGTCATCATGCTTATGTATCTTAGGTAACCCGTTGTCAAATTCGAAAGCATTGTGATATATAGGGTGGTCAAAAGGAATCTCTTTGAATTCTAAATCAGGAAACACTTTTTTCATAGCCGGCCTGACAAAAGGGTCCATCCCATAGTTGTCATCTATATGCAGAAAACCACCTGCTACCAGATACGTCCTCAAATTCTCTGCCTCTGATTCTGAGAATACAACATTACCATGCCCAGTCATATGCACAAACGGATAATTAAATAGTTCAGCGCTTCCAGCTTCTACAGTAGCAAAATTTGCATTAAGGTTAGTCCCTAATTGTTGGTTGCAGAAGACAGCCAGATTAGGAAGTGCTGTAGGGTTTGCATACCAGTCACCACCTCCATTATACTTTAAGATAGCTAGCTTAAGAGAGGGCTCTGGAGTGAAAGAAGTCAAAACGACCAGGGCTATGATAAGTGCAAAAACTCGACTCATGTTGTTTGATTATTTATAATTATTCCAATGTTCTTTCTTCCCATTTATTACACCTAGAACCATCCCAGTCAGTTCTTGATTCCAATAAGGAGAATTTTTTGATTTCGATGTATTATTCTTGTCGCTCAATGTCCACTTAAGCGTAGGGTCGAATAGGCTAAGCTCTGCTTCGGCGCCCGCTTTGAGTTCTGGATGTGGAAGGCCTAAAATCGTTCTGGGATTGAGCGCTAGACACTCTACCAGTCTTTCAGTACTGAGCTCTGACGCATCCGTCATAAGTCCACTATAGCAAGTCTGCAGTCCTATAGCACCAGCTTTAGCATAGGAGTATTCCATTTTCTTTGCCTCATCCTCCAGTGGTTTATGGTTACTTGATATCACCTGAATGATTGCTTTATTGATGCCAGAAACAAGGGCTTGCCTATCTTTCTCGCTTCGCAGAGGAGGCACCGTCTTCATATTACTATCAAAGGTAGATACAGCTGAGGCTGTTTTGCACAAATTCAGATAACTGACCGAACAGGATATACCTGATTTATGGAGGCCTTTGAGTCTGGTTACAGCTTCTTTGGTGGAGATATTGTGTACTAACAATTGGCTATTAGTATACTTGTTTAGTTCTATGTCTCTATCAAGAATGAGAATTTCAGATAAGGATGGATTCCCCTTCATACCTAATTCCGTGCTTACTACTCCTTCATGTACTAGGTTGCCATGTGAGAGTGTATTGTCTTGCGGGTGATGTATGATCAGGCTGCCCACAGATTTCACATAATCCAGCGCTCTCATCATGAGTCCACTTGAGTCTAGTGATTTTAGACCATCAGAAAAGGCGACTGCACCATGGTTATGCATATCTATCATCTCTGTTATTTCTTCGCCTGCACAGCCTTTGCTTAGGGCCCCGATAGGGTAATAATTGACCAGATGGTTCTGGGTGGTATGGAGAATATATTGGATGCCGGATTTGCTTTCGGTTACTGGATTCGTGTTAGGAAAAGTAGCGAGGGCCGTATAGCCCCCAGAGGCAGCCGTCCTTGATAGTGTCTCCAAAGATTCTCTATTCTCATATCCCGGTTCTCCACTGAAAGTTCCTATGTCCATCCAGCCAGGAGAAAGATATAGTTGCGAAGACTCTATTATTTTTGAAGATTTAGAGGTGATTCTAGAGGCTATTTTCTCTATATGACCATTCTTAATCAGGATATCTCTTTTGCTCTTATGGAGATTGTGTCCAGGATAGACGATGGTAGCATTTTTAATAAGAACGGACATACTGTTTTTAACTTCTTATAATTTCCAAAATCTGAGGAGTAAGGTTTCTATAGCTAGAAATACCAAAGCTAAAATTAAAAACCATCTCCACAAGGTGACACCTTGATCCTTTTCTTTTATGATGGTAGCCAAATCCGCATTCAAGTTATTGTCTAGAATATTGACTTTATCTCCATACTGAGATTCAAGTTCTTTTACTGAGAATTGCTCCAAGGCAGACTCTACTCTATCAAAATTAAACCCCAGTCCCTTAATCACCTGATCTTGTAAACTGACTTTGTAGAAGCCAGCCTTTTGGACCATATCATTGAATGTGATGATGGTAGAGTTACCCTGATTGGTTTGGCCAGGGATGAATTCTTGCTCTCCTGTAATTTTATATATAATCTCACTGCCATCTGTAACGCTATTGACTTCTGTCAGATTATCTACGCCGATGGTGTAACTTATTTTCTCCGATTGGCTTTTAGAATAGGCGACCTTATAGAGAAGCGGCACGAAAATCTCCGCATTGATCGCCAAGTCATTAAAGTCCTTGTTCAGCGGTGCAGCACACAGATAGATATTTCCTTTCTCCAATGTATACTTGGTGATGAAGTCTTGACCATTTCTATATTCTAGCAGAGATTCTCCGCCTCTGGTACTATAGTTAGAAAAGGTAAAATGTCCATTGGTTGTAGGCAATTTGAGATTCCTTCCTGTCGATTCATAGACATTATTAAAGACAAACTCAGTGGTGTTTATCTTATGTACATTCTGATCTTCCTTGTTCCATTCTTGTAAGGTATTGGTCCCTAATCTGGCGTAGAGGTCATTGTAACTCTTTACATCTGCGGTAGATGAAGGGAAAACCAATAAATTACCACCATTGGAAACATACCCCTCTAACGCCGCCGCTAGACCTGAGCTGATAGAGTTCAGGTCATCTAGAATAACCAGGTCTTTTTCTTTAAACCGATCATATTGGATATTAGCCGTCGTCATATTCATTAAGTCAAACTGGCTCAAACCTTTAAAGAGGGCAGTGAGATATCGATTACTGCTACCTTGATTGATAGATAGGGTATTGACGGTAGACTTTACATTGAAGCTAATGAAGTATTGGTCATCGAACTGGATAGGGTAGTCATCTATCTGGATGGTCATATCCTGCCATCCCGCTTCCGTAACTAGGATGTTGATTGTGTCAGTGATGCTGCTATTAGCAGGTATATTTACTGTGCCTTCAGGTCTGGTCTGTCCATTATGTGCGATGCTCAGTCTTACACCATCCTTTTTCTCATTGCTGTAGTTTTTTATTCGGACATACAGTTTATTGTTTTGATTGACAGAAGGGACTACCGCTTCAAACCAAGCACTGTCTATAGAGATATTATTTTCTTTAACCGCTTGGAAGGGTAGGAAATTAACTTCGGTAGTGGTGTCAGATTGAAACTCAAAATCGGTGATGGATTTTTGGAAGTCAGATAAATAGTAAATAATATGATTACCTTCTTCTGGTGCTGTCTGCATCTGTTTGAAATGAACTTTAGACAACAAATTGACTTCTGGACTAACAGTTATCTCCTCTATGGCAGGGATGGTATTCTCCTGTGACAACCATCTTTGTTGGCTCCCATTCATTTCATGACTAAATATTTGGAAATTGTCTGAGGGGCCATAAGCAGAGATGATCTCTTCTACTTTCTTTTTTGCTTTGTCTAGTAAAGGCACATCCTCTGAGGCGGCCATCATACTGTTAGAGTTATCTACAAAGATGCTCACGTAGTTTTCCCCCATCTTGGTAGACGCTTCTTTAGCAAGGAACGGCTGGGCAAAAGCAAAAATGAGACAAGCCATCGCCGCCAATCTGGATAGCAATACCAAGAGGTTCCTTAATTTATTGCGAGTGCTCTTCTCTTCCTTTATCTCTTTGAGGAACTTGACATTGGTGAAGTAGACTTTTTTGAATCTTCTGAAGTGGAAAAGGTGAATGATGATTGGTATTGCAAGCGCCAATAACACCCAAAGAACAGAGGGAAATAAAAACTGCATACGTTTTATTGTCAGAACATCTAGAAAACGGCTATAAAGCCATTGTCATTATCCGGTTTAAAATTCTCGGTTGCAAAGATAGGTTTTTTGGAGTGGTGAAGTTGGTAAGATATCGTTGATTTTGAGGTGTTAAAGATGTTATTCATTTCAATCAGAGACTAGGAATTACTACTTTTTATAAATTGTATTACTTGAAAAGCTAAATAAGTGTTATGTTTAAAAAGAAGGAACTTTAATAAACCAAACAATGCGATTTTTAATTATTCAATCATTTCTTTTTATGGTTACAGCCCTGCAATCGCAGGATAGTCTTAATTCTGTATCTGAACAAGATAGCCCTAAGTTTCATATTTCATTGGGCCTAGGTTGGGATCACGAGATAATTGGTGCTAAATTTTTATATAAGTTCACGGATAAAACTTCTGCGTTTGTAAACATAGGAGTTAACACTCTTGTGTCCTTTGTACCTGCGATTGGACTAGAGCACTACTTTATTTCTCAGTCCAGTCGAAAGAGATTTAGTCCTTTCATATCTGCTCAACTCAATAGAGGTATGAAATACTATGTATGGGCTGATGATAATAGCAATCCTGGGTTTGCACTATCTGCTGATAACAAACTTGGCTTCAGTGCTGTGTTGGGTGGTGGTGTCAGTTACTTTTTTCCAAAGCACCAGGGTGCTTTTTCATTGGGTGTATTTTACCTAGGAGATATTATGTCAAATGGCCTAGGTGACTTTATACAGGAATTTTCACAAGGTTTAGTTGAGGAGTTCCCTAATCTAGGTACAACTAATCTTACAAGTTCCACAAGGAATGGATTGGTTAATATAGCACTTTCATGGAGAATGCCTCTTGCAAGATTAGCTTATTGGTTTTCTAAGAATGATAAATACAAATAACTATTCATCTTGCATTATATAGGCTGATTCTAGAATAACTTAAATATAATGTCTCTGGTGACAAATACATAACCTAGTTCTAAACTCATTAATATCTTATAGGTGCATGTATTTCTAAATATCAATACATTAGTCGTTTTTTGATTTAAAATCGTTCGAGTGGAAAGAATAAGGCCTTTGTTTTGCTACTTTTTGATGTTGGGGTTTGTATCCCACCTATCTGCTCAGAGAGAGCTATTACTAGAAACGACGACACTAACGGAACGCGAAGTGGCAATAGGTCTAGATGTCCCATGGGAGATGAAGTGGGGCCCAGATGGCTATATCTGGTTGACAGAGCGACCAGGTAGAATGAAGCGAATAAGGCCCCGTACTGGTAACGTCACTGAAATTTTAGATTTGACTTCAGTTGTGGGCAACTTTTCAGAATCGGGGATGCTTGGATTTTGTTTTCATCCAGACTTTGAAAATAATCAATTGATTTATCTCGCTTATGATATTGGTCGGAATGAGGATGAGCTCACTAAGCGGTTGTCTACTTTTAGATGGAATGGCAACCAACTCGTAGATGAACAAATCCTATTAGAAAATATCACAACCTTTGAATTTCATTCTGGGTGTCGCTTATTGATTTCTCGTGATGATAAATTGCTGATGACGCTGGGAGATGCTTTTGATGAGAACACACCACAAGATTTGAGTGCTTTGCAGGGCAAGATTTTGAGAATTAATCTTGATGGCAGTATTCCAGTAGATAACCCATTTTCAGATAGCTATGTATATGCTTTTGGCTTACGTAATTCTCAAGGGTTGGCTTATGGTCCGGGAGATAGATTATATATATCTGAGCATGGGCCTGATAGTGCTGACGAATTTAACCTTATAGAGCCAGGAACGAATTACGGTTGGCCTGAGGTGCTGGGCCAATGTAATACTGGGAGTGAGATAGCTTTTTGTAATAATAATAACGTACAAGAGCCACTGGTAGAATGGACACCTACAATTGCACCCAGCGATATTATTTTCTATGAGCATGAAGCCATTCCTGAGTGGGAAGGCCAAATGCTGATGGCTATGCTAGGTGGATTTTTTAATCGGTTTAATGGAATACGCCTCATCGACTTTAATGATGACGGGACCGTTGTATTGAACTCAAGTGAAATATTTTTCAGGGACTATGGTAGAATAAGAGATGTCTGTATTAACCCCAATAATGGTGCTATATATTTTGCTACCAATGGAAGTTTCTATCCTTCTCAAGGGCCAAATAGAATTATAGAATACAGAAATTTGGATTTTATTTCAACGGTGATTGATGAATCTAATGTTGATCAATATTTCAATATTTTTCCTTCTCCTATTAAACGTGGACAAGCACTGAGTCTAGATTATTCATCTAATTTCAAAAATACAATTGCAGAGATATATGCCATGACGGGAGAGTTTATCCGTACTCAGGACCTAAGTAGTCAAGAAGCAATATCCACTGATGAATTTGAGGCCGGACAATATTTTATTAAGGTGTCAAATGATAAGGGTACAATCACGCAGAAGTTTGTAGTTGTCGATTGATATGATAGTTAAAACGAATTTAACTGAGTTGTAGTAAATTGGCAAGCAATCGGGAAAATAACAGTTGAATTTTTATATCGGACTCAAGGAACTCTATCAGTCAACTAGAGAGAATTCAGCTGAGGGTGTCCTCACCTCTCAACTACATTTAAAAAAAAACTTCGGCAAGAGATCAGGAGTCCTTTGCCTGAATGCCTGTTTACGGATTTATTGGCAAGTAGAACCTTGCTGTTCCTGCGCATTTCTAAATTCTTCTAGTGTAGTGTTTTGGGATTCTAGCGCTGCCAGTGAGAATTCAGCTGGGGTGTCTTCACCACTAAGCTACATTTTAAATAAAAACTTCGGCAAGAGGTCAGGAGTCCTTTGCCTGAATGCCTGTTCACAGATTTATTGGCAAGTAGAACCTTGCTGTTCCTGCGCATTTCTAAATTCTTCTAGTGTAGTGTTTTGGGATTCTAGCGCTGAAGATGGATCATTGTTTTGAGTCGTTGTCAGATTACCAAAACCATCCGAACAAGCTTCTATTGTGATGTTTTGAGCATCTACACAAGTAACACAACCTACATCATCTAATAGTAAATCTTCGTCACATGCACTGAAAGATAGGGCTGTAATCGCTAGTATAAATATGAAAAACACTATAGAAAGTCGATTTGTAAACATAGATATCATATTATAAAAATTAGTAATGTGTCAAAAGTAGTGTTAGCATATCATATCTGCAATAGGCTTTCCAAGAATACGCATAGGTATTATGTTAAATTATCGGTATGATGTTATAGAGCGGGTTGATGAATCAGTGATTCTCTTTGGATTTAATATTGGTTATCAGGTAGTGTGAATAAAAAAAGGGAGAGGCAAATGCCTCTCCCTTTCGAGCTGGAAACCCCTTTGGGTTATTCCGTGACAGAATCAAACTACTTTATTTTTTAACTATTACTATCGAATCACTATGAACTTGTTTGTAATAGAACCACTTTCCAGATTTAATCTGATTAAATATGTTCCAGCTTCTAAGTTCATGTTTCCAAGAGGAATCGTGTTGTTTCCTACAACACCTCTTCCTGCAATCTCTCCAGATGAAATAGTATTTCCTTGTATGTTATAAAGCGTCACATCATAGTCAGATGCTTCTCTTAGGAAGAAATCTATTGACATCTGGTCACCTCTATTAGGATTAGGGAATACACTTAATCTGATTTCACTGTTATCTAATACAACATCCTCTGTAGAAACACTTCCACCTATCTCACCAACAGATACAATTCCTTGTATGTTATTGAGTGGTAAGTCTCCAGTTGCTTCCTGTAGAAGTGTCAACTCAGTACCATTGATTTCATATACACCTACAGTACCTGACAAACCATAAGCTTGGTATAGGTATCTGTTGTCATCTGAAATCCACATGTCTATCCATCCTTCAGTCGTTCCGAATGCAGCCGCTGGATCAGTCGTATTGCCTGTCGCACCAGTTCCTTGAGCAGCTACCTGATCTAGAAGTGCTATAGAACCATTGTCGAAGCTATAAGATGCTAATCCTGCCTCTATCGCATTAGATACGAAGAAAGTATTCTCATCTGAGAAGTCTAACCAGCAAGCAGTTCTTCCTGTATTATTGACGCCTGAAGCAACATCTAGATCAATAGCATTTAATGATCCGTCTGCAAGAATTTGCCATGTAGATACAGAACCATCCTGTAGTGCAGGGAAAATAGGAGGTGTACCATCTGGTCTGAATTCTCTTGCCTCAGTAACAACTACATAATTATCACCGACAATCTGGAAACCAATCGCAGAAGGTAAGTTTCTGCCTTCTGCATTACCTCTCAATGTAGACGTACCACCTGCTGTTTGATCAGAACTAAGTGTTCCGTCACCATTGATGCTATATACGACAATCTCATCTTCGCTTCCACTAGCCAAAGCAGAAGAACCAGAGTTAATAGAGGCAACTACGATAAACTGTCCGTCTGGAGAAATTTGTACAGCAGAAGGTCTATTAGCTAACTCTCTTCTAGAGTCTGCAATCGGCTGCAAGGTTCCATCTTCCATTAACCAGTAGCCAACGATACTTCCTTGATGTGCTGGCTCTCCTTGATCTAAGAATTCTTGTCTTGTAATATTACTCACGTATACTAAGGCGTTAACACCATCTATATCTGATTCTATAACAGCAATACTGTTAGGTCCAACATCTTGTGTTGGTTGTGTATCAGATACTGTCAAAGTATAGTCTTCATTTACTGTCATAGAAGTAACAGTATTACTACCTGCATTGACCGCAAGTACAAATCTGTTGTCTAAGGTCTTAGTGATAGCGTATGCAGAGATAAGTGGATCTAGTCCTTCACCTCCGTCAAAGTCACCACCATTACCACCTGTAGGGTAAGATCCTAAGATAGTCAAGGTGCCATCATCTGCTTGAGCATAAGCTACTACAGAGTTAGGACCCTGAACCACACCTGGTACTTGACCTTCACCATTTGACATGGCATATACTGCACCAACAGCAGTAAGATCACATACAGTAGTACTAACCAATACTGCATCAGATAAGTCAAAACATCCTCTTAGGTCCTCTATGTTATTGCCCATCTCTAATCCTCTAGGAACGCCTTCGTATCCAAGGTTCCAGATGTAACTAGCACCTTCGCCTAGGTCTTCAAAGTTAAACTCAGTGAGTAGGCTAGGTAAGGCAATGATAACACCATGGTCATCTGTTATGACCCATTGATTAAGTGCATTAGTATTTGTTAGGCTGAATGCACTACTGGATACGAAGTCAGCTGTTCCATCCATGCAGAAGTTAAATGGCCCACCTGCTAGAGAACCTCCTTCTACCTCGCAATTTCTATCTCCATCTATTCTCTCAAATCTCCATATACCGAAACTCGCGATATCACCATTGTTAGCCAATACACCATCAGTAATCATTGTGATTGGCTGCTGTGGTACTGTTGGCTCATTATCCGATGCATATGATACACCACTATCAGATCCTGTATCGTAAGGTAAGAACTGAACAATTCTTCTGTCTATAAAATCACCGTTTTCTAGAAGGTTAAGGCCTCTTACGGCAACAACCCAGTCTGGACTTGGTGCAATCATAGAGGTCACACTCACGAGCGGGTGAGAATCAGAAACTTGGAATGTCGTAGAGATTGTATCCGGAGAAGGACGTACTCTTGTATTACTTTCTATATAGAATTCTCCATCGCCACTTGTCACAACATTAGCTAATTCTGAATCAATTGGATCTCTAGATCCTGATTGCGATATTTCTACTAGACCTGGTGTTGCCATTCCACCTTCTTCAAATAAGCTGAAGTTAGCATTGTGTGTCACACCAGCGACAGGCGAGAATCTCGCGATGTTAGGAAAGTCACCTGGGAAGTCTACAGGATGAGTGACCTCATTCCATAGGGCATCAAAGGTCAATCTATATCTGGCAGTCAGTGGATTGCCAGCGTTGGCTGGTTGTCCAACAGACACGATACCTTGTATATTGTTGGTAGGTAGGTCTCCTTCTACTTCTTGGATAAGTGTCAGTTCAGTACCATTTATTTCAAATACACCAACAGTACCTGTCAACCCATACGCTTGGTATAGATATCTTCCATTATCTGAAATCCATAGATCTATCCATCCTTCCGTAGTACCAAAAGCTGCAGCCGGGTCAGTCGTATTTCCTGTCGCCCCAGTTCCTTGAGCAGCGACCTGATCTATCAATTCTACAACACCATCATTAAAGCTGTATGAAGCCAATCCTGCTTCTATTGCATTAGATACAAAAAAGGTATTCTCATCAGAGAAATCTAACCAACAAGCAGTTCTTCCTGTATTATTTTCTCCTGAAGCTACATCAAGACTAATCGCATTTAAGGTACCATCAGGTAGTAATTGCCATGTAGATACTGACCCATCCTGTAATCCTGGGAATACTGGTGGTGTACCATCTGGTCTAAACTCTCTAGCTTCTGTAACGACGATATAGTTATCACCGACTATCTGGAAACCAATGGCTGACGGTAAATTTCTTCCGTCTGTATTATCTCTCAATGTAGAGGTGCCTGCACTTACCGGATCAGGACTAAGAGTGCCATCACTATTGACTCTGTAGACTACTATCTCATCTTCGCTGCCACTAGCAAGAGCAGAAGAGCCAGAGTTGATAGATGCTACTACAATAAAGTCACCATCAGGAGAAAACTGTATCGCAGATGGCCTGTTGGCTAATTCTCTTCTAGAGTCTAGAATAGGCTGCAATGTACCATCATCTAATAACCAGTAACCTGTAATACTACCTTGTTGTGCTGGTTCACCTTGAGCTAGAAACTCTTGACGTGTAATATTAGACACATATACCATTCCGTTGATGCCAAACCTTCTTGATGGCACATATGCGATACTATTAGGCCCTACATCTAAAGTAGATTCTGTATCTACAGCCTCTAGTGAGAAATCCTCATTTACAGCCATAGAAGTTACTGTGTTACTTCCAGCATTGACTGCCAGTACAAATTTGTTATCCTGAGTCTTAGTAATTGCATAAGCAGAGATAAGTGGATCTAGTCCTTCGCCGCCATCAAAATCACCACCGTTACCGCCAGTAGGGTAGCTGTCTATCAGTGTCAACATTCCATTAGGAGCTTGACCATAAGCGATTACAGAGTTAGGTCCTTGTACGTTACCAGGTACTTGACCTTCACCATTTGACATTGCATATACGGCACCCACAAAGTTGCTGCTGCAGGTCACTACATCCACACTGCTCACTCTTACAGAATTAGAAAGGTCAAAACATCCTCTGAGGTCTTCTATGTTATTTCCGATAGCCAAGCCACCTGGATTACCCTCATAACCTAAGTTATAGACATATCTAACACCTTCTCCCATGTCTTCGAAGTTCACATCAGAGAGGGCAGTCGGCAAGGCTACTATAAAGCCTTGGTCATCAGTAATCAATATCTGATTAAGTGCATTGTCGCCTGTCAAGCTGATTGTGTTTGCATCTAATATGTCAGCAGATCCGTCCATGCAGAAATTGATAGGTCCACCTGCTAGTGATCCTCCGCGCACATCGCAATTTCTATCATCATCTATTCTTTCAAATCTCCATATACCGATACTCGCAATCTCTCCATTATTAGAGAGTACGCCACCTGTAATAGGGGTAATAGTCTGTTGTGGTACAGTCGGCTCGTTAGGAGAAGCATATGATTGTCCACTATCAGATCCTGTGTCATATGGAGAGAACTGAACAATTCTTCTATCTATAAATTCTCCATTTTCCATTAGATTAAGTCCTCTTACAGCCACTATCCAGTCTGGACTTGGCGCTATCATTGAAGTGACACTCACAAGTGGGTGTGACTCTGATACTTGGAAGGTCGTCGTTATCGTATCTGGAGAAGGACGTACTCTTGTGTTACTTTCTATGTAGAACTGTCCCTCGCCATTGATGATGACTTCTGCCAATTCAGAATCTAAAGGATCTCTAGACCCTGACTGAGATATCTCTACTAGTCCTGGCGTAGCCATTCCAAAGTCTTCAAATAATACAAAATCGTTATTGTGTGTCAATCCTGCTACAGGAGAGAATCGAGCTATATTTGGCTCGTCAGCAGGATAGTCAACGGGATGCGTCTCTTCATTCCAGATTGCATCAAAGGTTATTCTATATCTAGCAGTCAGTGGATTGCCTGTATTGGCAGGTTGTCCCACTGAAACGATACCTTGTATGTTGTTGGTTGGTAGATCTCCTTCTACTAGTTGTATTTGAGTTAATTCACTACCATTTATTTCAAATACACCAACACCTCCTGTCAGTCCATAGGCCTGGTATAAATATCTTTTATCATCAGAAATCCAAAGATCTATCCATCCTTCCGTAGTGCCAAATGCAGCAGCTGGGTCAGTTGTATTACCAGTAGCACCTGTTCCTTGTGCAGCAACTTGGTCTATTAATTCCACGACACCTTCATTGAAGCTATAAGAAGCTAATCCTGCTTCTATTGCATTAGATACGAAGAAAGTATTCTCATCTGAGAAGTCTAACCAGCAAGCAGTTCTACCTGTGTTATTTTCTCCTGAAGCTACATCAAGACTTATAGCATTTAATGTTCCATCAGGAAGTATTTGCCATGTAGATACAGATCCATCTTGTAGTCCTGGAAATACTGGCGGTGTACCATCTGGTCTGAATTCTCTTGCCTCAGTTACAACGATATAGTTGTCTCCTACTATCTGGAATCCAATTGCTGAAGGTAAGTTTCTACCTTCGACATTTCCTCTTAATGTAGAAGTGCCTGCACTGATTTGCTCACTACTCAATGTACCATCACTATTAACCCTATATACAACAATCTCATCTTCACTACCACTAGCTAAAGCAGAAGATCCAGAGTTGATAGAGGCGACGACTACGAAGTCACCGTCTGGAGAAAATTGGATAGCAGAAGGTCTGTTAGCTAGTTCTCTTCTTGAGTCAGCGATAGGTACTAAAGAACCATCATCTAATAACCAATATCCAACGATACTACCTTGCTGTGCAGGCTCTCCTTGTGCTAAAAATTCTTCTCTTGTAATATTACTTACATATACTAACCCATTGATGCCAAATCTTCTAGATGGCACATAGGCGATACTGTTAGGTCCCACGTCCAATGTAGATGTAGTAGCTACTGCTGAAAGTGAAAAATCCTCATTTACCGCCATAGAAGTAACGGTATTACTACCTGCATTGACTGCTAGTACAAATTTGTTATCATTCGTCTTAGTAATTGCGTAAGCAGAGATAAGTGGATCTAATCCTTCACCGCCATCGAAATCACCACCATTGCCACCAGTAGGGTAGCTATCTAGAAAAGATAGTGTTCCATCAGCTGCTTGTGCATAAGCAACGATTGAGTTAGGTCCTTGCACAACGCCGTCTACTTGGCCTTCACCATTGGACATCGCATATACAGCACCTACTGTAGTCGTTAGGTCATCAGGAGGTCCAACAGAGACAATACCTTGTATGTTGTTGGTTGGCAGATCACCTTCTACTAGTTGTATTTGATTTAATTCACGACCATTAATTTCGAATACACCGACACCTCCTGTTAATCCGTATGCTTGGTATAAGTATCTGTTATCATCAGAAATCCACATGTCTATCCATCCTTCAGTCGTGCCAAAAGCAGATGCTGGATCGGTTGTATTTCCTGTAGCACCAGTACCTTGAGCTGCTACTTGGTCTAGAAGTCTTATTTCACCATCATTGAAACTATAAGAAGCCAATCCAGCCTCGATTGCATTAGAAACAAAGAATGTATTATCGTTAGAAAAATCTAACCAACAAGCTGTCCTTCCTGTATTGTTTTCTCCGGAAAGTACATCCATATTAATTGGCCTTAGACCACCATTATCCATTATTTGCCATGTAGATACTGATCCATCTTGTAGTCCAGGGAATACAGGAGGTGTACCATCTGGTCTGAATTCTCTCGCCTCTGTAACTACAACATAATTATCACCTACTATCTGGAATCCAATTGCAGATGGTAAGTTTCTTCCTTGCGTATTTCCTCTCAATGTAGAGGTTGCGCCAGCTAATCTGTCACTTACTGTTCCATTTTCTTGATCTAATCTAAATACAACTATTTCGTCCTGACTATTGCTCGCAAGAGCAGAAGAGCCAGAATTTATAGAAGAGACAACAACAAAGTTACCATCTGGAGATATCTGAATTGCAGATGGTCTGTTCGCCAATTGTCTTCTCGAGTTGGCTATAGGTTGTAATGAACCATCTTCTAATAACCAAAATCCAGTAATACTACCTTGCTGAGCAGGTTCACCTTGTGCAAGAAATTCTTGTCTTGTAATGTTAGAGACATATACGATACCGTTAATGCCAGGTCTTCTTACTGGTATATGTGCGATACTGTTAGGTCCAATATCCAAAGTGGATTGTGTATCAACAACATTCAATGAATAATCTCCATTTACGGACATTGAAGTGATTGTGTTACTTCCTGCATTTACAGCAAGTACAAATTGGTTGTCGACTGTCTTTGTAATCGCATATGCAGAGATTAGTGGATCTAATCCCTCACCGCCATCAAAATCACCACCATTTCCGCCTGTAGGATATCTGCCTATAAGCGTTAGTGTGCCATTGTCCGCTTGGGCATATGCTACAATTGCATTTGGCCCTTGAACAACGCCATCGATTTGACCTTCTCCATTGCTCATGACATAAACTGCACCTGCTGGTGTTTGGGCCATTCCAAATGTAACACTGGCCAAAATTAGAAAAAACGAAAAGAGTAAATTATGCTTCATTTTAGTATTCAATTAGATAATTAAAAAAAATCGAAGAGGTGGGGAAAACAATCAAATTCAATCGGTTGGATTAAGAATTAATACAAGAACGTTATCGCCAAATCATTCGAGAACACAATAGCAATTATGACATGAATGGTTTATTGGTTGCCTGTGAATTAAATAATTGTTTCGAATTTAATTAATAATGGAATTTGTCTTTTAAGCTACATGTAATTATTGAACAATTAATGTCTATGCTTGTATTCTATGATTTTATTCAATTCTTATTTTTTAAACTAAGTAGATACCTTAAAGGCACTAAGAAGATGCAAGTCTTTAGGAATACTAATGCGTCATTGTGGTTTTACGTATAAGTATATACTAAACAAACAAAAGCATCAGAAATAATTCTGATGCCTTTGTCAAAAATTGTAAATAATAAACTAAAACTACATAGATGTGGTCTTTATTTTATTAATCTTGTTTTAGGATAAGTGTTGAACCAAGCGAACCAAAATGTGTTGTGGGATGGAAGACGATAGAGGGTCTTATTTCCTGGTCCTAATAGTTTGTCATGAGATACTTGCCATACATTGCCATCTACATCCGTCAGCTTATTTTTCTTATAGCTTTTAAATTCAATATTGTCTCTTTCGAATACTCTAGCAGCACCTGAAATGTCAGAAAGTACTAGGTATGGAACCTTATTTACTTGACCTTGGTGCCATTTTTTCTTTTTAAGATATCTGATAGAAATGGCTTGTGGGTCTTCTCTGTGCCCTTCACTACGTATTATAAGTACCTCATCTTTATTTTTTAATTCATCACTAGTGATTGGGACTGGAAACATAAGTTCATCTGTGGCAAAGTAATTCTGATAAGCTACACCTTCACCATAATCTCTGCTATGTCCTGTCTCTAGAGATAACACAGTTGTTTGTGGATGAATCTTCTTCCACTCTCCCCAAGTAGTAGTAACTATAGGCCTGACTTCCAATTCTATTCCACTATCATACAAGGGACCTAACACGGGCTGGCCTTCTATAGTATTCCATAGACTTTGGGTGGCTTGGTCATACATTAGTTTATTAGATTTGTATAGAAATCCACTGGTTCCTAAATCATGCTTCACTCCATCATGCTCCGTGTTGTATGCAATCACGGTTCCACAAAGTGTACAATAGACACCGCAGATAACCTCATCTCCGAAGTCATCGATAAACATTTCATGCCATGCAAGTATTCGCTTAGGATAAGCTTTTGCTACACCATTAATATATGCACCGAATACCACATCAGAATCTGCTAGATAATCAGCTTGCGCAGGTGTAATTAAATTTGGATGCCGTAATGGTGGAATACCATCTTGTAGTACACCTCCCCAAACAACTTCCTCTAATCGGATATTAGCTTGGTCTACTCGACCTTCAAAGTAGTTGAAGAATTTCGGATCAATGTTTTTATATACTTCGGCTTTGAAATCAAAGTAGTACGCTTCTATTTCTGGCTTAATTTCCCACATCCACTGCGTCCACTCAAAGAATGAGGCGTGTGATTTTTCTGTCTTCCTATTTAGTAGATTATTAATGTTGTTAAGTTGGGTTCTATCCTGACTAAATCTCATTATTTCTACTAATGGTGCTATCATGCCCTCCTCCCAGTTTCTGTCTAGCAAGGATAGCGCATCCACTTCATCATCGTTGTCATTATTGTAGACCAGGACAAAGAGTAAATCCAATACTTCTTTGTCACTGAGTTCATCGGCAGACGCCGCTGTATTTTGAATGTTGGTATTAGCCTGACATGAAAGAGTCAGTAAAGTTACCAGAGCTGGAATTGCAATTGACTTCAACATAGCTTTAGATCTTAAAGATTATCTCAATATTATTTTTAAAGCCAGTCTTTATAAATAACTGGTGAATATATAACCCATATTTATAAGTCTAGTTTATTTTTTGTACTACTCTCTATGGTTAATGTTTTGTTACAAGTTAAGTTATTGTCATGATAAGATTATATAGTAATTAGGCTAGTGAATAGCGTAGATTAAATCGAAGAGTATGCCATTAAAAAAGTGCTTAACTAAATAATTAGCTAAGCACTTTATGTTAAGATTACCTATTTCCCTGTTAGTTTATATGTATTTAATTTATAAACAGTTTTTTAGTCACGACCGCGTCGGCAGTAGAGAACTGAATGAAGTACAAACCAGCATCATTCATAATAAATTCTGATGCACTTGGTTGTAAAGTTCTTATTAAACTTCCTTTACTATCTAATACTGTTACAGATTCTATTTCTTGATCTAATCCTATCGGGTAAGAAATGTTCACTTCACCTGCAGATGGATTAGGGTAAAGTCTAATCTGACTTATTCTATCCTCGTTATCTTCTTCCGTTGAAGTTTCGCATGCTGCTGTTTTATTTATAGTGATGAACAGATTATCCCCTGAGTGAATAAAGCACTCTGATGCAGTCGTGTTTTTTCTATTCTCACCAATCTGTGCATTTAATTCCCCGTCAAAGCTGATACCATATATCCTAGCTTCATCAGTACCTGTATTTTCAAAATCATAAATCGTATCACGAATAACTTCTTGTAAATTTTCAAATTCATCGGTTAGCAAGAAGGCATAATTTTCACCTACAGGTTCCATAATATTATTTTGGAGCAGGACTACATCTGAATTTCCATCACCAGAACAAACATCTACATTAGTTACCCATGCAAGAGTTGCTGTAAGACTCTCTTTACATTCGAAAGGAATTTCTTCACAGTCCATCTTCTCGATAGTCAAGAATAAATTATCGCCTGAGTGAGTGAAACATCCTGTTGCTGTGGTCTCTCTTCTGTCAGCCCCAATCACTGGATTAAGCGTGCCGTCAAAGTGAACTCCATAGACTCTTAGATTATTTGGACCAGTACCTTCAAAATCATAAAATCCTTCAAAGGAAACATCAATCACTACTTCATCCTCATCAGTAATTAGATAAGCATAATTTACCCCTGGATCTATGAATAAGTTATTCCTTAATTCCACTAAATCCTCTATATCATCTGATGCACATATAGCTGTACTCGTTGCCCAATTAGTGGTTGCAGTCAAACTTTCTTCACATACGAAATTAGAAGTACAAGCAGTTTTTGCGATTGTCAAGAATAGATTTTCACCTGAGTGAGTAAAACATCCCGATGCAGTTGTCTGCAATCTATTTGCACCAATCACTGCATTTAATTCACCGTCATAGTGTATACCATATACTCTTTGCTCTTCTAATCCAGACCCTTCGAAATCCATAAAAGCTTCGAATGATACATCTTGGACAACTTCATTGGCATCTGTAATTAGATAGGCATAATTATCTCCTGGTTCTATGAATAGATTATTTCTCAATTCTATGACATCTGCCTCACCATCTGTAGGACAGATTTCTCTTGAGGTCTCCCAGTCTGTTGTTGCTGTTAGACTCTCCTCACATTCGAATGGTGGCGGAGGCGGAGGTAGACATGCATCTTTTGTGATCGTCAAGAAAACATCACCACCAGAATGTGCGAAGCATCTGCTTGCCGTAGTGTTTAATCTATTCTGACCTATGGCAGGTGATAAGTCACCATCAAAGTGAATACCATAAACTCTTAGCTCATTTAATCCTGATCCTTCGAAGTCATAGGTGCCAGTAAAGACAACCTCTATTAAGTCTTCATTTGTATCTGTGATTAGATAGGCATAATTATCTCCTGGTTCTACAAATAGATTATTTCTCAGTTCTACGATATCTGCAGTGCCATCATTAGGGCAGACATCCGCAACCGTTGCCCAATTTGTTGTGGCAGTAATATTTTCTAAACAATCAAATGGTACGGTGCAAGCCGTTTTTGCTACAGAGATAAATCCAGTAGAATGTCTCTCGCATTCTGATGCTCTCGTATTGAATCTGGACTGACCTATCTGAGGTGTAAGTGTACCTGAAAAATGTACACCGAAAACTCTTTGTTCATCAAGAGTAGAACCTTCAAAATTAAATCTATCAGAGAATATTACTTGCTGTACTATTTCATTGACATCTGTTATAATGTACGCATAATTAGTGCCAGCAGATTCATTCAATGAATTGGTGAATATGATTTCATCTCTATTGCCATCAGTCGGACAGATGTTCAGAGATGTCTGATTTGTACCAGTCCTTACGTCACTTGACATACAATCAAATGGAGGTATGCAAGCGTCTTTAGTAATAGTAAGGAAAGCGCCAGAAGAATGAGTGAAACACCCAGTCGCAGATGTCTGCAATCTATTAGCACCTATGACAGGAGATAAACTTCCGTCAAAGTGCATTCCGTGGACTCTCTGTGTTGCTAACCCTGATCCTTCGAAATTGAAGTTATTGGTTGTGATAACTCTTTGGAGAATATCGTTACCATCTGTTAGGAGGTACACGTAATTTGTGCCTGGCTGTATGTTGATAGAATTAGAGAATGAAATTACATCATTGCTGCCATCTTCAGGGCAAATGCTAAGAGACGTATTTCCATTAGATGATATTGTACTAGCCAAACAATCAAACGGTGGTGGACATGCATCCTTTGTGATGGTGACAAAACTACTTGAATTCGAATGCTGGAAGCATTCTGAAGCAGTCGTTGCTGTTCTTGGCTGTCCTATGGCAGGTATTAGTGTGCCGTCATAGTGCAATCCATATATTCTTTGCGTCGCATCTGAACTACCTTCGAAATTGAATGAAGTGGATGAAATTACTTGCTGTAGAATTTCATTTTGGTCAGTCAATAGATAAACATAGTTAATACCTAACGGCGCATTTAAATTATTAGAAAGCGTCACGTTATCTGCTTGGCCATCGCTAGGACAAATAGATATATTGTTTCCACTGCTAGATGAGACCGTACTATTTAAGCATTGGAATACAGGTATGCAACCATCTTTTTGAATGGTTAAAAAGTTACCATTTGAATGTGTAAAGCATTCTGTAGCAGTTGTTGCCATTCTGTTCTGACCCACTGCTGGTATAAGGACGCCATCATAATGCAATCCATATACTCTCTGGGTATTATCTGAAGACCCTTCAAATTGGAATGAATTCGTAAAAATTACTTCTTCAAGTATATCGTTAGTATTTGTTAGCAAGTACACATAATTTGCACCAGCTGGTTCATTCAGACTATTTGTGAAGCTGATAATATCTGAAGTACCGTCACTTGGACATATAGATAAGGTAGTGTTACCACTAATGTCAGTTACTGAATTGCTTAGGCATTCAAAAACAGGTGCGCAAGCATCTTTAATAACACTTATAAATGTACCTGTACTATGCGTAAAACAACCGGTAGCTGTTGTGGCAAACCTTGATTGTCCAAAAGCGGGATTGATGTCACCTTCGAAATGCATGCCATATACTCTTTGTGTCTGAGCGCTAGAGCCTTCAAAGTTATAACTTTGATTTATTGATATATCCTGTAAGATTTCATTAGAATCTGTAATCAGGTATACATAGTTAGTTCCAACTGTAGCATTCAAAGAATTGTTTAGAGTTATATTATCTGGAATGCCATCAGAAGGACAAATGTTAATCTGAGTATTCCCCCCAGAAGAGACGGCACTATTTTCACACATAAAAGGAGGTGGGCACTGATCTTTGATTACAGATAAGAAGGTAAGGCTATCAGAATGCTCAAAGCATTGCGTAGCTGAGGTCTCCAGTCTGTGTAAACCAATCTGGGGTATAAGTGTACCTGAATAATGTATTCCATAAACTCTCTGGTCATCTAGAGTAGTCCCTTCAAAGTTGACAATAGTATCTATGACTATCTGCTGTGCTATCTGAAAGGTATCTGTGACGATATATGCATAGTTCATGGTAACCAGATTGGTATCCACACTATTACGTATTCTTATACTATCTGATAATCCATCTGTAGGACAAATATTTACTACCTGTGTAGAGTCCTCAGTAAATGTCGTACTCTCTAGACATTGGAAACAAGCATCTTTTATTATTCTGATGAATCTGTTGCTGCTAGAATGTTCGAAGCAGTCGGAGGCTTCTGTTTCAGTTCTGGGTTCCCCAAATGCAGGGAATATATCTCCATTATAGTGCATTCCGTAGACTCTGTATTCATCTTGTCCAGTGCCTTCAAAGTCGAAAGAATCTTCAAATATTAACTCAATCAGTTCTTCGTCCTCATTTGTAATAAGATAGGCATATTCATCACCAGGATCTACATCCAGACTGTTTTCAAAGAAGACCACATCCCGTTCATTATCTGAAGGGCATATGCTTACGGCATTCATTCCATTGGCATTATCTACAAAACTAAGCTCACACTCGAAGCAAGCATTCTTTGTGACTCTAATAAAGTCACCATTGTCAGAATGCTCAAAACACCCAGAGGCAGTAGTTTCTGTACGATTGCCACCTATTCTTATGTCTAAATCTCCATCATAGTGCAAACCATAAACCCGCTGAGTCTGTGATGAGCTTCCTTCAAAATTGTATTCATCAGCCTCTACGACTTCCTGTAGGGTTTGATTGTTATCTGTGATAAGATACACATAGGTATCACCAGCATCGATGCCTAATGAATTCTCAAATTCTATAATATCATCGGTATTATCAGATGGGCAGATATCTATATTATTAGGGCCACTTGCATTCTCTACACTACTTTCTTCACATACAGCACCAGCTGTCATTTCTGGGCCGAATTCTCCAGATGCCCAAAACTGATTGAAAGCCACACAGAAAAATAGTATAAAATCAAAATCATCTATGTCTATACTGGATGGGACATCCACAATTAATTCGCCACTAAAATGACCTATATCTGATAGATTAACAATTTCTTCAGCGCCATTAAGTGATAGTGAATTACCTAGTAAAACTCGAACATCTGGACCCGCAGGAGTGTCAAAATCTGGTGATAACCTAAGTTGTAAATCACCATTGGCAAACTCCTCAAGAAATGCATCTCCAGTAATAGAATAATTTTCTGGTTGGAGGTCTGATATCCTATAGACTTCTACTTGTGCTTGCAAGCTTGTCTGTAATAGGAAGATAAAAGAAAGGATAATGTAAATGAATCTCATAAATCAAATTTGTAATTCTTAACAATGATGGGTACGCTGGAATTATGTAATGGTTGTTTGATAGTTAATGTTAATATAAGCCAATGTCACACTTATGACAGTTTTAGCTGAGAATACAACATTAAGCCATTGAAGTAGTTTTCTTCAATTCAGTATTACCTCATCGAATAATTTGCAGGTTGGCTGAATATAACCATAATACAAATTTAAGGTTTTAAATAAGGATCTGTACTCTAGAACGTCTAGGAGTAATTGGTTATCTTACCCAGCTGAAAATTTATAACCACAAACAAGACACATATGCTTTCAAAAACTATACAAGATGCTCTAAATCAACAAGTTAAAATAGAAGCACAAAGTTCTCAGATTTATCTTGCTATGGCTAGTTGGGCGGAAATTCAGCCTGGAATAGACAATATAACTTCCTTTTTCTATAAGCATAGTGATGAAGAACGTATGCATATGCTGAAACTCATCCATTTTGTCAATGAAAGGGGTGGATTTGCAGTTATTCCTGCATTAGAACAGCCAAATAAGACCTATCCTTCTATCCATCATGCATTCAAAGAGCTACTAAAGCATGAAATTTATGTCTCAGAAAGCATTAATAAGCTAGTAGATATATCCTTACAAGAAAAAGATTATGCTACCCATAATTTCTTACAGTGGTATGTGGCTGAGCAAATAGAAGAGGAAGCCCTCGCTAGAACCCTAAATGATAAGCTAGAGATGATAGGCGATGATAAAGGAGGTCTGTATTTATTCGATAGAGATATCCTTAATGTACAAGTCACAGGGGGTGGGGAGTAGAGCTTAGCGTTTACATCTATTTGGCAATAGCGCATCAGGATCACATTAGGCTATGGCTACTGCACATTATTTATAACGGAATGAAGATACGTGGCTGTATCTGAAAGGTATGCCATCGTCATCTTTTGTTATAGGCTGGCAATATTTATCAACTTAGTTTTGCGTATACTACCTATTCTATTATATAGACTTCTTCAAATTTATCTAATCCAGGAGCTTCTAGTTCTTCTGAGATTATATCGGTTTGAGTAAAATAAGTAAGGCTCAGTTAGGGGGTGGAGAGTAGAGCTTACCTACCGCTACACCACACAGTATTCATTACAAGCGGGTTACAAACTTACAAACCTCTACTGTACTTTGTATTGTACAAATCTCATAACGTCTCATTGAGGCAAATGCCGTCTCATTTACTCTAATTAGGTCTCAATCTGTAGCTGATGGTACGCTGCTAGGGCTTATCCTGCCTAGGTTTGAAAGCAAAAGTATAGCATGGCGAAATCCAAGTTTATAATTCTAATTATTACCTCAGTCTTTGTAGTGCTATTTATTCTACAGATAGATATAACTATGCTGACGGTACAGATGGAGACTTTTGGATGGCGTATCGCGGTCGTGTTTCTATTGTCAGGAATGGCCTATCTGTTTGCTACCTTGGGCTGGATATTATGTTTTGGAAATTGGAGTCGGGCTGATAAACTGGTATCTTATTTTCATGCCAGACAGATAGGAGAGAGCTTTAGTTTATTGAACCCTTTTGGGGTTATAGGGGGTGATGCCCTAAAAGTGACACTGACTAAAGAAATCGACCTTAAGCCTGATGAGGTCTTGGCATCTGTTATCTGCTCTCGTGTAGTCATGTGGGTGGCTTATTTCCTTCTACTTATTTGTGGTATAATTTCTTTGTTTTTTCTCACTTCTGAGCACTCCTCTAATTTGTTGACTTGGATAGGCGTAATTGCCTTATTAGGTGGGTTGTGTTTACTATTAGTGAGATCAATTTATAATCTATCATGGCTGCAAAACATCGTTAGCTTAATCTCCAGAAGATATAATAGTAAATATCTGAAGTTATGCCAATTGCGCATACTGAGTACAAAGAGACATCTTCATTTAATTACTACACAGGGGAAAAGCTACATCTATCTTGCCTTATTATTTTTTGTGATTCATTACTTATTTGGCGCCCTAGAATTCTATTATATTTTATATGTACTAGGGGAGCCTATAAATCTTACGGTAGCTATATTAGGAGAGATAGGGACCTCACTCATCCGAAGCATAATGATATTTATTCCTGGTCAATTAGGAGTAGAAGAATATAGTAATAAGTATTTCTTAGAGCTGGCCGGTGTAAAAAGCAAATCCACTTGGGTGACGGTAAGCCTTATCCGAAGAATGCGACAAGTATTTTGGATACTGTTCTCCATAATTTTCTATGTAATTTATTTCCAGAAATCAACTATTTCTCAAACAAAACCAAATTTGATTTAATATGGAAGTGTTATTTGTTACTTACAAATATCCACCTTCTATCGGTGGTATGCAGAAGCAAAGTTACGAGCTAATTAAGGGTTTTGAAGAACATGGCAGTGTGCATAAATTGGTGTATAACAATAAAGGATATGTGTTATTATTCCTGCTGAGTCTTTTCGTTAGAATTCCCTATGTGTTAATTAAGTATCCTGGTATACGTGTCATTCATTTTAATGATGGCGTATGTGGATTATGCTGCAGTTGGGTAAGACTAATTACTCATCGTAAGCTCAGTGTGACCTACCATGGATTAGACTTAGTTTTTCCTAATAGGCTTTATCAATTTTTAGTTAGAAAATGGATGATTCATTTTGATATTATAATTGCGGTTAGTGAGCACACAAAGAGCTTGTGTATAGAAAAAGGATTCGATAAGTCTAAGGTATTTGCGGTACTAAATGGCGTAAGTACTAATGACTTATGTCATCCTGAATTGGTTTCTCAAAAGTATAAAACAATTATTCACAGGGCTAGACAATCTGGAAAAAGTATCATTACTGCAATAGGTCGTCCAGTTTCAAGAAAAGGCTTTGTATGGTTTGTGAAAGAGGTGTTGCCAAAACTCAATAATTATATTTTCATACTGATAGGACCCTTTCCTAAATATGGTAAATTATTACAAGCTCTATTCAAGATTCTGCCTTCCAGTTTGTCTAATCAAGTTGTTATGGGCTGGGGATTAAGTACAGAGCATAATGAGTTAGTGCAACTTGAGGAAAATAATATGACCTCATTTAGATGGCTCAAAAATGTAAACGATAATACTAAAAATTATTTGCTAAAAAATTCCGATTTATTAGTGATGCCCAATGTGAAAGTTTTGGGTGACATGGAAGGATTTGGTCTAGTGGCATTGGAAGCCAATAGCTATGGGGTGCCTGTAGTTGCTTCACGATTGGAAGGGATAACAAGTGCTGTGACAGATGGTATAAATGGAATGTTGCTGTCAGACGAGAATAACCTAGAATGGATAGAAAAATTAAATAGCCTTTCATTTTCAAATTATAATGAAACGTACAACAAAAAGGCACTCCGAGAATTCGTAGCCAATCATTATTCATGGCACAATATGGTGTCTAGATATAGAACAATATTTAAGTATTCGATAAATAATCAGCTAGTAGTTAACCCATTAATAAATCACTCCATCAAATAATCAAATTATGAATAGTAAATTAAAAGTAGTCTTTTGTTCGGATATGCTTGTACGCGATTTTGATGGTTGTCAGCGCACAATATTCCAGATTATAGACAGGAAACCAGAAGAAGTGGACATAATGTACATTACAGGTGAGAATCATTCTCTAGACAATAGTGAACATGTTGTAGAAATTCCACAGGTAAAAGTGCCCTTTAATACTACCTATAAAATGGCACTTCCAATTTTCAAGCAGAAAAGAATAGAAGAAGAATTAAATACATTTAATCCAGAAATAGTACACATAGCCAATCCATCTACATTAGGACAATATGTCCAACGGTATGCTAATAAGCGAGGACTTCCAGTGACAACAATTTATCATACCCATTATCCTTCCTATGTTTCATATTATTTGAAACATCTTCCATTTCTTATTCGAGGGGCCAAGACATTAATTACAAGACATCTTCGTCAGTTTTATAATAATTGCAATGTTGTCTTGGTCCCCACGAAACAGATGAAAGAGGATCTTTTTGGATATGGAATTAATGCTAGTAAGTTGCGCATATGGGAACGTGGAATAGATAGAAATGTATTTTGTTCTACACCTCAACCTAGTGATAATGAACTGGATGGATTGCTATCTAAAGATAGATGCAATATTCTCTTTGCAAGTAGGTTAGTGTGGGAGAAAAATTTAAAGGTACTTGCTGAAATTTATATTGAAGCTGAATTAAGAAATTTACCATATAATTTTATAATCGCTGGTGATGGCGTAGCAAGAGCTGATTTAGAAAAGAAAATGCCTAAGGCTACTTTCTTAGGAACAGTCGGTCATGATATGCTCACAAGCTTATACAGGCGATGTGATGTATTTGTATTTCCATCTATTAGTGAAACGTATGGTAATGTGCTCATAGAAGCCATGGGTTGTGGCTTACCTTGTGTCGTCGCTTCTGGAGGTGGACCACTTAGTTTCGTGAATGATGGCTATAATGGGCTACTTGTACAGCCTGAAAATACAAGTGATTATATCGATGCCATTTCTCGATTGACGATAGACAGTGGTCTACGCGAATCTGTCATAAAAAATGGATTAGAGTTTACATCGACACTGGACTGGAATGTATTGGTAAATCGGTTTTACAATATGCTTTCTCAATTGTCTATCGAAAAGCAGACAAGACTTGTGGCATAGCATCTAGTTAATAGATAGATTTCAAAGTCAAGGATGGTATCGTCGTTTTGCATAGTTCCACAGATATTATATTGATATTCTTTTGGTTTGACGGTGAATAGTAGAGATATTAAGGCAAAATATTCGATAGCTATTATGAAACATTTTCTTTTTTGCCTTATAGCACTTTCCTTAGGATTTCATTCGAATGGCCAGGAGATTGATTTTGAGAAGTTTAAGTCATTGAAATTCAGGAATATAGGCCCTGCAGGTATGAGTGGTCGAATCACTGCAATAGATGTCAACCTGAGGGATAAAGATCATATCTATGTGGGTGCTGCTTCAGGTGGCGTATGGGAATCTAAGAACGGTGGTATTACCTGGAATCCCATATTTGATGACCAATCCACATTGTCGATTGGTGCCCTAGAGATTAATCAAGCTAACCCTGCGGAGATATGGGTGGGTACAGGAGAAGGCAACCCACGAAATTCTCATAATAGTGGTGACGGTGTCTTTAAGTCTATAGATAGCGGAAAAACTTGGACATCTATGGGATTGGAAGAGACGAAACTCATTCATCGAGTTGTGGTCAATACTTCTAATACAGAGTCTGTATTAGTCGGCGCTATGGGATCAGCCTGGGGTCCATCCAAGCACAGAGGCGTGTATAGAACTAAAGATGGTGGGAAGACATGGAATCAGACTCTGTATGTCGGAGATAATGTAGGGGTCGCCGATATGGTTGCAGACCCATCTAATCCAAATAAGATAATAGCTACAATGTGGGAGTTCGGTCGTACGCCATGGGGGTTCAACTCAGGTGGAGAAGGTTCAGGTTTGTATATCACTTATGATGGCGGCGATAAATGGAAAAAGCTCACTGATAAAGAAGGACTACCTAAAGGAAATCTTGGTAGAATGGGAATTTCATTTGCAGCATCAAGTCCCAATATTGTTTATGCACTAATAGAAGCGAAGAAAAATGGCTTATATAAAAGTGTGGATGGGGGAGAGAAATGGTCATTGGTTTCAACTAAGAATATTGGAAATAGACCATTCTATTATTGTGAAATATATGTAGACCCAAATAATGAAAATAGGATATATAACCTATGGTCATATGTGTCGAAGTCTGAGGACGGTGGTAAGACCTTCAAGACAATTGCTGACTATGGCAATAATATTCATCCTGACCATCACGCTTTCTGGATAGATCCTGATGATTCTAATTATCTTATAGATGGTAATGATGGCGGACTTAATATATCAAGAGATGGCTCCAAGACTTGGCGGTTTGTGGAGAACTTGCCAGTAGGCCAATTTTATCATGTTTCTATCGATAACGATTTCCCATATAACGTATACGGCGGTATGCAAGATAATGGATCGTGGGTAGGCCCGAGTTTTGTGTTGCGATCTGGAGGTATTGTCAACTATGATTGGCAGGAATTATATTTTGGTGATGGTTTTGATGTAGCACCAAGAAGAGATAATAACCGATATGGATATGCGATGTCTCAAGAAGGTAACCTAGGTGTATGGGACAAGGTGACAGGTAGAACGGAATTTGTGAGACCACAACATCCTGAAGGGGACAAACTCAGATTCAGTTGGAATGCAGCTCTTGCACTTGATCCATTTAGTGACGATGGTGTATACTTTGGTAGCCAGCATGTGCACTATAGTCCTGATGGTGGTCATAGCTGGGATATCATTTCACCTGATCTAACGACTAATGATACTATTAAGCAAGATCAGTCTAAGAGTGGTGGATTGACCTTGGATATTACAGGGGCAGAAAATCATACGACTATTTTATGTATCACTCCAGACCCTAATAACGAAGGCGTTATTTATGTCGGTACTGATGATGGAAATATTCAAGTCACTAGGAATGGTGGAGACAGCTGGACCAAAATCAATAGTAAGTTGCCAGGCCTGCCTTCTGGTGCATGGATTCCACAGATTGTGGCCTCGCCTGTAAATGATGGCGAGGTATTTATTGTCGTAAATAATTATAGACGAAATGACTGGGGGGCATGGCTCTATCATTCCTCTGATAGTGGTAAGACATGGAGACGCATAGTAGATGATAATGATGTGGATGGCTTTGTCTGTTCTGTGGTGCAAGATCATGAAGAGGAGAATCTAATTTTTCTAGGTACTGATGTAGGTCTATATGTCAGTTTAGATCGAGGAAGTAGTTGGCAGAAATGGTCAGAAGGATTACCTCCTGTGCAGATACGAGACATGCAAATACAACAGGATATGGACGACCTGGTACTAGGTACATTTGGACGTTCCTTTTGGGTATTAGACGATATCACACCATTGAGAGAAATGGCCAGGGACAGAAATCTCCTTAAAAGTGATTTCAAAGTCTTTCAGCCAAAGACAGCCTATTTGACTTCTTCTCGATCTTATCAAGGGGTGCGATTCATAGCGCAAGGAGATTACCAAGGAGATAATAGAGGTACTGGCGCACTATTTACTATCTGGAATAAGCCAGCCGAAAAAGAAAAACCTGAAGCAGCACCAATCAAAGAAGGCAAGAAGAAAAAGAGAAAGAAGAAAAAAAATAAAGACAAATCCAAAGATGAGGCGATGATGAAAGGTGATAAGGGTGAAAAAGGAGATAAGAAGAAAGGTAAGAAAAAGGATGAATGTCAAATCGCAGTTATAGATCAAGGAGGAGACACCATCAGAACTTTTAAGAGAAAGCTTAAAGAGGGAATGAACAGAACTGGCTGGCGCCCAGATGCAAAAGGTATAGATTTTCCAAGTAGGAACGAACCAAGAGAGAAAAGAGAACCAGGCGGCATGCCTATCATACCTGGAGATTACAAGGTGGTTTTTGCCTATGGAGAACACAAGGATAGCACGCAACTTACGGTGGCCTATGATCCAAGAGTAGAGCAATCACTTTTTGATAACAAGGCTAAGTACGCCTCCATGAAGTCTCATAATGAGAAAGTGGAAAAGGTTACTGACGCATTCAATAATTTAAAAGAAGCAAAGAAGTCCACAGAATTATACTCTAAGTTGATAGATATGCAAGAAGACACCATCAAGAAGTCTTACAAGAAAATGACAAAAGAGGTGGTAGGACAAATAGACTCACTGATGAACTTATACAGTTTGCCACCTTCCGATAAGACGGAGTATAGAGATGACTCTGAGACCCTTATGAATAAGGTTTTTACCGCAAGACGATTCTTTAGGGCAGCTACAGGTGCACCTACACCTAATGGACAAAATGCCATCAATAATGCAGAGAGGCATGCTGGAGTAGTGCTGGAAGGTATTAATGCTTTCTTTGGTAATGACTGGAAAGAATATGTGGAGAAAGTAAAGTCGCTGCCTATGGAAGATTTATTTAAAGTGTATGAAGAGATTAAGATAGAGTGATTTTAGAATCTCACTTTTAATAACTTCAACAAAAATGAAAAACGTGCCTTACTAAAAAGTAGCGCACGTTTTTACATTCTGGTTGAAAATTATGAGTAGTTGATTGGATTAATATTTTACATATTGGATAGCTAATGATTTGTTATTGTCACAGATCATTGGGACAAGGACAGTGCCGTACTGATCCTCAGAAACAATAGAAGTTCCTTCTTCATCTTGAGCAGTAATTTTGAAATTACTGTATTTCTCACCAGGATGAAACTCTAGGAAGTAATCACTTGTAGGCAAACTGCCGAATTTTACACTACCAAGATTGTCAGTAGTCAACTGAGCTATTTCTGTTGGATTTCTTGAAGCTGATAGGTATAGGGTTACTGGTATGTTAGCAAATGGACTAAATGTATCTCCTGTCTCAATTTGCAATGTAACCTCTAGGGATGATGTTCCAGTAGGGAAGATTTCTTTGGATATTGTTGTGGTTTCGAAATTGCTTGATTTGACAATAATATTATAATCTATGTCTAGTAGGTTAGGTACAGATAATGTGTTATGATTTTCGTTAGTTTTTTCGTCATATATGATTGTGTTGTCTGCTGCTCTGACAACTTGCAAAATATAAGGGGATTCTCCTGAATTAATATTTATATCGATAAGTGCCTCTACACTACCATCACATGCGGGCAGTTGTTGAATAGAAACATCTGTAATTAGGTAATCTTCTTGAGTGCAATTCATAAAAAGAAGTGCACAAAATACAATACAGGTAGTCATCCTGATAGTCATAATCAGCAGTTTAGGAGTTATAAAATTGGGTTCCAGCATAATAGTCGATTGACAACAAGGTAGAACAAATCAACACTCAGCGAAAGACAGATTCTTTACAAATCGGAACGTCGAGTATATTTTTCAAGTATAATTGCTGGTTTCTGAAAGCTAACTGACACTTTTTTAGTCATGAATTGGCAATTTTTATTCTTGACTCCACCATTGCTTTAAGGTGCTTTTATAAGGTGATATTCAATCAATCCAGCCCAGTATGACAAGTAATAGTCATTTTGGATAACTCTAGATAGTCTGCTTCTATACACCTGAATAAAAATCATAATGAATGAGAACATGAAAAGCTGTCAGACGTTAGATAATTGCAATAGGATAGCGTACATTTAATATATACCGAACAACAATGAAGCTAATAGGTCTTTTTTTTGTCATAATCACATTCTCGATTAATTCAGAAGCTCAGGACATGAATAATACTAAATTGGATGCTATAATATATACGGTCAGCGATAAGGTAGAAGGAGGAGAAGGACAATGGCAGTTTAAGATAGACAGTCTAGTCTTTATATGCGTAACAGATGAATTACATAACAGGATGCGTATTATAGCCCCGATTGCAGAAGAGGCCAGCGTGACGCAAGATCAGATAAAGCGATGCATGCAAGCCAACTTTCATTCTGCCCTTGATGTGAAGTATTGTTTTTCTGATAATATATTATGGTCTGCTTTTATACATCCACTGAAAGAGCTCACTAAAGACCAAGTGCTCAGCGCCATCTCCCAAGTGTACTCAGCTGCGCTCACTTTTGGTACTGTATATAGCAGTGGGACCTTAAGTTTTCCTACTCAAGAAGAACGAGACGCCAAGAATAATTAACGTACTTATTTTTTCTTAGACCTTTTCTTACTGGCTTTCGCAAAGGGGTTAAAGTCCAGACAAAGGCCTATCCAATGGGCCAGGTCCTCATCTGTATCATAGCCATCTGGTGTTATAAAGACATAACCCTTCATTGTTCTTCCTGTAAAGGTCATTGGTTGGCACCCAGGTCTAGACATATTAGCCTCCGCTGCTTCTTCACCTATCCTCGCCATCAGCAGGTCTACCTCTTGCTTTTTATCAAAATGTGTCCCACAAGCCATCTTGTCATTCACCATAAATATCAACCCACCCATCATCCTCTTAGTAAAGTAGGGTTGTCCGCTTTCTTTTATGAGTTGTTCTATTCTATCTACGGTGTATTGGTCGTAAGGCATGTTGTTAGTTTTTGGAGTTTGCAGTAGAAAGGTATCGCTTTTTCACTATAAGGTTTATGGTTGCGAAATATGCTATTCGGTTTAGGGTTTTCGGAATAAGGTATAAGGTTCTTTTTCCATGTCGACTGCAACGTAGTGGAATGGAGGCATCTTATTGTATCGTATTTTTGATTCCAAGAATCATGCAATAGCCAATTGCGAATGGTGGGTCCCTGTGCTCAGACCTTTGCTTACAATGCGCAACCCGCTCATGCCTTTTGTCTGGATTAGGATTTCTAGGATGACTGATTGTTTCTGATTCATCAGAATGGAAGCAAGTAAATCTTGCTTAAAGAGAAGGAACCTCAATATCAGTTGAGGGTGGGATGGGAAGAGCTGCCCTCCCATGCCTTATGTCAGAATCAGGATTTTCAGGATTAATGAATGAACAAGATTCTAATTTACTCCGTTGTCCCGTGAACCGTTATCCCGTGAACCGATGCACCTAAATTTTAAAAACCTTCCCACCACTGAGTCGCTTCGCCCCATCCCACACCTCATACACATATACTCCAGACGCCAATGCACTCATATCCACCGTCGTCGTCACACCTGTCAGCGCTTCTGTCTGCACTAATT
>CAZQDZ010000036.1:0-40280 GCA_964591455.1 uncultured Saprospiraceae bacterium
TGGCTAAAGGCCGTCAAATCAACTTACCCGTCAATAAAAATAGTGTAGCCTAAATCGTCTATTCAGTAATTTTTTAACAACACCACGTTAAGCGTAGGCTGTCGCCGAGCCCTAAAGAAAAGAAGCCTACGTCTTATATAAATAAAATTCAAGATTCCGTCTTGAACTAACTAACTAACTAACTAACTAACTAACTGGACTAATACTTTCTTTCTTTCTTATCATATCATGCAGTACAGTTAGAGTACCATAACTTATTATGAGACCTATCTATTATTCAGCCACAACCCATGTTTCTTCTTTATGTACATCCTCTATCATGATAATACCTTCATTCTTTGTAGCATAGAAGATATAATGAGCAAATTTTGAAGGCAGTTCTAACTTCATGACATTATAGTATGTTTTAGATCCTATTTCCATCTCATCCTCGATAATGGTTTTTTGCCAGTAAAAGCCTTTCCTGTTATTTATGATCCTATGATTGATATAATCGGTGTCACATAGTTCATCATATGAAATGATAAAGCTTTGATCTCTAACTCCCCAAGATCTTTGACTATCACTTCCGCAACCTCTTATATAAGCTGAAGTAGATGCTTCTACAGAGAATGAGTTATTTCGATTATCCTTATAGATGATTTCTTTGCTTTCTATTTCACCTTCAAAATTGCCTCGAAATTTATTCGTCATTTTAGTGAAGGTTGTTGTTAAGGGTTTTACCTTTTCGAAGACCCACAGGGCATCAGCTGATTGTCCTTCTGATGGTTCACCGTCAGAGACATGATGTGACTGGTGATACGTTTGCTCGGTCAACTTACGAAGAACAATTTTGTCTTTTTGGTCATAGAAGTCTAAGAATTCAATAGTTTCTTGCTCTAGAAACAGTGGTTCTAGAATTATAAGAGGATAGTCAATGTCACTGTATTCATCTTCAGAACAAGAGACAAAAACTGCTGCTATGCTCAGGAGCATAAGTATTGCATGGATTTTCATATGAGAAGTTTGTATGATTAAGAAAGCTGAAATATACTCTCAATATGAACTGCCAGTGTCTCAACTAACGGAAATTACTATGGATGAGACCTATGTATCTTAGAAGTATAGCCGGTTATGTGGTTGATCCTAATGTTTGACGAAAGTTTTAATGTTTTGCCCTTGTGCACTAGTCAATTTTATAAAGTAGATACCAGGATGGAATGCGCTTGTATCGATTGAGTGATAATCAGAATTAATTATCCAATTTCCTATTACTCTTCCATTGATATCTATTATTTCTACAGTGCCCTTCTCTATCTCCAATATTATATGATCTGAAAAGGGGTTAGGGTAGATGTTATTCGTTTCGGAGAGGTCACTTACAGATGTTGTTAGCTGCGCTGCCAGATTAGATCTGACGATAATTACTGACCGCCCTGTATTGCATTCAATATTGATAACAATTTCGATTTGGTAGTAAAGGTCTCCCGCAGGCGGATTGAGGTCTGTGTAAGATAGCAATGTGGCAGGTAGGACGACTAATTCTTCCAAGGTTGAAGGACTATCTCCCCTTAAAATTCTAACCTCAGTAAACTCAGCGCCTTCATAGAGTTCCCATTCCAATTCAGCACCATCATTAGTAAAATCTATTTCTAGATTAAAAGTACGATGTATATTGCTGGGTTCAGATTCTGTACATCTATTAGCCGATCTGATGTGATAATTGTGACTTTCTAAGATGGCACCTTCATCTTGGTCGACATATGAGTTTATACTATCAACCTCAACTTTAGATAGATAATCCCATGCACCCGTGCTGGTGTTTTCTCTGTATATATTGAAATGCTCAATGTGCTGTGTCTCTATAGGATTTTCCCAGAGCAACACTTTTTTACCAGTGCCTTCTTCTGTTGTGACGAGGCATAGATGTGGAGGCTCTAAGTTGATAAGTTGTGGATCCCTTAGTGATCTAACCCTTTCTTGGATGCACCCATTGCTGTCAGTTATAGTTACCCTATACGTGCCTGCCATCAAATTATTTTGATTTTCTTGTTCTAACTCGACCAGGTTAGGCCCTTCCCATTGGAATTGATAAGGTGGAGTTCCTCCACTAGTATTGAGGGTAATACTACCATCTAATGCTTGCGGACAAGAAGGATGAGTAGTTTCTACATTCAAACGTAATTGCTCCAAAAGGATGATAGATTGAATCAATTCACAGCCGTTATCATCTATAACAGTAACAATATAATCACCGGATCTTATATATGATTGGCTCGCTTCTCCAGGTTGTATGCCTTGTTTTGGTTCCCAGTTATATGTATACGGAGGAACACCACCGCTAGTATGAATGTTGATATGTTGGTGTGAGCGACAGGGATCTATAATCTCAACTTCAACATTGAGATTGTTATCCGGTACAGTAATTAGTCTCATTATTTCACAACCAAGACTGTCTCTGACTAAAACTTCATAGTCTCCTGGGGAAATATTGGATTGATCTTTTGCATTAGGTGTAGAAATTCCTTGCCCAGTCCATAGAAAGATATATGGTGGAATGCCATGTATAGGGGTCAGTTCTATATCTATATTATCGGTTTCATAGCTGCAGGTACTATAGTCTACGAGTAGCCCTAAAGTTTCTGTTTCCCATTCTTCTATGATTGTGCACCCATCATCATCGGTCATTGTTAGTTTATATAGACCTTGAGTGAGACCAGATTGATCTTCGGCTGTTGGATCTATAATGCTAGGGCCTTCCCATGTGTAAATGTATGGAAGCGCTCCATCTTGTGGATTGATATCAATTATACCTTCACAGTTAGAATAGTCAGGAATTGCATTTAGAGTGGGAGGTTCTATTTCGTCCACTGTCCAATTTCCCTCTACGGTACAGCCATTGCCATCCGTTACTGTTAACGAATAAGTGCCAGGACATAAACCATCGTGATCTAGATTGTATAGCCAACCAGGTCCTGACCAATCAGTGCGAAAATGCATTTGCCCGCCAATGATGTTGACATCAATACTACCATTGTTTTCACCACAAGTACTTGGTATTACAGTTGCCTCAAGGCGCAAACCTGCAATAGCATATGCATCTATCGCCTGACAGCCATTATTATCAGTAACCGTTACAGAATAAATGCCTGAATCTAAGTTGTACTGATCCTCTTGGTAAGGATTGACAATAGAGGGACCTTCCCAATAGTATGTATAAGGTGCTGCCCCAAATGATACATCAATGTCTAGACCGCCATTTACTTGACCAGAACTGTCAGAACAATCTGTATTGCTGAGTATTAACGAATCAGGATTTATAAGTTCCCAGCTATATCTCGATTCTACTATTGTTTCGCAAGGTGTTTCTATTTTTACACAGTAGAGGCCTGTCCCTAATTGACCTGTAAATATTGGCATTTCTATTGTAGAATTATCTTGAGGAACTGTACCCTCTAGATTATATGTAGAGTAGTAGGTCGCACCTATGAGCTTTATATCTATCTTATTGCTATCGCAAACATCTACAACAGTGATGATGTTGGTTATCTCCCATTCTGCTGTCGCTGATGTCCCTTCAGAATCTGTTACAACTACAGAGTAGGTACCCGATTTTAAATTAACTTGATCATCTGTTATCGGATCATCTATTGGCGAAGTCCCTGACCATAGATAGGTATAAGGCAGTATGCCGCCAGTAACAGTAATGTCTATTTCGCCGTAAATAAATGGATGAGAATCGCAATTAGGTTGGATTATTTCTGCAGAAATATTAATCTGACTGTATCCAAATGAGATACAGAATAAGCTTAAGAAAGCTACGAGCAGTCCTTTCATGATTATAATGATTTTATCAGGAAAAACAGTATGAACTTAATGTAGATAGTAATGTCTATCAGTCTTACAAATTGGTCATCTTTGTCTTGAGATGACTATCAATCAGGATAATTGATAATGAAGTTATATTAATAAGAATCAATATGTATGCCAATGTGGGAGAGCTTACTAAGTATTCTAAAGCATATAAGTAATAGGATGTCTTCTCAGGTCTGTTTAACAAATTAACTTGGATAAGTGGAAAATAAAGAAATTGAAGGTGCAAGAGTAAAAGCCCTGAACAAGTCAATACAATACGGAAAAGCAACGGACTAGAAACCTATATAACTACTATCTTAGTTGATACTTTGACTTTTGATAATGAGTAAACTATTGCTGTGTTATGAAAAATTCCATCTTCCTGTTTTTTATATTAGTCTGCGCACAAGCAGCTAGTCAAAAGTCTTTAATAGAATATAATGAAGCTAATCAAATAGCCAACATACACTATAATGAGAATTTGTTTAGCTCATATACAGAAAGGGACAAAACACAAAAAACTTATCCATCTACTGGAACTTATGCCCCTAGATATTATGCTAATACTGGAATAGGCATTGACCCTGGTGTAGGAGCATGCAACTATATATACATTCCTACGAATAAGAAATTGCAACCTGGCATCCAGTATAATCTACAATTCACCATTAAGATGGAAGAGGCTTATCAGGACCAAGTGTATTTCCAGCAACACTTTGGTATAGCACTCACATCATCACTATTTTGTAATAAATGGAATTTGGTTCGTGATAAAGCTAGAAGATGCCCATATTGGGGGCTATGGCGCCACTCTATGCATCCAATAAAGATTAGTGAGACGGGTCAACTAGTAAAAATAGAAATAGAGTTCAGACCCTTATGTGAATCCAAATATATTGTTCTAGGTGTTTTCCAAGGCCACGAAATGGACAAACAAGGATGTGGTTTTTGTGAATATGATTTTGAATTACATGAGCTAAGTATCGAAAAGTCCACAAATCTTGATTCTGATTTTGTCTATTTCTGTGATGGTTTTGAAGAGTCAGAACAAAGAAAAATAAATCAAAATTACTCAGTCTATTTTGATGTGGGTTCCTCAGATATAGACCCTAAATTTCATTCTATGCTAGATTCTGTTTCTAAAAATCTGGTTCATGATAAAGATTTAATCGTGCTTAAAGCTTTTACAGACATTAATGGAAATGATAATGAAAGGCTAGGCGCCAACAGAAATGAGTCTGTATATAATGAACTGATACGAAGAGGCATTGATGGTTCAAGAATTCATAGAATCAATTATTCGGATGTATGGTCTACGGATATTGTACGGGAGACAGATAGAAGGGTAGAGATTTCTATTAGTCAAGGCGCTCTATATAAGAAGGTATATGAAGAAGCCAAGCTGGCGGCAACGCAAGAGAATTATGCAGAAGCTGATAGATTATTACGTACGGAATGGATAGAACAAGTACCTGCGAATATGGCACTCATGGCCACCTATGATTGTTGGGGCAGCTCTGAGAAGTCAGCTTTTTTTGTCTCTCAATTGAGGTCTAGAATCAAAACAAAATTCTATAGAGGTAATGACCTTAAGTTCAAATTGGATTCATTGAACTACGAATCAATCAAGGAAAGTTATCTAACAGCCAATTTAAAATTACTTGAAATGCCAGGTCTTAAGGAAGGCTGTTATTTTGATTTTGATGCATCACGACGACAAAGAATCAGAAATGAAATAGACCAAATATATAGAGACAAGGGATTTCCATCTAAAGATAAAGTTGGAAGTATAGTTAATGTAATGCCTAGAGTCATATTGACCAGTGATAATCTAGAATACCTAGAATCATATTTACCAGCGATCAGAAAAGCTTGTGCAGATAAGATTCTTCACTGGAGGTATTATGCCAAACTGTATGACAAAATATCACTGATCAAAAATGGACATCAGAAATACGGCACAGCTACCACTTATGATGTAGATAGTCGGCTCATATTTCGAGGTCCCATCAAGGACATTGATAGTCTTGCTGAGTTTAGAAAACAAGTAAAGCTGTATCCATATTCCTCCAAGGATATAGAAAGTATCGCCGTATCACAACGGGATTTAAATTGGGCATTGATTACAGAACTAAATTCTATTTATCAATCCGACCAACTATGGCGAAACCAACTCAATGAGAAAAAATTTGAACAAGATAGCAGCACTGATACTCTATCTAAATATCATGATCAAATAGCAGCTCAAGACTCCATCAATCTATCTAAAGTAACGTTGCTTATAGACAGCAATGGTTGGTTGGGAATAGAAGAGGTTGGTTATCTAGGCAATCAAACCCTATTCCTAGTCATACAACATGCAGACCTTCAGACTCAGCAGCAATACCTTCCCATATTGCGTAAGGCGGTGAGTAACGGCAAAGCTAGTGCTCTTGATCTTGCGTACCTAGAAGATAGGATTGCAGTAGCCAAAGGGGAGAAGCAGATTTACGGCACCCAAGTCCAACGAGACCTAGAGACAGGAGACTATTATGTGCCTGCGATACTTGACCCTAAACAAGTCAATACAAGACGGAAAAATATCGGACTCGGTTCTTTAGAATCCTATTTAAAGAGATGGGGGATAGAATGGTCAAAAATTCGAACATACAGTATATCGATGCTGGTCATTCAGAGCATGAAATAAATAGGAGAGATTATTCCCAATATAAAAACATCGAAAATCATATAAAAGAGAATACAGGTAAATCAATTATTCATTGTGGGTATGGTCATGTCAAAGAAGAGGTCATAAACAACTGGAAAACAGTAACATCTTGGATTAAGGATGAACTCACAATAGATCCACTAACTATTGACCAGGCTACTTATTCCAATTATGACACAATAGACTACACTGAGATCAAGAAACTCAGAGAAAGAAAAAGACCATTTATCATATTCAATGGTGAAGATAGGGCCAGTTTCAAAAGTGAATATGATGTTATCTCTGGCACAAGGAAAAAGCTATCGGACATATTTGTCTTTTATCCTGAGGACAAGCACAATTATGATTCTAGCAGTTTCGTAGAGTCTGAATATGAATCGCAATTTAGCTATCTCACACCCCGTTATAATAGAAATGAGTTTGAGTATCCTTATCTAATCATAGCATATGATTCTTCCTGTGAAGATAGAGTATTGGATGTAGTGGAAGTAACCAAAAGTACTGATGACATCATTATGGAAGTATTCAAAAGCACTAACCCAAATTTCTGTCTCAAAATGGCCAATAACAAAATAATATACTTAGGTAATGAGATGGATAATAGGTAAAAGAAACATTCTATCATTCATGTGAATACATTTAAATAATCTATTATGAAACTAAACTCCGATAAAATCTATATCCCTATTTTTATAATCACCTTACTTTCTATGCTCGATATTTCTCAAGCTTTCTCACAAGAGGCTTTGAATTATAGAAGAGAGCAAACTCCACCTGGTCGCGTATATAAGGTCTTAAAGGTGCTAGAAACGAAGCTCAACAAGAATGCTATCACCAATTTTGAACTAGCCATAGAACAAGGAATAGAAGAGGCCAGCAGTAGAGGTATAGATACACTATACCTATTGAGTGATACTGGATTTATATCAGATAGTCTTATAAGTGAAATGCAGAAATTTACTAGATCCGAATATGGTCATATCGGTTTTACGCATACATTTTATTCTGAATTATCATATTACTTTAACTACAATTCAGAAAGTATACAGTATCATTTATCACGTGACGAAAGTGAAACTACCTGTGGGATTCGAAATGATGAATTTTATGCTACAGGTATATATACGGATGACTTAGGCGACTGTATGACATCACATTTTATGGTCCCAATATTTGACATTAATTTCCGTAGAGTTAAAGTAGACATATCAGGTATACCAGCCACCGATATTAATTCCGCAGCTAAGAAGTTTTTATATAAATACGATTTTGAATTCATTCCCAGGAAAATAATAAAGGAAGCTATCGTGATTAGCAAAATAAGTCATTTGTGAACGTGATTTGGACTAGAAATATATTCAGAAGAAAATTTAAAATGATGCTATTATACATTATAGCATTGTTCTTCAGTATAGATAGTAATGCTCAAAATGACATCTGTACTTGCCATAGAAATTATTACAAGGCTGAAAAATTCTATTTTGAGAGCAACATAGACTCAACAATCCATTACTACCAAAAGGCATTCTCAAATCCAAGATTTCACAATGTATCAAAACTTTTTAATGCTGCAGATAAGGCTGTACGCTTAGGAGAATTGGAATATGGCAAGAGTCTATTATATGCTGCAAGACGTTCTGGCACTGACATATCCAGAATACATGACTTCGTTAAACACCACTCAAAATATGAGTTTAGTATTGACAGCTCCAAATTATCGTCCATTATTTTTGATTCTTTATATATAGATCAATTTTTATTGAGCGAATTAAAATTCATGTCTGATCGTGATCAGAAAATTAGAAATGAATATACAGAATCATATGATGAAGCATACAAAAAGAAAGTGGACTTCAGTAACTTCTTAATCCTAAAAAGTATTATAGATCGCCATAATGATTCATTCCCTGACTTAAATCGGATCGGGCGAGAAGGTCACCAATACATTTCAACCATCCTTTATCATTTTGAAGTAGAATGGATTGCAGAAATATTTCCAGCCCTAGTCGAAGCGATTAAACAAGGCTATATGATAAATGATATTCTTCTATATCAAATAGAACGAACCATAATAGATACAGGTCAAATATATATCTATGATGAACAGACAAATAGTATCATACCAGGTTCTAAAACCTCGTCGATTTTAGACTCCAAATTCTATCGTCAATTTTATGGCGGTTACTCCTTGCAAGATCCATTAAGCAGAAATCAGGTGTGGTGGCCGCAGCAGAAAGATGCCGATAAAAATCTAGTTAATAAACTGAGGGAAGTATTATGCTTAGACTTAATAGACGACCATAAATCTAGAAGACCTTATATTCAGGATGTAAGTAATGAAAAATTAATTAGCATACTTAAATTTTAGTTAGATTTTGATATTTCATCAAAAAATTGGGTTTTCTATATTAACCATCATATTTCTTTCAATAAATTCTTCAACTGCCCAAAATTTGGTGCAAAATCCATCCTTTGAATTGATAGAACTAGATAGTTTCGAGAGTTGTGAAATAACAACGAAGCGCTCAAAGAAATGCCTATTTAGCGACTGGACAACAGTTAGAGGAACACCTGACATTATTGATACATCTTCCTGTGATATATATCAAATCACTCCAATAGATATGAATTATTGTCTTGGCTTAGTCAATTGGAGCTATTCTAGTTTTGATGAGACAAAAACTTCATCTGAAATAGTAAAACAAAAGCTGAGTAAAAACATCACATCACCCGGTAGATATAAACTAACCATGAAAATCTACCCAATGCAACAAAAGGTTAGTCAAGCAATAGAAGAAAAAATGAATGTAACAACAGAAGTGGTATTCAGCAATTACTTCTCTGTTTATTTGTACAATGATACTTTAGGCATAAATCATCCCAGCACAGTAAGTACCTCGATGTCTGAAATTTTTAATTCTAGCAATTGGAAAACTTTTTCAGACACCTTAGAACTCAATGAACGGATTAACACAATATGTCTAGGCAATCAAGACGTAGACTCTACTCTGATATCACCAATTCAAAGATATTCAGATTATATCCTGTCTTACCTTTTCATAGACGATATAACTATTACTGCAATTCCAATTGAAGAAAATTTCCAAGAAAGCATCCAAAAAGTACTGCCTTACTTTGAGATTAGTCAATATGAATTGACAGAAGAGCATATAGAAACTTTAGATTTATTGTTTCAACTTGATGCATCTAAGATTAAATCTATTAATATAAATGCGTTCTCCAGTTCATCTGGAAATGAAAAGCTAAATCGGCAACTCTCATTAAAAAGAGCGGAATCAGTTAAGAATTTTATAGAAAATAATTTAGGGATTCGAAATACTCAAATCAGAGTAAATCATTTTGGAGAAGAATTGAGCAATCCATATCAAGACAAACTAACAGATAGAAAAGTCGTAGTAATTATTAAGCTGTCAAATTAGGATTAACTGGTCTCACTCCACTCTTATCTGAATCGATAGCACTTATGATGGTAATAATATTATCCAGAATGTGGAAATACTTACAAGTCAAGGTGTTGCTGTTTGGTCTTCAGGCGATATAGATTCTGTTGGGCCAATTACTATAGATTTGGGAAGGTCTGTTAGTCCAGGAGCTTACTTACTAAGTGTTAGAACTGATAAAGGAACTTTAAATAAAAAGGTAGTCTTAATCAAGTAACTATTATATATTATATTTACCTTATATGATATATTTCCGAAACTAATAAGTTTTAAATTGTATAAGGTATTATTTGTCAGTTTTTTAGTATGCTTTGCAAGCATCTCTAAGGGTCAAAATGAAGATCATCAGTGGCTTTTTAATTGGACTAGCGGTGATGACTTAGCAGATTGGCCTGACCTAGGGGCAAGTGTATTGGATTTCAATACCTTGCCACCTAGGGCATATAGAGATATCTCTATAACATTAGATATGGGTGAAACAAATGCTAGCATCTGTGATGAAAATGGAGAGTTTCTATACTATTCTAATGGCATGGCAATACATAGCGGTATGCATGAGTCCGTATTAAATGGGGATACAATAAGCTATGTTAGTGGTTGGCATACGTTGACGTGGCCTAATGAAAACGGTGAAGTTTTTTCAGCTGGACATAGATATATACAATCTATTGGATTTATTCCTAAACCCGAGAACGAAGATACAACCTATGTCGTTTACCAAAATTACACTGGTGCAGTTTCTGGTGGTTATATGGATTTGCAATTCGGCAAACTGATTCTTAATGAAGAGAATAGGTATGAAATATTGTATAAAGATGCTAGTATAAATGATCGCATTCTAGATTCAGGTAACATCCATGCTTGTAGACACGGAAACGGCAGAGACTGGTGGATGTTGCAATTTTCTAGAGATACTGTTTATACCTACCTTATAGATCCTGATGGTATAAATCTAAGCCACTTACAATTCTTACCCTTTGAGCTTAGAAGAGGGAATGGACAGAGTAAATTTAGTCCAAATGGAAATTTCTTTGCCTTATATCATCGATTTAGGAACGAAGAACCAGATGGTATGGACTTGATGATTTCAAGATTTGATAGATGTTCTGGAAATTTAATAGACCCTATCTATGAAAAAAATTCAAGCATTTCTGTTGGCGTAGACACAGGGATAGAATTTTCTCCAAATGAACGACTACTATATATATCGAAACCAGTAGAGGTTTTTCAGTATGACTTGACTTCCCAGGATATATTTAGTTCTAAAACAAGAGTAGCAGTCCATGATGATAGTAAAGATACACTGGGTTGTTATCTTTGGTTTGGTCAAATGCAATTAGCCCCAGACAATAAAATATATATTGGAAGATCCGCACAGTGTTTTAATATCCATGTCATTAATTCACCAAATGAGTTTGGAGAATCATGTGATGTAAAACAAAATGTGATTTCATTACCTACTTATACTGTTGGCGCAGTACCAAACTTTAATACATACCGTCTAGGCCCATTAGATGGTAGTATTTGTGATACTCTAGGCAATGATAATAAACCTATATCTCGTTTTTGGTATGAACAAGATGGTTCAAATTTCCTCAGTGTACAGTTGTGGGATGTATCTTATTTCAGACCAGAGAATTGGGAATGGGATTTTGGTGACGGGAATACAAGTTCAGAAAGACATCCTATGCATAATTACTTAGAGAAAGGCATTTATGATGTATGCCTTACTGTTAGTAACGAGAATACTAATCATATTAGTTGTCAAGAATTAAATATAGGAACGGTCTCATCTGTTGTTGTTCATGAGAATTTTGATATTTCTGTATTTCCTAATCCTACTGAAGGTTTTACAAGAATTACTTTCCATAATTATTTACCACAAGATGCTTATGTCCAATTTTATAACTTTTCTGGTTCATTATTTATGACAAAGAATCTAAGCAGTGGTGCCAATATGCTGGACCTATCTGAGCTTCCATCTGGTACATACCTTTATGATATAATCGACCAGGGGGTTACTCTTAGTAGTGGGCAGATAGTTCGGATATAAAGTTGACCTCACTTTATCAAATGGGTTACCCTACTTCCCATACCACTTCTCCCTCAGCTTCTGCAGACGTACATTCTTCAGAGGCTTAAGCGCAGGATCTATAGCACGAGGAGCTCTAGCATTATAAGCATTCATAGAGATGGCTTTGTATTTATAGTCCTTTCTCACTGCAGCAGCAGTTAGCTGATACTTGGCATCTATAGCTGGTGGTGCATTGGCACGATTTGCACTGGTAAATAGATTGTGCATCACATGTAACGCCTTTCTGACAAACCGAGATTGCTTCTTAGGTTGTAAGATAAAGAGCTCGCCATCCACATCCAGGCTATAACTGAACCGTCCAAATATCTTATTAAGAACCTTAATAATAATCGCAGCTACATAAGACCTATCACGTGGAAGGAAGGAATTTTAAGATCTATGATTTTAAAAATGTAGATTCTCTTAGAAGGGAAATGGGTATGATTCCATTAAAGGAGTACCATCGACTGTTATTAGGAGATCATTGAATCTCTGAGACTGTATTCTAATACGTTTCGAAATCCACACACAACAGGTTCCACTACCACCAGTTGTAGAATCTCATACTCACTGAAACCACTTGGTTTTTCTCTTGATTTTTTCCAGATAAAGACCTGAAGTAAATCACGTATTCTAAGAGGAGGATATCTCATAGGTCAGTTATACAGAGATGTAAGAATGATGCCTATCTAAGGGAGAAACCTGTGAAATCATAAAAGAAATAATCAATAAATAGACATCGATAATGCGTAAAAAAAAACCAGTTATGAAAAATAAAGGTTTGGCTTGCTTAATTTCGAACACCAAATTAACTCCTTAGATTTCCCATTAGCAGTAGGCAAACAAAAAGAATAAGCAATGAATTTTGAACATACAGACAGATCATTAGACCTGCAAAAGAAAGTCGATGACTTCATGCAAAAACATATTTTTCCAATCGAAAAGGAGGTATACGAATTCCAACGAGCAAATCTATGGCAGCATCATCCTAAGGCGCAAGAACTAAAAGACCTTGCGAAGGCACAAGGACTATGGAACCTCTTTCTGCCTAAATCTTATGGGGATCAGAGCCCAGGCCTCACCAATCTCGAGTATGCATCGTTGGCAGAACTCATGGGTAGGGTGCTTTGGTCATCTGAAATATTTAATTGCTCTGCTCCTGACACAGGCAATATGGAGGTACTCGCCAAGTATGGCACACCTGCACAAAAAGCCAGATGGTTGACCCCTCTGATGGAAGGAAAGATTCGTTCTGCCTTCTTGATGACGGAGCCAGAAGTTGCTTCTTCTGACGCCACTAATATAGAAACCTCTATCGTCCGTGAGGGTGATGAGTATGTCATCAATGGTCGGAAGTGGTGGTCATCAGGCGCTATGAATCCGAGTTGTGAGATTTTTATCGTGATGGGAAAAACGGATTTCGAAGCGCATCGACATCTGCAACAGAGTATGATCTTCGTACCTAAAGACACAACAGGTGTTAAGGTGATACGTCCGATGCGAGTTTTTGGTAACTTAGATTCGCCAGAAGGTCACGCAGAGATAGAACTGAAAAACGTTCGTGTACCTGCTGACAATTTGATACTCGGCGAAGGCAAAGGTTTTGAAATAGCTCAAGGGCGACTGGGGCCAGGTCGTATCCATCATTGTATGCGATTAATCGGGATGGCGCAGAGGGCTGTGGATTTGATGTGTAAGAGGGTAGCAGAGCGGGAAGCTTTTGGTAGATACCTTAAGGATTTTAGTTCGATACGCCAGGACATAGCCAAGTCAGTCTGCGAGGTAAGACAAGGTCGTTTGTTGACTTTGGCTGCTGCAGATAAAATTGACAGAGTTGGCACATCAGAAGCTAGAGATTTGATTTCAATGATAAAAATAGTCATGCCACAAATGACGAGTAGGGTGGTCGATAGAGCTATACAAGCTCATGGTGGTATGGGAGTGAGTCAAGATACACCCCTCGCTGGATTTTGGATTGCGTCACGAATGTTGCGCTTGGCTGATGGCCCAGATGAAGTACACATGCACCAACTCGGCAGAAATACTATAAAAGAATATTTACGCAGTACATCTTAATTTTTAAAGTATAAAACTAAATATCTTGATTCTCCTAATTTTTTTAAGTCATAAAAACCTTCACACAGAATTGAATTCTCTCTTTAGGGCCTGCATTGAGCGAAGTCGAATGTGAAGTATGGCATATTACTTAACATCTATAAAACTGAATATCTCTTTTAGTCAAAAAAAAAAAAAAATGAAAGAAGCCATAGTAGGGCCATGTGTGGCATTAAGAGCCCCTTTATATGCACGACCAATAGGCGTACGTGCTGTGGATACGATTACAGAAAGATTGGGCATCCCTAATGAACTAATTAATGTCAACGGTGGCGTTGTTTCGATAGGACATCCATATGGTATGTCTGATTCGAGAATGGTCGCTCATGCATTGATAGAAGGAAAAAGACGCGGTGCTAAATACGTGGTGTCCACCATGTGTGTTGGTGGCGGTATGGGTGCAGCTGGACTCTTTGAAGTGGCCTAAACTAATTACCTTAATCGCAAAAAACTGGAAAGTGGAAAAATTTGAACATCCTTTTTACAACTTCGAAAAGAGTAAGTCCGATGTACCATTTTTGTTTCAACCCTTTGGAGATGAATGGGAATCATGGACCTATAGTGAAGTGGGTCAAATGGCTAGAAAATTAGCGGCAGGTCTACAATCCCTAGGCCTACCTCCTAAGAGTCACGTCGGATTAATATCGAAAAATTGTAGAGAATGGATAGTGGCAGATATAGCGATAGTGATGGCGGGTTATGTTTCCGTTCCTTTTTTTCCGACACTAAGTGGAGAGCAAATTGCTCAAGTCCTGGAGTCAGGTGATGTCAAAGCATTGATTGCAGGAAAAATGGAAGTATGGGAGGATATGAAGACAGGCGTACCGCAAGATATGCCACTTATCGCTATGCCGCATTATAAAGGCAATTCCAAAATAGATCGTGGTCATCAGTGGGATGAATTCATCGATCAATTTGAACCCTTAGAAACTGCGGCTGAACTGGACATGGAAGACATCTGGACTATAATTTTTACTTCTGGCACAACTGGCACCCCTAAGGGAGTCGTTCTTCCTTATAGAGTATTACAGTCTGCTAGAATTCCCACAGACGCTGAAAATGCACTAAAAATAGATTTCGATGGTAATAATAGATTCTTTTCGTATTTGCCACTTAATCATATTGCTGAGCGAATCGTCGTAGAAGGGTCCGCATTATTTTTTGGAGGAGAAGTATATTTTCCAGAGTCCTTAGAAACATTCGCAGCTAATCTGGCGTATGCAAAACCTACTGCATTTTTTGGCGTGCCAAGAATTTATACAAAATTCCAGCAGGCGGTGCTCGGTAAAATGTCTCAAAAGAAACTCGACACCTTACTGAAGATTCCAATAGTAAGTAGTATTATAAAAAAGAAACTGCGGACTGCGCTCGGATTAAATGACGCAAGGATTTGGATATCAGGAGCAGCCCCACTTCCTGAAGCTGTCAAACATTGGTATAAAAAAATCGGAATTAAAATCACGAATGGCTATGGTATGACAGAAAACTGTGCCATCTGCACCTTTCTTGATCCAGAAAAATCTAAACCTGGCTCTGTCGGACGGCCCCAAGCAGAAGTCAAACTAAAAATAGATGAAGAAACAGGTGAGATCCTAAATAAAAGTCCTTATGTCATGAGGGAATACTATAAGGATCCAAAGAAGACTGCAGAAGCATTTAAAGACGGTTGGCTACGTACTGGAGATCAGGGCTACATAGACGACGACGGAGACCTGCATATTACTGGTCGGGTAAAAGATACTTTTAAGACAACTAAGGGAGAATTCATATTGCCGAGTCCTATAGAAGCTGGCTTTAGTTCGAACACTGATATCGAACAAATATGCGTAGCAGGTTTCGGTTGTACGCAACCTGTCGCACTGATCAGTATCTCTGAAAGTGGCGCAGGCAAATCGAAAGAAAGTCTCTCTGCAAGCCTTGAAGCAACTCTTAAAAGTGTCAATAAAGATTTGCGAAACTTCGAAAAAGTCTCAACCATCATCGTCACTAAAGACGCATGGACAGTTGAAAATGGATTAATGACACCTACCTTAAAAGTAAAGAGGGGTCAGATGAATAAAAAATTCGGCCAAAAACTAATGGACTGGCAAGAAAGCAAAGGCAAAATTGTCTTTGAGAGATAGTCACAGATATAAATAACAGAAAACAAAGTATGTTCAGATTAGGTGGACAAGCAGCGTTAGTCACCGCTTTGCTTCCAAAGCAGCCATTCAAGACTTTACCCGATTACTATATCGAGAAGTCGGCAAGCATGGGATTACTGTTAATTGTGTGACTCCAGGATTTATCAAAACAGCAATGACTGCATCAAAATGATTCCGATAAGACGTATAGGGACAGCTGAGGATATGGGTGTTTCTGGCCGCTAAAGAAGGTTAGTTTGTCAATGAGTCACCTTACATTCAAATGGTGGCGCTTATCCAATTTAAACAAAAAAAATAATGAATAATAGAATCAAACAAAAATTTGACCTCACTGGCAAGGTTGCTATAGTCACTGGTAGCAGTAAAGGAATAGGTGAATCTATTGCCAGAGGTTTTGCTGAGCATGGCGCAAAGGTTATCATCAGCAGTAGAAAGCAAGATGCTATAGATGCTGTTGCTTTAAGTTTCAAGAAAGACGGCTTAGAAGCGACAAGTATTGCTTGTCACGTCGGAGACGAAGCGCAATTAAAAAATCTTGTTGCCAAGACCACAGACATATACGGCGGCATAGATATCCTGGTGAATAATGCTGCGACGAATCCAGTTTATAACAAACTGGTAGATATAGGTGCTGATACTTTTGATAAAATCATGAATGTCAATGTCAAAGCATGTTTCACATTAGCTAATCTATGTTATCCCAGTATGGTCGAACGAGGAGGCGGTTCTGTCATCAACATTGCTTCTATAGAAGGTCATAGACCAAGTAATCGTCTAGGTCTATACAGCGTCAGCAAAGCAGCCCTTATTATGCTCACTAAAAGCCAAGCCAAAGAATGGGGTCGTAAGGGTATCCGCTCCAACGCTATCTGCCCTGGCCTGATTAAAACCAAATTCAGCTCTGCACTTTGGCAAGATGAAGAGATACTAAATAAGGTCATTGGGCATATACCTAGTGGCCGCGCGGCAGAGCCAGATGAGATGGCGGGCTTAGCGCTGTTTCTTGCTTCTGAAGCAAGTAGTTATTGTACTGGGCAATCGTATACCGCTGATGGAGGCTACTTGATATCGGGTTAGGTTATTATAAATTTTAGGGCTGATACGATAAGTCACCAAATCACATAACATCCTGAATGATTACGAACCACTGAGACCACTTCTTGTATTTTTATGATATGGAGGCTATAAAATTCTAAGAATAATTTTTTGAAATTTCGTATTGAAATAATCCTCCAAAAGAAAGGATTCGCTAGCTAAGTTGAAATAATGATAGCTACAAGAATATTAAAAAAAACGGGCCAGATTTCGCAACCTGTCCCGTTTTGGGTGAAAGACGGGATTCGAACCCGCGGCCCCTGGAACCACAAACCAGTGCTCTAACCAACTGAGCTACAATCACCATTATGTGCGCTCTACTTTCGTAAAGAGGCGCAAAGATATAATGTTAATTCTTATTCTTAATGCTCGTGAGGGTGGAAATAAAACTCTTCAAATTCTGAAATAGCAGTATTCAAGTTACCGACTTGATTCAAGTCAGTACTCTGCTTGCATTTCATAGCATATACCTGAATAGCATGAAGACCTCTTAATTGTTTATAGTATTTAGCATGCGCTTTTTCCATTTCCATTTTATTCATGTCCTTAGCTGGAATCTTGACACGTTGGTGCATAAAATACTGAGCCACAATGTGTTGAATTTCTTCTGCATGCTTCTCTTTGTTATTAACCCATCTTATAAGTTGATTATAGTTAGGCGACTCTGCGTTAGAAGCTTTGTTAATTTGATTCATAGCCTTTTCTATAGTAGAGCTATGCTCTCTAATAAGACTTATACGTAGCGAATCTCCATATATACCACATGGAACCTCACAATGCACTGTGCCTTTATCTGCCTCAGCAGCTTCTATTTTATTGAGTAGATCCAATATTTTGCTATCATTCTCCTCTGCAACAGCACTTTGACCAAAAAGCAAAACGCTTGAGATACCCAGTATCATAAGGGTAAGGATAAATTTTTTCATAAGTATTACTTTTTCTTGATGTACTCAAATGTAACTCAAAGGATTCAATTTTGATTAAAATCCAGAAGCACTTTGTCCCATAAGTGCAGCCAATACGCCTCACACTGAAGTATTAAATCTTAAAGTTTCATTAGTAACCCGACTTGGATTCATTTTTGCATAGCATAGAAGTAGTGGAGACGGACTTCCCACGTAATTTGTCCTAATTCACTGATAATGAGACTTTTAATTTGTTAATATTAATGATAGAGACGCTGTCTGTATCTTAATCTAACTTGTACCTGGTGGCACATACTGACACAGAATTATTAAAAATATTCAAAGAAAATGGTTCCAAAGGATTGGAGCTGATTTTCAAAGAATACTATGAGACCATGTGCCTTACTGCGTTGCGTATTACCAAGGAAAGAAGCTTAGCTGAAGATATAGTTCAAGAAGTCTTCTATGAACTGTTCAGAAAAAGAGAGACAATACAGATCCAATCCCTTGTAGGCTACCTAAAGAGGTCAGTTTACAACAGATCTCTCAATAAGATTAAATCACATAAGGAAATATTTGATTCTGACGATTTAAATATTGAACTTAGCGATAATTCGTCGAACTCGCAGGAAGAACTGGAGTTTCAAGAATTAGAAAGCTACCTGAACGATGTCATAGACAGGCTCCCTGAAAAGTGCCGACTTGTCTTTATTCTCAACAGATTTGAAGAACTATCCTACAAGGAAGTAGCCGAGAGATTGGGTATTTCTGTAAAAACAGTAGAAAATCAGATGTCAAAAGCTCTGAGGATTCTACGTGAAGAGATGGTTAATTATAGAAAATTGTTGGAAAAAGAAGAATCGGGATAGGGGTTTTCTTGTTAATCAATGTCTTATTTACACGTGGGAAAGGATCATTTTATATCGTTAATAACTAAAAAACTCAATAGCGAACTCAATATCGCTGAGTTAAAAGAGCTAAACACCTGGCTGTCAGAGAGTTCTGGCAACGGTCGTGTCCTTAATGACTTTAAGGATGTATGGGGCTCTGTCTCTACTTACAAATCCACAATTACATTTGATGCAGATGCTGCATACAAGGATTTTGTCAAGAAATATAATATTCCGCAATCAACTGATAATTCTACTAGTAGTGCAGCTGCTGGAGGAATCTCTATTCTAAGATGGCTACTTAGTGCTGTCGTTGTTGCTGCCCTTGTCTATGGCGGGTATCAAATGATGAATAACATCAATAATACCATATCTAATGATCAGTTAGTCGCAAGACCGATAAATTTAGATGCTTTCAGCACCGCTACCTTAGCCCCAAGTACTAGCCTTAACTTTGATAGAGAAGATTTTACAATAAGCAAGCTAGATGGTCAGATGTATTTGGATTTGGCCAAGGAGGGTGGGGCACTCAACCTCAATTTTGAGGACGTTCAAGCACAAGCAAAAAACACTATGCTTAATCTTCAACGTTTTCAGGAAGAAGATAAATTTATAGCAGATATAGAGAAAGGCTCAGTTAAGTTTGATATCAATGATGACCAAGTCACTGTAGGACAAGGAAAACGATTGATTTTTGATAACAAGAGCAAAACCACAGAAATAACTATTGCAAATCCAAAAAGCTCTGAGTGGAAAGATGGATTTATAAGTTGGAATAATACCCCGCTGAATGAAGTATTTACTTCTATAGAAAAATTCTACGGTGTGGAAATTACCGTGATCGATAATTCTCCTATAAATGCACATTCACCATTTACTGCCATAAATTATAAGCCTGCTAATCTTAATGAGTGTCTACAACTTCTAAAAGACGCTTATGATATGACCATTCATAGAGATGGAAAGAAAATTGAGATTAGTAAAATCAGCGCTAAATAAATAACGCATAGTTTTTGTTATAGATTTGTCAAGACATCTAGTCAATTGCTTATTGACTAAATTTGACGGAGACTTAGTGTTATTGTCCAAGTTTAAATACATATTATCTATATCAACTATCTTCTTGATAGTAACAGCTTCTGCTCAGGAGGTTATCCCGGATGAGGTACTCATAGATTATACAGGCAGAGACAAATCACTAAGAGAGGTTCTATTTGATATTTCTGAAGAAGCCTCAGTCACCATTGCATTCCAAGAAGAAATTTTACCAGGAGATTCCCTTATCAACTTTAAGGTGAATCAGACTGAAGTGGGAGATGTTCTAGTCTACCTTCTAGACAGACACCATGTCAAATACAAAATCGTAGGCAACCAAATCGTACTTTACAAAGATGAATTCAGGAATAGTGATGATAAGATTACTATATCTGGGTACGTAACAGACCTTCAGTCAGGAGAGTCTTTAGTTAGTTCTAATATCTTTCTATATGATAAGACCTCAGGAACCATTAGCAATGAATATGGTTTTTACAGTTTCACTATACCCAAAGGGGTTCAGCGGATATACTATTCTTATCTTGGATATAACTTAGGCATTAAGGAAATTAGTCTTATCTCAGATACGATTATCAATGTGGCCTTAGATCCTCGAATCCAACTCAATGAAATAGTAATAACTGATACGAAGATTATTCCTTTGCCAGAAGCTGAATCACCTGGAGTAGAAGTGTTACCACTAGAAAATCTAAACTCATTTCTCCCAATAGGAGGTGAGCCAGATATACTTCGCTTGGCCTATACTATACCTGGTGTTACATCTGGATCTGATGGTTTCGGAGGTATGAGTGTCCGAGGCGGATCTATAAATCAAAATCTAATTCTTTTCGATGGAGTCCCCATCTATAATGCCAATCACTTGTTTGGTCTGTTTTCCATTTTCAATGCTAATGTCATTAAGAGCGCTAAGCTATTTAAAGGCACTTTTCCTTCTCACTATTCTGGTAGACTATCATCCGTATTGGATATCAGATCAAGGGATGGCAGCAATCAAAAATTTGGAACAGATATATCTGTGGGATTGCTCACGGCCAAGGCATCTGTAGAAGGCCCAATCATCAAAGACAAAGCCTCTTTCTTAGTGAGTGCAAGGAGAACAACCCTAGATCCATGGATAAATTCTCTAAATAATTTCAATTCCAATCCTTTGACAGACAGGGAAACTGCAATCGGCTTTTATGATATTAATGCCAAGTTGAATTTTAAGATAGGCGAGCATTCCAAAATACATTTAAGCTATTATGTTGGTGATGAAACCTTTAATGACAGACGTGTTAAAAGAGATGATGAAACCGTCGTAACACTTAGAGATATAGACGAATTAAATTGGGAGATTGGAAATACTTTGGCTTCACTGAGGTGGAATACAAGAATTAATGACAAGTCATTTGTCAATGTATCCTTATATACCTCTGAGCATACTTTCAGGACCTTTGATCATGATAGAGTAGAATCCGTATTAGATAATCAAGTGGAATCTTCTGTCTATGAAGCGGGATACTATCAAACACAGATTAATGACCAGGGCTTGAGATTGGATTTCGACTATTATCCTTCTGCCAAGCATATCATAAAATTTGGCGTCGGATATATAAGGCATGATTTTTCTCCCCAGTTCTTCTTTTCAGATCAAGATGATAATTTGGTATCTTTTGATCAGCCTGTTACAAGTGAAATACTTCAAAATGAGATTAGTGATTTCAATTTAAATTCCACAGAATTAGAATTATACATTGAAGATGAAATCAGATTCAATAAACACACAAGCCTGAATATTGGACTTAACCAACTCATTTTAAATTCTGGAAAGCAATTTATCATTCCTCAACCGCGTGTTCTTTTTAAGACCGGCAAAGGAAAATATCATCTGAAGGCCTCATGGGGTATGATGGCTCAGTTCCTGCACTCACTCACTAATACTGGTCTGGGAGTACCTATAGATATCTGGGTACCAACTACAGAAAATCTGGTGCCCGAACGGGCTTGGACTGCTACACTTGGACACTTCTTCGACTTCAATAGTCGATCATCATTTGGTGCAGAATTTTACTACAAGAAATTAAGTAACGTCACCAGATTCGGAAGTGGTGTCCTAAGAATAACCGAAACTAATGAATGGGACAGACAAGTCCCATCAGGTACTGGAGAGAGCTACGGCGTAGAACTCAGTCTTAAAACTGAAATTCTGAAAAAAACCAGATTAGAGTTAGGTTACACCCTTTCATGGAGCTTTCGACAATTCGATGAGATACAAGAAGAGAAATTCAGATTTAGATATGATAGAAGGCATGTGCTCAATGCCAGCCTAACCCACAAATTCAATGAAAACATAGAATTCTCAAGCAATTTTGAGTATGGCTCTGGAATACCTATAACTATTCCTAGTACTGTGAATTATAACTTCCTAGATAATGACAGAAATCTGACAAGAATAAGAGTCTTAGATGCAGTTAACAATGCCAGTTTTCCTGCATATCATAGATTGGATATTGGGTTTAATTTCTACAATAAATATAGATGGGGGAGGACCAAGTTAACCTTGGGAGTTTATAATGTTTACAACAGGCTCAACCCATTATATATAGAAGAAATTGTTAATACAGATTTATCCATCCGGTATGAGCAATTCTTTTTATTTAGAATTCTACCCACCTTCAGTTACAATATCTCTTTTTGACGTCTACTATATGTTAAATCTTCGTGCATTGCATCCATTTACTATTTAAATGCTGCAATAGATTCGCAAGTATATTATCTTTGCAGGACGTGACTTTATGGTAAAAACTACGTCAAATAATAGGAAGAACTAAGTTTGAGAATAACCACTTTTATATTACTCTTATCAGTACTGTGTCTAGCTTTATCTTGCTCAGAACCCTTTGAGTTCGATATACCTCAGTTAGAGAAAAAAACAGTCGTTATAGCTGAGCTAGAATCAGGTCAACCTATAAATATTAGTGTCTCCTCTACTTTTGGTCTTAACGAAGAAGAAACTATACCCACTGGAACAGAAGGTGAAGTTATACTTCAAAATTTAGACGATACAGACAGTAGAACATCTCTAAATTGGATAAGTAAAACTGGTCGTTGGGTTGTTCCTGAATTCGATTTCCATCAAGGTCAAGAATTGACCATCGAGACCGATTTCTCAGATATCGGCTTAGGAACCACAACATCTTCTACCATCGTACCTCCTCGTTCAGGGCTTTCATCCGCAAATCCTACAGAAGTAATGACCGAAGATGGGCGCAATTTCTGGATTCTTAATTTTGAATTACAGGATTTAAGAGAAGGTTTTCATTTTCATATCATCCCATTTATCACTGATGCAGGCATTGATTATACGCTTGATATTGTGAACCAACCTGACGAAGATATACCTGCGGTTTTTGTGCTTTCACATACTGATGGCACACTTATTGATAATAATCTATTGAATAGAAACAACAAAGTTTCTCTTCTAGTCAGAGCTCCAGAATCTATCGAGCTCAATCCATCCACTATCTATCTAAATGTGAGAACTGTATCTAATGAATACTTTTTATATCATAGGATGCTCACAAACCAAAAAGAAACACAACAAAGCCCATTTGATGCTCCGATTCCTACTTTTAGTAATATCGAAGGAGGAGAAGGCATCTTTGCCGCTTTCCAGACTGCTCTGGACTCGATAACGGTTCAGTAAGTTCAAATTCTACCTTTTTCATTTCTTCAATATCCATCCACAAATCCATTCTTTCTGAGTTTATCGTTTAAACGAATTTTTAATTACGGTCACACCTATGTGTTATCGATAATAACCTAGAAAAAGAAAGTAGCTGATGGATTTAAACACAAAAACCCAATATCTCTCTGAAGTAAAACTATTTGAAAGTCTACCTCAAGAAGACTTACAAGATCTTGCTTCATTAGCCTCTGTGAAGAAGTACAGCAAGCATCAGATTATATATAGAGTAGGGGATAATCCAGAAGAAATCTACATTCTGATTAATGGTATAATCAAGATTATATCTAAATCAGGCGAAGGAAGAGAAGTCATCAAGACTATTATCCATCCTAAATCTCTCTTTGGCGTAGAATATGTATCTGCACAAGCAGAAAGGATTAATACTGCTAAATCTATAGATAAAGATGTAATCTGCTTTGCTATTGACTCTCAGGACTTTAAAGCCTACTTAAAAGAAAATTGGAATCTGACTGAGAAGTTTATAACCATGCTTGGAACCAGGTTAATGTATCTGGAAGACAGATTTGAGTCATTAGTATTTAAAGATGCAAGAGAAAGAATCATAGACTTTCTAAAGGATAATGCTAAGACTAACGGCAGAAAAGTAGGCTTAGAAATGCTAATAAAGCACAGCCTTACACAGCAAGATATAGCCAATTATACAGGCACTTCAAGACAGACAGTAACTTACGTTTTAAACGACTTGAAGAGACAAAATCAAATCTACTTTAAGAGAAAAAGCATCTTAATAAGGGATATATCTAGTTTGAGCTAAAAAGTAAAATATTTTATACGGCGAATTCAACTAAGAAGCCTTTTAAATGATAGAAATACATTATACATTTGCAGGCGCTCCTTCGTAAAAGGGGCGCTTGATTATTTTATAGGAAGAGTGGCAGAGCTGGTTTAATGCACTGGTCTTGAAAACCAGCGTGCGGCAACGTACCGGGGGTTCGAATCCCTCCTCTTCCGCCAAAAAAACCCTTTAGGAATATTCCTGAAGGGTTTTTTCATTATGGGGACGTATTAATTCTAATTAGTCATTTCTAAATTACTATTATAAACTCCTTATTCTTAGGTTATGGACAGAGGACTGTCAGATTAGTAACGGATTTCAGACCAGGTTCTGATGGATTTCGTGATGACATGGGTATTATAGGTACAATAGGAAATTCTATTGCTTTTGTTGACTGAGGAGATGTCGTTCTTTCTAATGGGTTTGAATTAGGTACAAGTGTCATTGGCAACCTAGGTACACATGGAAGAATGCTTCATAGTAGAGTAGAACACGATGGAAAGCTTTATTTCCTTATCGAAAAGGATGAATCTGAATTTCTCACTTATAGAAATTGATCCATTGCTAGAACAAATGAGAGTGGTCATCTCTGACTTTCCTAATTTATCCAATCTGGTTAGTTTTCGAGGATTACTTTATATGGGTGTTGATGCTTCGAATTTCAATGATTTTTTTGCTAGGGATGACATTAATAGCGAAGAACTTGAAAATATATTTGGTGTTAGCTCTTTTTTGGTGGGATTAGAGACATACTAGTCTCAATGACTTGAATTATACAATACATTGGTCAGATAACAGAGATGGTGCTTTCTTAGCCAGTAACGATTGTACTCCAGGCAGTCTAAATTAATTTTTCTTCTTTTATGACGGAAGTGATTTTAGTAATGTAGCTACTACTATCAATATGACTTCAGCCGATGATTACTTCAATTTATGGTATGATTACAAATGAAGTAATCTATGCCTCCTTGTTTATTTAATTATAGAAAACAACTAAAAGCAAAAAGAGCTGGCTTTAAGGAGTCAGACCTTTTTGTTGTTCTCTTGGGTATCAGTTTGTCTTTCGTTCGGCGTTGTTTGTAGAGATGCACAGAGAGCATACTAGACGTAATTCTGCTAGGTTCTCAACAGAAGTAGGTAACTGTGCCTGAAAAATACATCAACTATAGGTTCAATTTTGGTATGCACATTTCAACCTGTAGGTTTATATTTGTATATATTTAATCAACCTATAGGTTTATGAAAAATAGCACTAAAAGACTTCAATTATCGCAAATGTCAAGTAAAATAAGGGATTTGGGCAAAGCTAATGTCCATACTCCTGAAAAAGGGTGGATCAATGCTATCAGAACAACTTTAGGTATGTCTATGAGTCAATTGGCGAAGAAGACACAAAAGACACATCAGGCGATTCATAAATTAGAAAGAAGTGAAGCAAAGGGTAAAATCACCCTACAATCATTAAAGGAGCTGGCCATTGCACTTGATATGAAGTTGGTTTATGGTCTCGTACCAATTGAGGGTTCTTTAGAAGACATTATAGAGAAAAGAGCAAGAAAGCTAGCGATTGAAATAATGCAAAGAACGAATAGAACCATGGTCCTTGAGGACCAACAAGTATCTGACAAAAGACTTAAAAAAGAAATAGAGGAATTGACAAAAGAATTTATAGATGAAATGCCTAGAAAGTTATGGGGTTGAAATTAGTATATAAAGATGGACAGACTCCCCTTACAGATGAAGATAAAAAAGGAATACTAATAGATACAATTACAACTCAGGGTGAGTTAGATGAGTTTGAGCAAAATAACATTGCCAAAGCTATATTATGGACTATAGGAAAAAATGTTTCAATGGAAAGACTTCTGACTGAAGAATACCTAGTGCAATTGCATAAGAAAATGTTTGGAGAAATATGGAAGTGGGCAGGTGATTACAGAACAACTGAAACTAATATTGGAGTACCATCATATATGGTAGGAATAGAACTTAAGAAGCTATTAGATGATGCAAAGTATAGGTTTGAAAATGAAGTTTATGAACCTATTGAATTGGCAATAAGATTTAAGCATAGCCTGGTAAGCATTCATTGTTTTCCAAATGGAAATGGTAGGCACTCTCGATTAATGGCCGATTTAATAATGGAGAAATTATATGATGCCAAATACTTTAGTTGGGGAGGTAGCAACCTAACAAAAGCAGATGAACTTAGAAAACAGTACATTTCAGCACTGAAGCAAGCAGATAATGGTAATATGAAAGACCTCATAAGCTTTGCACAGATCTAGATTAAATATGCCAAACACAGCGTAGTTCGATAGAAATAGAGTTACGCCAACTACGTCGCTGACTGAATTAAGGTTCTGTCTTGATATGTGACATAAAAAAAAGGAGACTCTAAAAGCCTCTTCATGACTAGCCTTTGCGTCGATTGACTTTTTCATCGTCGCTTTGGTTTGACCTTGTGAAGCTAAGCACATTTTCTCAACTTCTTTTGGTGTCATTCTATTTAAACTTGAATGTGGTTTATCATTGTTTTTTTTTAATGTCAACCTTATAATGTTCCTCCGCAAGTTCAATCATCTTTTCCTTGAAGTCTAATTGAATCTGTTTCTGACCACTCATTCGCTCTAATTCTGCTACCCGCTTACGTAATTTTAGCAAACTGTTTAGTATCACTCTTTGATTCAACAATTCTCCGTTCTGGCTTGTCTTTATTCTTCATTCCATATTTATTGAGCCATTTATATATAGAGCTCAAAGATACATCATATTCCCTGCTAACATCTATAGGACGAGACTTCCCAGATTCCAACTCAAACACCTTTTTTGCGCTTGAACGATTCACTAAATACACGCTTTTGCTTCTGTTCTCTTGTTAGTTTAAGTCTTTTCATTTTACACCTTTTATTTGGTTATAAAGTGGTCAACTTTTTTCAGGCATAGTCATTATTGTTATGCTTGACCGCACGGGAACATTTGTCCATATATTCTTGCTCAGGCATTTTTACATCATAGGCACTTGGGTAATAGATTATCTTATCATCCAATACATAGTTATCTTCCTGAGCTGACAAAGCACTGATGATAGAAATAAGAAGTATTAGGAGCAGTGTTGGTTTAATCATGTTCTAGATTGTGTTCTTCTAAAGTAGGTATTATTGTGACTTTCTTCATTCCTTAATGTTATAATGCTATTTAGATGTGAGGACTAAATGCCATGAAATTTCCAGGATAGAATCTTTCTTAATCCTTGCTCCAAATGCTGCTAATTCATCAATAGTAACATCAACAGATAATTCTGAACTTGGAGTGTCTAAGTAATTAGATATACTCATAGAATCTTTTTCCGAACAGAATAGGTGTAGAAATAGATTGGGACTTTCAGCTTTAATACAATCTAAATCAAAATAGAACTTATGTATATCAAGATTGGGAGGGCACAGCTCCCCAGGTATTGATATTTGAATTAACCCACTTTTCTTATTTGAAACTGTTGATGAATATAATTTGGTGTCAACTTTTCTTAGATGATTTCTTATGAAAATTATAGCATCCTGACAGCTTGTGATTCGATTACTGAGCCAATAGTCTTCACATAATCTTTTAGAGTCTAAGTTTTTGTTGTATGTATTTGATGAAACTACTATGCTGTTACATGACATAAGTAAAAGACAACAAAAAATTGAAATTAGCTTCATATCACGTTTAATTAATAATAGAATATGTCATTAACTATAATCAAATGAATTCCATTTGAAAACATTTTAATCAAAGGAAGAGTATTAGAATACGGGTTGCTCTCATGATGACATATAATACGTATTAATCTAGATTTCTTAAGGGCTGATAACATAAAAAGAGCTATTTGTCAGGAAGTGTAATGTAGGGCTGAGGTATAAGGCTGATTGGACTATGACAATAGACGCAAATTAAACCTAAGAATATCAAGAAAAATAATACGATATTTACAAGGCTTTGAAAGAATGACAAAATGATAATTAAGATATTTCGATTTACCTCATATAATGTTATCTATATTTCATTACTCCTTCTTTCAAGTCTAAGCACATCTGCCCAAGGACTAGATTTGTTTAATTCTAAATTAGATACAAGAGAATTAAGTCCCTTGGAGTACTATGAATTTATTAATCAAGATACATTAGGGATAATGGTGAAGTTCAGGCATGTCAATATGAAGATATCAATTGTGAAATCATTAGATAAATAACATAAATTAAATTAGAATGAAAAATTTAATCTTATTAGTAATCCTTCTAGCTCTTACAGTCGGATGCACAGATCAACGATTCTCAAATAATACAATAGAGTTACCTCAAGTTGACCAATTCACTTCTATTTATAATCAGAATACGAAGTTTAACTTTGTAAACAGTATGTCAGACACTTTGGTAATGACATCGGATTATCAGAAAACAACTGTTGAAAGAAGCTTGCCGGATGATTCTACTTTCTTTATTGATGATTATGTTATTCAGTTACATTCTGAATCAAATGGAATTCTTATAGTGCTTTTGGGTACAGCATTTGTTTCAGCTGATTTGGAGAATATTAATCCAAGCTTGAATATTAGACTTATGCCTAGAGATAGGAGCAGTATATGGATGGATATTAGAATAGATGAAATGTTTGCAACTTCTAGTGACGAAACAGAGTTTTTTGAATCTCGTGAATTATTGAATAAGGAATTCTCCATTGTCTATTCTGTAAATTCTTCTGAGCAAAGTTCATTTTCTCAGCTATATTATAATGAAGAATATGGAGTGATTGGCTTCAGAGATGAGAATAATATATTGTGGAGAATTGATAGTGTAAAGAAATAATATCCAAATAATAGGTAATACTCACAATAATGGACTATATGTTCCCTATCTCCAAATCCTGTAAATAACATACTTAATATACAACTGTCGGACGATTCATTTTCATACCAACTTAATATATTCGATTCTACTGGTCGACCATATTTTGCTAAAAGTGGCAATGATACTGCCATTGATGTTAGTCACCTAACATCAGGAACTTACCACTATTCTATATCGTCAGGACAGAAGGTAGGGAGTGGGAGTTTTGTGAAGATGTAGATATAAGCTACTCGAATTGACTGGCTTATTTTTTCTGAATTTACTTTTAAAGTATTTAGAAAATGTCATGTACTTCGTCGATCGGCAGTTTCGCATTTCCTTAAGTCATTTGAATTTGCTATAATTAATACTCCATAATGAAAAAGCTTTTGAAGTTATTATTGTTTATTGCAATTCTACTTGGTCTTTACTTAGTGGGGTTCTTTATCCATTTTCAATCCATTGAACCAATTTATTGTCCCGGCACTTGGGAGTAATTTTTTTAAACGTAGGTTTCACAATTATGTCACTGCCCTAAATAATTACTTGCTGATAATCACCTTACGATTATAGCCTTTCCCTTCTTCGTCAAAAGCAACTAATTAGTATACTCCTGAAATAAGATTTGATATATCTAAGATATGAGTATGATTAATCCCGTCAGATATAAATTCTTTTAGTATGATACCTTGCTGATTTGTGAGCTGGCCTCTGAAGTGTCTGTCTATAGATTGTGTAATATAGAGTCTTGAGGTAGCAGATTAGGGTAGACGTTTAGAATACCTTCTTCATTGAAATCAACTGTAGTAGATATGCCATCAGGATCATATATGCCCTCTTTATTCATTTTCACAATGAGAGTCTGAATCCATGGGTCGTCTTCTGGACAATCTCCTCTCTGGCAAGATGCGCCACAGGCTACATAATTACCATCAGAAGCTAGTATCACATCCTGCGCAGTAAGTCTACCTGCATTATTCTGTCTTAATCAACTTTGAAGTATACCTTTTTCCCTGCGAAATAAAATGTATAATATATCCACCTACATCAATAGAGTTAAGATCAATGGTGATATCTCGTTCTCCTTTTGACTTTTCAATTTTTAATACAGAATTGCCTAATACATCAAATATTTCTACAAACCCTTCTAAAGATGGATCAACTCTTAATGTAGTTCTATCAGTCGCAGGATTAGGATATAACACCAGTGGATGCTCAAAATCTACAGGTTCTAACACAGATGTATTTATATCAAACGCAATTGTATTGTCACAACTAGAGAAAATATTTGGAATCAGTGGAAGGTGATGATTGACTCTCATAGGTAATGGAATATAATTCTCCAATCCTGCAGCTTCTCCTTGTTCGTCTGGGAAATGAATTACATGAATGAAATTCGTCGATGTACCTGGAGCTAAGTAAATCCTACAATCTGGTCCTGTCATCATGTTTCCTATACCAATTGGCCAACCATTAGGACCAATAGTCCATTGAAAACCATAATCATAAATTACTGGGGCTTCAGAGTCAGATGATAAGTCAATTTGGAATACATTCTCGGCATTACTTACGTATACATATTTATCAGATGGAGAAAAACATAAACCAGTAGCGACCCTACTTTCTCCGTCGGAGGTTAAGGTTGGATACTTATAACAACGATAATTACTTAATGTCCCAGTCAAGTCATCAAAATCATAAACTAACAACCCCTCTATAGAATTAATAGCCATCATATTATTGCCTGAGGAAAATGCTATTTGCCTTGCCCTACCATATGTAAAATCTTCCAAAATAGGTCCAATTTTTTGTGAGGGTCCTCGTATAGTTGTATCGTTATTTACTAAAAAGGGAACAAATTCATTAGAATTAAAAGGGTTTGCCAATACCCAAATATCATCAGAATTATTGTGTAAGGTTGCCTTTAGTTTGCCAAATATTAAAATACTATCAATGATTGATTCATTCGAAACGACTTGGTATCCTAGATTTGTTTCTTGAATATTTATTCTTTTAATATTTGTAGATATTGGTCCACCATTTTGCCTTAAAATATTCTTGTGTACCAAGAGTGATCCTTCCCTACTTGGAAACATAATAGTATTTTGAAATGAAGGCAATGGCAAGCCATGGCTACAGAAATTTTCGTAAGCCCAATCTAATCCATCAATAGTATCTCCACCAGATATTATATGCAAGTCTCTATCACTTATATGACAGCCATTTGTTACTAAAGCCAACTGACCATTAGAATCACATAATAATGACCCTTCGCTTCCAATTTCGTAATCAATACCTAAATCATAATGGCTAATAGAAACTAACCCATCATTAAAGTCCAAAAGATTTAGCCCCCATCCCTGGTCGGGAAAATAATCGAAACCAAAAATCCATTGGTTATAAAATTTGCTCAGTGGTATTTGGGCATTCCCTTTTTGAGTAAAAACTGAAATGAAACATATTAACAGAAGTATTCTTTTCATAATGACATTATTCTTTTGCGGCCAAGAAAGAAACTTGCCCCCCCCTTAAGCTAATTATTTTACAACTATAAATTTTGTAAGTTATACAACTTCCAGAAAGATAATCTCTGTTTAGTTCTGTAATAACACTTGATAGATTAGGCTCATCTGATAATAATATTTTTAATTAGTCTTTATAAACTTCGATAAGTAATGTCTGTTATCTTTCTTTATTCTGACAAAGTACATTCCCTCATTGAAAGAACTCACATCGACATTTAATGATTGCCCAGTGAAACTACCTGATAATAATTTCATGCCATTCAAATTGATGATACTATAATCATATGAGCCACTCTCTGATAAAATAGCATGTAAGTCATCAGAGACAGGATTTGGAAAAACGACTATTGGGTTTATAGCCTGCTCGTCTACAACTGATGAAACTGTTGCAAGACAATCTGGAACGTTAGGATTTATGTGATATAATTGTTCATTGAGGAAGAAGCAATTCAATAACTCATCGCCATAGTCTCCGGAACAGAAATCTGATGGCCACAGGACACCATGGTAGGTGCCTAGTTCTTCTATCCATGTCAATGTATTATCTGGATTGTCTTCACAGGCAAGAATCCAGTACTGACGTTTTGCATTATTAGTAAGTGTCAGCGTATCAGTTTCTATTACTCTCAGGGTATTTGGAGTATAAGCAGATTCAAATAAGTCTCCCTCCTCAAGATTAAAATCGTATACGAGTATAGTGTCTTCTCCTGAAAGCAAGTAGTACTCTCTATTATCATCTGTAACATAAAAGTTTATCCTATTGATGTCCTCATATATAAAATCATTTCGAAGGTCTAAAAACTGCTCTGTTCTAGCCATTCCAGAACCCAGACTAAATCGAAAAAAAGTTTGCTTCACAATTCCTACCTCTGCTGAAGGATTCTGATAATACCATATTGCACCGTCATGCATCATAGGACTAAAGTAAGGGTCACCTATGGTCAATTGCTCTTGGCCACCACAATCTGCTTCTAAGCAACCGTCTTCATCTACATGCATAATCCAAAGTTCATTATTAGGAAATTCTCTCTCTATTACACCTGAAAGGAATAAACTTCTATCAGATAACTGAGAAATGCTAAACAGATTTCCATTTCTTGATAACTCAAATTGACTAGGAGGTCCCACCGGTCTATCGGTATATGATCTTTCCCAGATAATATTCCCAGTATCCATGTCTACTTTGAAAATAAACCCAGATAGAATTAAATCAACCAGGCTACTATAATCACCTACACCAATTATATTATCATCATCAGAATTAAAAAGATTAAGTATTCCTCTCTGGTCATATTCATACTGCGGATCTAATCTATTTCGCCATATAATATTACCATCAGCACTAACCCGTATAATATCTTGGCTAAAATGATCTTCATTGTATATATAAGTCACAATGCTATTATCTTCTAAAACAACAAAAGAAATATACTTAAAATTTGGATCGTGTAAAATTGGTGGATTCTCCCATCTGTATACTTCATTAGCTTGTCCATCGTACTTGACAAAGCTCCTATAGTGGACAATGTCATTAGAAACAATCTGATTATAATCAAACAGTACATTAAGCATCCCATCTGGCCCGACTTCAGCATCCCATAATTCTATACGATCGTGGAGTGGCTGGATAAATACCATTGTATCATAAGAAAGGTCTACCTTATTAAACCATACCATTAAGCCCCTTCTAATAGCGTCTCCGGTATCCATATCAACTTCCCTAGTATCTCCATACACTATAATCTTATCGTTGTATAACACGGTTCCAAAAGGAATATATGTATCTATAGGATTTTGCGTCATAGCTATAGAGTCGCCTAACAAATCAGGAATATTATACTCTAAAGATTCTTCGACTATGCCATCATAGCTCAATTTATATAGCCTAGTACCTACACCTTCTGCCATACTATCCAGCTCAAATCCGCTGAGATATAAGGATGCACTATCTACTGAAGTCCTCAAAACTCTTCCAAAAATATCGGGATATTGAATAGAATTAAGTAGCTCACCATTTGTATTGACACGATAGTAATGCAGACAAGACCTTGTGTTATTCTCACAGCCTCCATTGCCTAAGATGATATGTTCTTCATCATTAAGACTATGCATACTTGTAGCACTCTCTATTTCTAAAGCGAAAACATCATGGTAGGTGCTGTGGTAATCCTGAGATAGCCCAGCATTTATACCAACTATAATAAAAAATACTTTTAATGATAATGCCTTCATTATAAAAGTTCTATTATGAAAGAGCTAAATGTAAGACGAAGATAATTTACAAAATAAAATCGTCGTAGTTACTAAGCTGTCAGATTTATTCCGGACTGTGTCTGCTTGCATATATCTAGTGCCCATGATCTAAACTAAATTAAGATTTAGTTGTAAAAATTAATAACTACTGAGCAATCTTGAACTCTGTATGTAACTCACCGACAAAATGAAACTCTTCTGTACTATTGGAATATAGATTGACATCTACATCAAAGTGTATGGTGTACAATAGTGAATCCTTGATGGGGAATTTCTTAAATTTTTTAATTCTAATGTATTTGTCATCCTGATTGTTTAATCTGACAACTCCATTCTTTGTAGCAAAATTACTAGGAATGTCATCGCACTTATAACTAATACTTAATAAGAAATTATCAGATCTAGGTTCATAAGGTGCGCCATCAAGAGGGTACTCAAATACTGTAGCTAGGCTATCCAATATCTCTTCATCTGTCATGTCGATATCAAACACAGGAGAGCTCAATTTCAAAGTAGGAGACTTATAGGTGTTATCACCTTCAAATCTAAATCCTGCTAGTCTGCCGTTTATACTATCAAAGTCGAGCTCGTTAGAATTAGTTGATCCCGTTATGTAGGAACCATACCTAAGTCTATAAGGGCTCTCATCAGATACATATACACAAAATGGTGTATCACCGAAGTATGCCTCTATCCAAGAACTAGCTCTAGTCACTTGCTCGCAAGGAATACTAATTCTATCTCTACAAAGTTCTTCCTTAGAACAAGATATCATTATAGTGGATAATAATATTAGAACTACTAAATGTTTCATTATTGTGGCTTTCATTTTAAAATAGTAGTTACTATTTCTGTATTTATATCTTAATAAACCGAGAACTAAACTGCTGTAAGCCATCGTTGGAAGTTAAGGTCAAAAAATAAATCCCTTGCGGAAAATCATATGTAGGTATGGTCAATCGATTGGAATCTGATTGTATGGATTGTAACACTATTTCTCCAGTTGCAGAAACGACTTCTAGCTGTACGTTATGGACCTCACCCTTTAGATCAATATGCAGATAATCTGATACTGGGTTAGGGTATACAATGGCTTCTATTCTATCTCCCGCAATGTCACTACTATTTGTCGTACAGGTTTCTTCTTTGGGGGGCATCCTATATTCAGGGAAATCAGGGAGCCATTCAATTGAGATATTATGTCCTGGCCTGAGAGAATCTGTTGATGACATGATTGCTCTATTTTCAAAATCAGATAATATTCCCTGCTCGTCTGGATTATGAATAACATGAAGATAAGGCACAGAAAATCGATTATTACAAACAATTTCACCGCTTGGTAATCGCCATAGGTTGTCATAAAAAGTAGGTTGATTATTTATCACAAACCCATCCCATACAGCAATTGTATCTCTATTCTCAAAAAAATTGTTATCGGTTAAATCAAATTGCAAAATATTATTAGTATTTGCAAGATAAAGAAATTGACCTGAAGATGAAAACTCTATGTCCTTGGTTCTTGAATTAATAGGGGCTTGAGCCAAAGAATCTATAAAAAACCGTTCTGTTTCTCCGGTACACCTATCAAAATGGAAAAGCTCCAATTTATGCATTAAATCATCATCCCATAAGCCAAATAATCTAGCAATTATTGTACCCGATGGATTCGTTTTTGTCACACTCCAAGAACGAACTCTTCCATTATCTTCAGAAAAATACTGTAGCATAGGCGGATCCATTTCTCCATCTTCAAATAACTTTATTATGTAAGCATCGGATGTTTCCACCTTAGGTTGATGTATCCACCAATCTTTACCGTTAGCATGTCTGCATGCCAATAATTGATTGTGTTCAAGCCTATCATCGATTAGCTGAATTTGTTTCTCTTCTGGCTTTATATATAAATTACCCTGTGGAGACATTCTAATCTTTGTTAGATATAAACCATCACAGTATATACTGAGTTTGTTCCCGTCTTCCTCTATATCAAGATCAAAAAACTGGTAAGAAATAAACTCTGCTGACTTATGGAAGGCATAGTAAAGTGAATCTGTAATAGGAATTGTTAGCCAATTTTGCCCAACTCCCCATGTTACTGTAGTATCTCTAGAATATAAATCTGGCAAAAAGCCTCCGACAAATATATCTTCTCCATTCTCGATTATCTGAGCATCTTTATCATATACATGCAGATTGTTTGAGAAGAAAAGTAACTCTCCATATTTATCTGAAAATGGGTTGCCTGAGGTCATAGAATAATTTCGATAATCAGGTATGACTCTGAGACTATCGCCATCGTCTGTATAAGATAATGTTACCCCTCCTGAATGTTCCGAAAAACGAAACATGTAATTGTAATCATGCTTCTGAGCAGAAGCTGTTATGGATACTAAGCAGCATGACCATAGCAATAGTGCTTTTATTAAAAACAGTAATTGTTGCCTCATGATTCTATTAATATTCTCATTAGATAATCATTCCACTATCCCCTTCCTAAATGCCCATGACACTAGAGCAGCTGTATTCTTGGCTCCAGTTTTTAATAGAAGTTTTTGTCGATAGCCTTCGATCGTTCTTTTAGATCTATGGACTTCATCGGCAATCTCGCTATTTGTTAATCCTTGACATATATAAGCCAACACTTCGAGCTCGACTGCAGAGAGGTGAATGGGACTAAATGCTGACAACTCATCTACAACTCTTGGTTTCTGGATATTCTCTACTAGGGTTTTAGAAAGCTCATGGCTGATATAATAACCTGAGTCATGCACCGATTCTATAGCTTTGAATAGCTCTTCTGGTTCTGCATTCTTCAGGAGATATCCTCTAGCACCGGATTTTAATGCTTTTTGGATAATGGGATTATCATCATACATAGAAAGTATTATAGTCTTATGTGTAGGGTAGATACTCTTGAGTTCATTTAGGCAAGCGATGCCATTTATACCAGGAAGTTTCATGTCTAATATGATAACATCAGGCTTAAGCTCAGCGTCTCGTATCTGCTGTAAAAACTCTAGCCCATCACCTGATTCTATAGTAATACCAAAATCATCGTTCTTCTCGAAGAGCTGTATGAGGCCCTTCCTGAACAATAGGTGATCATCTACAAGAGCAAGATTAATCTTTGGTTTCATCTATTTTCATTTTGACAATTAACTTGGTGCCCTCGTTGATTGTACTATTTATACTCAATTCACCTTGAAACATATTGGCTCTTGCTTGTATATTGTTCAGACCAAAACTCTTCGCCTTATTGTCTATTTCAAATCCAGTCCCATCATCTTCTATTTCAATATGGATATGGTCACTCTTACAATATAAGGATACCGTAATATTCTGGGCATGCGCATGTTTTATAATATTATTTAATCCTTCCTGCAGAATTCTATAGATGGCTAATGACTGAGTAGGAGAGATGTCTTCAATGCTACAATCTATTCTAAAATCAGTTGAAGCTTTTGTAAGTAAGGATAGCTTTTGTTCCATATGCAAGATAGCCTCTTCTAAGCCTAGCTCGTATAGTACAGAAGGGGAGAGGTCTGCAGAGACTCTTCTAATATCTTCTATTACTGTATCTATAGTTTTCTTACTCTCCTTAATCTGCTCCGTTCTAATTGTTGCATCGTGCTCTTTAGCTATGTTACTCAATTGTAATTTCAAAAGAGAAAGAAGAGGTCCAAGATCATCATGTATATCTGACCCTATTCTTTTCCTTTCTTCTTCCTGGGCATTAAGTGCTGATCTTAGGAGTTCATTAGATTGTAATCTCTGTAGATTAGACAATTCAGTTCTATGACTTGCTGCACGTCTATAGAATAGTACAACGAGTAGTATTATGAATACTGACAAGAAGCCTAATATCCCTCCGATAATTAGAACCGCAAATCCAAAATCATTGCTCAACATATCTTGCATAGTATGCTGTTGTAAATGAAATTACTGCAATCAGAACGACATATGAAAGGTGCCTAAAATCATCCAGATACAACAAGACGTCATTGGGAAGTTGTTGACTGAATACAAAGATTACCGTATTGAAAGCTTGGTATACCAGAAAGACTGCTTGTATTGTAAACAATGGATGCTCCCTGAGACTTATCTTATCTGAGTATAGACCGACAAATGAAAAATAGATAAGATTTACTGCGACTAAAAACATACCCGCTATAGACACTGCATTCCTACTGAATGTAGCTACTAGGTCATGTTCCCATAAAATTGTAATAACTCCTATAGATGCTAAGCCACCTAGTAACAAGATTACTTTTCTGAATGTTCTTTTTACCGTCTCGATGTAAATAGGGATAGTCCACAAAATCATATACGGTATAATGAACAAGTTAAGAACCAAGGAGGTGTTATGACCTTGCTTAAGCATCAGATGTGTAAAGCCATCAACTATACCAATGACACAGAAAACAATGAGTAGCAGCTTCAGTATAGACGGAATCTTTTTATAACAGATAATTCCAATAATACAAGGCACTAAAAATCCAAAACTAGCGAACTGTATTAACATACATTCAAATAAAGCAATAGATCCCAATAAATGGTAGTAGGAATCAGAATAAGTGCATAATGATTAGCTAGCTATATTACTAGCCTACAAACTAATTATAAAATATGGGTATAATATACTCTCATATTATTAATGCGTATAAATACGTAAGGTATAGGTGTATTTACTTTTTAGGTCTTATGTAGGAAGTAGATAAAAGCTGTTTCCTCTTATGACAATAAGCAGAAATACGCGTAATGAAAGTAGAATTACCTTAAAATCTATTCCGTACAATCTAAATACGGCTATCTTGTCTTAAATGAGTCAAGGAATGGTCAATATGCATTTTGGAATGTTGCGTTTACCTGGTAATATCAAGGTATATACTTCCAAACAACTAAACTTCATAATAACCCTTTATATAAAGAGCAATTTTTAAGATAAAAATGATGAGTTTAATTAAAAACATAATGTTATTAATGGTTGTACTCAGTACGAGCAGTTGCGTACTTACACTCTCAAATGATGAATATATGGAGCTTTGTCCATACGAGAGGAGGTATGGTGGAGGAGACTTTTACTTAGAAGCACCCTTAGTCATTACACCACATCAGTCTGTATACCAAGTCGGTGATACGATTAGGTTTAACATAGAGATGGATGATGAAGTGATGGATCTCAGTCGACAGATGGATTTTAAGATTACGGATTTTCCGATTCAGCCGTTCTTTCATCTATATCGTGTAGAAATAGAAAATAGTGTCTGGCAATCAGGTATAAATCTAAATGAATTAGATGTTGATTCTATCTATCAGCCGAGATTAGTACCTCAATCTAGTGCATTTGCCACGAGTCTAAGAGGTACTACTAGCTATATAGATAATACCTATAAATTCGAGTTCGATATTATTCTTAAAGTGCCAGGAAAGTATATCACCCATATCATAGATAAATCACGTACAGTAACTTTCGAATCAGAATTTCATGATGGCACTTACCCAGAATATCTCAACGTAGTGAACGGTTCTGGTTGTCCAGAACCAAACTACGCTGTTTGTTACACTCTGGCGCAGGATCGACATTTGGATGAGTATTTAGATGAATTTATCTTCATGGATCAAAAAGTATATAATAACGGGATATGCACTCTAGAAGATGAAAAATACCCAGAATTTGATGGTGGTCAATGTTTTATACCATTAGAATGGTTTGGTTATTATGCATTCGAAGTGATGGAATAGAAAGAATATGTATCTGAAATTAATTATTTTCCCTTTCTGAATAGACCATTTAAGCTACACGATTTTTATTGATGGATAGTTGATTGGACGG
>CAZQDZ010000037.1:0-39249 GCA_964591455.1 uncultured Saprospiraceae bacterium
GAAAAATGCTGCATAATTAACTTTTCTCTTTGTCCACTATAATGGGGAAGTCCAATTTGTATGTGTTTAAATGGACAATTGTTGAATTCAGAAAAGGTAAGTGAAAATTTCTTTTCGATAGATTTAGAATTAAAATTATTCAGATTGCCTTCATATGCTAGAGTACTTATTATTAGATGAATAATAGTAAAATTAAATTCTTAAGGTCTATTCGTGGAGAGTTTTACAAGAATCATTTTGATTACTTTGATACTCACAATATTAAATATCATATCTCCAAACGAAGTAAGAATGCCGCTTCTTTTCCTAAATCAGCAGCAGTTGTACTTGTTGAAGATGAGAGCTATTCTGAAATACTAGAAGTGCTAAAGGATGCTCGTATTAATGTCAATAAACGAACGCTTCAAATTTTGGAAGCAGAAAAGTTTCATGAATACAGTTACTTCCTTTTAAGACAAGTAGGACCGATGATAGCGAACTTGTACAATAAGAACTCTTGCAGATTATGTTACTCTTCATCATTAGACCAGACCGATTTTCTGCACTTTGAACAAGTAAAGAAGCTAGATCCAAAGTATCTATTTGGTTCTAGTAGCAGCATTAGTAATCACTTAATTACTAATAAACCAGAAATATTTAAGGAGGCTTTTGGCATAGAAAGTATACCTATTTTTGTAGGTGAAGAGAGGAAGAAATCAACATCTTATGTTGCCTTAGATATTCCAATTTCGAAAAGTAAATTGAATTTCTGTGATTCAGGATATGGAAGAATTCATAGGGAATGTAAGGCTTGTGGTAATAGAATCTATGATGGGTTAGCCCATGAATTATTTCCTAATTTTGATACCGATTCTACATTTCACATATGTAGAACGCAGGAGATTTATACTTCATTTATGAGACCCATTATTGTAAGTTATGTATTTGCCACGTTTATGGTATCGCATGGCTACAAATGGGATACGCTTCATTTTATTCCATTGAAAAAAAACCCAAGTAAGAATTAAGGTTAAATTATTGTTTCTGCTAAATAGAATTATGGTTGTAAGAATGATTAAGAATATAGTTTATCCGTTGATTTTCATTTTTACTTTTTTCATTATGCAGAAAGCTGTATGCCAAATAGATGTGTCTCTTTATGTTGGATTAGAGAAAGTCGGTTACCAGAATTTGGCTTTACAGCCGATAGATACAATTAAGTTTAGTCCTGTAATAGGCGCTAATTTTTCCAAGAGTCTGAGTAGTAACTTGAATCTTGAATATGGACTCATGTATACTTCGAATAAGCATCGATTTTCTAATGGAGATATCCCTGGCTCAAGTGATTTTCAATTAGGAAGTAGATTTATAAGTAATAATATATCGTTAAACTATTCAATAGTTAAGCAAGTTTTAGTAGGAGGAGGAGTTAATCTTAGGTATAGTTTTTATGGAGAAACAGTGAATTCAGTAACATGATCCAAGGATAATGATATTCAAGATTATTTAGCTACTGGATTATTATCATATATTGACCTTATGCATAGTCATGTTGGTTTAAGGCTATATCATATAATTAGGTTAGACGATAACCCTACAGAAGGTAGAAATCCGAAGTTCTTTTATGGTATCTCTATTGGTATAAGTTTGGGATTAGATAGAATTAAATAGTTTACAGTCCTTCAACCTCAGAAGGGATTGATATGAAGAAAAATTGCTTGTGGATTCTGATTTCCTTTATTACAATAATAACTGTTGCAATGTTATTGATGTCTTATCTATTCGCAACTGGTTTAGGCAACGCTATTGTCAATGGAACAATAGTAGTTCAAGAGGCTATTGATGACTGGCGTGAAGAAGGTGTTAATCCATTAGATACGATTAAAGTTGATATTGAGAGAGTTCTCAATGATAGCACCATTACAGAATCAATTCACCATGATGAAAACTAATATTTTAAGTTGTATTATCTTACACTTCTTAGGCGGCTATGTTCACATACTCTGCAACAGCCTACGTCGAACGTGTGAAATTTTAAATATCTTTAATAATTCAACGGACTTAATTTTCAGAACTCTTCCAAGATAAATTATGCAAAAAACTATTGTTCTTTTATGTATTCTAATCATTTGCTCTTGTGGGAGCAACAATGAAGAAGTTTTTATTATTGAAGATAGTATTGTCCAAAAGGCACCTATACTTTTGGAGAAATCGCTTCATGACCAAGAGTTTAGTAGCGTAGTGGGTGTAATAAATCATAATATAGTTCATGATAATGACCCTATTGTAACATTCTCATTAGGTCCACGTGATAGTGCCTTACGGAAAGTAGACAGTGATACTGGAGAGATATTATGGACATGGAATGATTGGTATATTGATACAGAACATGCTGGTTTTCGTAGTCATTACCAGTTTGATGATAAGATATTGTGGGTAGTTGGGTCAAGACATTACTGTGTAGACCTAATTACAGGTGAAACTGTCTGGAGACAAAGGCTAGATTTTTCTGCAACTGAACAGATGGCAGGGATGGATGATAATTACTATTTCATAGCCCAGCCTCAAGACACTACTGTAGATATGTATTCTCTTATGATTTACCGTGGAAATGTTCACACTGGTGAGTATACTCCATTTCTCAATTATTCAGAGATTGCTCCTAGATCTGATCCTGATTCTAAAATCTTAGTTGGCGTGGTTTTCGTCGTGCCTACTAATATTAATGGTGTAAATCATCTTTTGATAACAGGCAGGGATGCAGACCCAAATTCTGTACGTGTTAACAAGAGGCATATGAGTTTGTATAATTTGGAAGAAGAGACTTGGGTATATGAGAAAATGCAAATAGGTATAATTGAAGGCAACAATTCAGGCAATGTTGAAATAAAGGACAATAGAGTTTTTGTAGCAGCAGGCAGACATGTAGAATCATATGATTTACTAACAGGAGAGCAGATATGGTCGACTGAATTTGGGCATACTTTTAGTTTTTCAGGTATTACTGTTTATGGAGACAGAGTGATTGGCAATTGTGAAAACCAAGAACTATATATCATAGATGCTGATACAGGCCGAAGAATTCACACAGGAGAAGGGTCAGGCACCTCGAGTGCAATTAAGGAAAGAATATTAAATGGAGTGGTGTATATATCTGGTGGAGGGCCGAATACCTTATACGCTATCGACACTAATAATTCTAATACCCTATGGGATATATCAGCAAAGGAATATGAAGGCATAGATTCTAAGTGGAAGGCAGATATATATGTTATACCTGGAGAAGCTAACTCGCCAGGTAAAGTGATAATAGCATCACTGAATAATTTATATTGTTTTGAAGCTGCACGATAAACCTAAAGGATTCTGGCGCAGGGAAAAATTTCCCTTTCTAAAAAATATTGAGAAAATAGTCCTCAAGTTCAAAAGTATATTGATTTAACGAAATATTTTGTGTTCGGGGCATGTCTTCACAATCTAGGAAATAGAGCATATTCCATTAATTACAATCTCACAAAATACAATCACCTGCTAATGGTTTGACAGAAATGACAATATTCAAAACCAAGATTTTGAATAAACTTACGTTGTGAAATATCAACCCCCAAAGAGAGAGTTTAGAGCTATAAGTTTGTAACTATACAAAGTTTCAATCTGCTACTATCTAATTCATTTAATGGAATAAATATAGGTGTACAAGGGTTGGTCAGCACTTCGTGCCAAATGACTATAAGAGTAGTATGGAAGTACCACCTCTACCGATTGATAATATTCCAGAGACGAAATGGGAGCTGGGAGGATACATGTCCTGACGAAAGGAAAATAGATATGTGGGGTACGTATGTAGATCAGGACGAAAATTGTAGAGAATATAGTGTAGACAAGAAGCATAAAATCCTCATAGCCAAATGGTTATGAGGATTTTATGTCGTATATTGTGACCACGGAAGGAGTCGAACCCTCAACCTCCTGAGCCGTAATCAGGTACTCTATCCAATTGAGCTACGTGGCCATTAAGGGAACAAATATACTATTTCTGTCTATGGAAAGACTTGTTCTGAGACTTTCATATAAACGCTAGGAGAACTTAGTTATTTGTGCTTATATAACTCATCACTTTATAATTATCTTTAATCTGTAATTACAGACGAAACACGTATAGATGAAGAAAATTAAGGTGGCTGAGCTATTTGCTGGTGTAGGTGGATTCAGGTTAGGCTTGGAAGGATGGGATGGAAAATCTTCTCTAAGTAACTATACAAAAAAGAAGGAGCACCATTATGAGGTAGTATGGAGCAACCAATTTGAACCCAAGACTAAGAAGCAACATGCCTCTGAGATATATGAAAATCGATGGGGAGCAAAGAACCACTCTAATGTAAACATAGAAGAGGTGCCAGTAGAAGAGATGCCGGATTTTGATATGTTGGTTGGTGGATTTCCTTGCCAAGACTATTCTGTCGCTAAGCATCTAAGTAAGAGTAAAGGTATACAAGGAAAGAAAGGTGTATTGTGGTGGGAGATTATCAGAATTTTGACTGAGAAGAAAGGAAAGAAACCTAAGTTCTTACTGTTTGAGAATGTGGATAGACTGATTAAGTCTCCAGTCAAACAAAGAGGACGTGACTTCGCTATTATGTTGGCTTCTCTTTCAGATCTAGGGTATGCAGTAGAATGGCGAGTAATCAATGCTGCAGAATATGGGATGCCGCAGCGGAGACGAAGGGTCTTTATCCTTGGTTATTTGAAATCTTCTTCCATCTATAATCATATAAATGAGCCAGTCGATTGGATGGCTACTGAAGGATTATTTGCAAATGCCTTTAAGGTTAATACACCTAATGAAACGGTCAACTCATTTAGAATTGATGGCAGCTTAGAAGAGCTCACTACAAATTTCAATTCGAAGAATGGTGGTGTTTGTCCATTTGGTAATGCTGGTTTTTTGGATGACAGAAAAATCTGGACATTTAAATCAATCCCCAACTATGATGGCAAATACGCCAAACTAAAAGATATCGTCCTCCCGCTTCGTCAGGTAGCTCAAGAATATAAAATAGGGGAAGCCTCACTGGATAAATGGGAATATCTAAAAGGGAAGAAGAACGAAAAGAGAACCAGAAGGGATGGCTCCATATTTTTCTATAAAGAAGGGCCATTGAGTTTTCCTGATCCATTAGATAGACCTGCCAGAACAATAATTACTGCAGAGGGTGGCACCACTCCGAGCAGGTTTAAGCATGTAATTAGGCAAGGTAAATCGCTGAGAAGATTGACACCTATCGAACTAGAACGGGCAAATATGTTTCCAGATAATCATACGCAAGAAGCGTCCGATACGAAGCGTGCTTTCTTTATGGGAAATGCCTTGGTGGTTGGCGTAGTAGAGCGGATAGGGGATATCCTTTATGAATTCAGTAATCGAAAAGTAAGGAAAGGAAAGAAGAGGATGTTGGAGAAAGACTTGGCTTAGAAGGTTATGAATTCTTACCTCCATTGCTATATGTCAGATGATGCGAATCACTAAGTTCAATCAATAATTTCTTTGGCACAATTAAGTTAGAAGGTTTTTCTGCCAGATGCTTTGTGTGATAGAAATAGAAAGGCTTCCCTTCTATAATTAGTTTGGTGATTTGCGCTTGCCTTAGTTTGTGATCTATAGCGCTGGCTCTATCAAAGTTGAGACCTAAATCATATAGTACGTTTACTAACTTTTTCCTATTAATTAGTGCTACCTCTACTTTTGTTATGTCTTCATATTGGAATTTTTCCTGACTAGCCCACAACCAACAGAGCAGATAATATTCAGTTTGCTTTTCTTTGTCAAAAAGCCATCCCTTCTGTAACTGATGATTTTTGCCGATATAGCTAAGCTCAAAAGCAAATGTTTGAATATCCTTATTTACATAATGGCTGGCTGCTTTTTCATCTATTTTTATAGGCCCGTCTGCTGTATGCGCTATCACATCGATGCCTAGTAGCTGTGTCTTTTTGTCATCATATCTTTTGAAAGTTATAAAATGCTCAGGATAGTAATGCGTATCAAGAAATTGACTGATAGCTTTCTCTGACTGAATATCTTGGGCTCTGAGTGAATTGAAAGTGTCCATCCTTGCATTCAAGATACCACAAAGTCAGGAATTTTTCTAATCCAAAGTTTCCCATGAATCTTTAATGCGTGATCGGAATAATATCCATTGAAATAAAGATCGTCCTAACATAAAGCACATCATGGCTACCCAGATGGCATGTGTAGGAAATGTAGATTTGAGTGATAGATGTACCGCAAAAAATATGATGACAGAAAGGCACATGCTATCTCTGAGTTCCTTTGAAGCTGTGGCGCCACTATAAACCCCGTCCCAGATAAAGGCTAAGGCTCCCACAACTGACACCAGTGCTAGCCATATAAGGTAAGGTTGGGCAGCATTGATTAGCGCCACATTTGTCGTCATTAAGGAAAGAAATTGCTTACCGATAAATAGATATAGAATAGCAAATAACATTCCTAAACCTAAGCCATAGGTCAAGCATTTTTTAATCACTTCATACACAGATTCTAACTTCAAGGCGCCTAGATATTTACCCACCAGACTTTCAGAGGCGTAAGCGAAGCCATCTACCGCATAGGAGGTAAAATAGAATAATTGTAAGAGCATTTGGTTGATGGCAAGATAGTCATCATTCACCTGAGAAGAATAGTCAGTGAAGTAGCTGAAGACTAGAATCATACCTATGTTTCTAATAAACATATCCCTATTTACTTCAGCGAATCTTGTCATCTCTTTGAACTGGAGAATAGACTTATCGAAGTAAAGTATAACGTCTTTTCTGTGTTTGTATATAATAATCATTAAGAAAATGCCCAACGAAATCCACTGCGCGATCATCGTCCCTCTAGCAACGCCAATCACTCCCATATCTTGATTAACGACAAGATGCCAACTGATAATTATGTTGAGGACATTAGTTGAGATAGTAAGAATCATAGGAGATATCGCATCTTGCATACCGAAGAACCATCCCCGCATGGCCATCAACATAATCACGGCAGGTGCGGCCAAGACTCTTATAGAGAAGTATTGTAAGGCAAGTTCTTCGACGGATTCAGAAGCACTGAGTAAGCTAAAGCAAGCATTGCCTAACGGCTTATGTAGTATCAATATGAGTAGGCCAAATCCTAATCCGATCAGTGTAGATCGCCAAAACAATCTGTAACATTCACGAATATCTTCTTTACCGTAGGCTTGTGCGGTAAGCCCTGTCGTACCAGGTCTAAGAAATCCGAGCCCCCAATACAAGATATTAAATATGATGCTACCGACTGCAATGGCTCCAATGTAGACAGGGTCACCTAACCTTCCCATTAGGGCAGTGTCTACAATACCTAATAAGGGAATAGAAATGTTAGCAATAATATTGGGCAGGGCAATCTTTCGGATTTCTCTATCCAGTAGCTTAGTTCCCCCTTTCAACGAGTTCTGCGTTAATCAAGATGAAACTGACTAAACTGTAATCAGTTGTATTTACATGCATAGTGCCTTTAAAGGTGAGAATCTCATCCATTAGAAAGCGTCGCTTAGGCGCTTTAGTTAGTCGGACCTCGACAATGCTTTCTAATCCAGCACCTCCGCAGAAGAAGCAATTAGCGTTGGGGTATTTGGATAGAATAACTAATTGATCTTCCATCACAGGAATATGATAGCCTTTGATAGTAATTTCTTGACCATCTAAGGCGACAATATCTGGGTCATCTTCGAGAAGACTCGCATAGGCTCCAAAATCTTCCAAATAGACATCTTTGAAGGTGGCATTCTCGAATAAGGCCCAACTAGTCTCAGCTTGTGCAGAGAGACTGATTACACTGAAAAATAATAATCCAATGATGAATAATCTGTGTATGAAAATTCTAAGAGCCATATATATTATAAGAAAACGAAATTTATAGCGACGAAGTTATGCTTTTCTTACAATGCCTTCAGAAAATATTCTGGCAAGGAACTCTGCGACTTTATGATTGTCAAAGTGGGTGTTGACTGACATGTTATTCAGGAATAACTCTGCAGGGGTGCCTATAAGCACGTAGCTTAGAATTTGTTCTTCTATTTCATCTCTGATAGTCAGCTTGTCATTCAGCGATCTTATGTCCTTTTGCAAGTCTTTTATGATAGACCTTATGACTTGACTTTTGTATGAAGCGCTTCTGATATAAGCTTGATTATTCTGATGAAAACTTTTCATTTCCGGACTAGAAACGAAATCAAAATAGGCTTTGAATGTTGCGTATAACTGACCTTGTACTGTCGTCTTTTCTCGACGACTCTTTTTTGTTAGTTCTCCAATTTGCTGGTTAATAAGCTCATTGACTTTATTGAAGATGTGCTTGATGTCAGTAAAGTAATTGTAAAAAGTTCCACGACCTAGGGTGCATGATTCTACTATATCAGATACAGTAGTTTTTTCCATTCCCTTCTGCGAAAACAAACTTCTAGCGGCTTGCAGTAGTTGTAGTCTTACAGCCTCCTTATTCTTCTCCCTTTTGCCAGGTTCTATTTTACTTTTCATGTATCTGTTTCAAGCCCACATTAGATGGAGATATTTGCTAGAATCTCTCAAAGATACCAGCAATTCCTTGACCACCGCCTATACAAGCCGTAACCATGCCATACTTTTGATTTCGACGCTTCATCTCATTGAGTAATTGTACAGTTAATTTGGCCCCAGTGCATCCTAATGGGTGACCCAGAGCTACCGCACCTCCATTCACATTTACATTTTTGTGGTCTAGCCCTAAAGTTTTGATTACTGCCAAGGCTTGTGCTGCAAAAGCTTCATTTAATTCAGTTTGCTCTATATCGTTCAGACTTAGGCCAGACATCTTAATTGCTTTTGGGACAGCAGCACATGGACCTATTCCCATATAGAGTGGGTCTACTCCAGCAACAGAGCATGACATCAATCGTGCCACTGGCTCTAGGTTGAGTTGCTTTACCATTTCCTCACTCATGACCAAAGTGAAAGCTGCACCATCTGATGTCTGTGAGGAGTTACCTGCTGTCACAATACCACCTTTTTTAAATACTGCTCTTAATTTGCCCAATCCTTCCATAGAGGTGCCTCTTCTAAGTCCTTCGTCTGTATCTACAACATGTGAAGATTCAATTCTCTTTCCATCTTTAACAAAGACGTCTTCTACAGTGACAGGCACTATTTCATCTTTGAAATAGCCATTATCTATTGCGTTGGCAGCTCTACTATGAGATTCTACAGAAAAGGCGTCTGCTTGCTCTCTTGTCACTTCGTACTTCACAGCAACTGCTTCTGCCGTATGACCCATACCAACATGGTAGTTGATATTATGTTGGTTAGCCTTGTAGCTTGGAGCTAATTTGTATCCTGTCATAGGAACAGAACTCATGCTCTCAGTACCACCGGCTATGTATATGTGACCGTATCCAGCTCTGATTTTCCCTACGGCCATAGAGATGGCTTCTAATCCCGAGCCACAATACCGATTTATTGTGACTCCAGGAACATCTTGTCCCAGTGCTCTTGCCGCAATCAGTCTGCCTATTTGGAGTCCTTGCTCACCCTCTGGATTAGCACATCCAACAATTAAATCATCTACAGTATTTGGGTCCAACTGTGGAACTGAAGCGATAAGATGCTTTATGATATCCACAGCTAAATCATCTGATCGATAATTTTTAAATCCACCTTTATGTGCTTTGCCAACTGCTGATCTAAAACCTTTAACTATATATGCGTCCATTACTTTCTGATTATTGCTTTTAAAAAAAAATTAGTTTCTGAGAGGTCTGTTATTTATTAACATGTATTGTATCCTGTCTAACGTTTTTTGATTTCCTAGTAGTGAAAGGAAAGCCTCTCTCTCTAAATCCAGTAAATATTGTTCACTAACTTTTTGGGCACTAGTCAAATCACCTCCACACATTACATAAGCGACCTTTCGTGCGATTTCAACATCATAATCAGACATATAGTTACCTAATCTGAATTCATTAATCGCTGTAAAAAGAGTAGATAATCCACCGCGACCTAACACTGTTATATCTTTTCTTGGAACTGGCGCCACATAATTCTTAGCTAACTCTATGACTAAGTCTTTAGCTAGATTTATATTCTTAGGTGTCCGAGGTGTTACTTTGTCTTTGGTATTCAGAAGGAGATTCTTTTCATAGGCTTCCCAAGCTGAAGTAGCGACCTCTGCTGTTGCGATTGGTTTAAAATGGTCTATCAGAGTAGGAATTTTTACATCACCTTCGAAGAACTTATCTGAGGCTCTCAATGCCATTTCTTTGGTTCCTCCACCCCCTGGTATCAATCCTACACCCACTTCGACAAGCCCTATGTAAGATTCAGCTGCACAGACAGATCCGTTGGCATGCATGGTCATTTCACATCCTCCGCCAAACACATATCCTTGTGTGGCATTGACGACAGGTACTTTTGACGTTCTCATGTACATGCAGATTTGCTGGAACGCATCAACCATTTCATCCAGTTTGTCAAATTGCTTTTGCATGGCTAACATGCCTACATTCATAATGTTAGCACCTACGGTAAAATTTTCTGCGTTGTTTCCTACTACAACACCTGTCCATCCTTCTTTTTCAGCTTTTTGGATTGCTTCATGAAGTCCTTTACCTATGCCTTCTCCAATGGCATTGCTTTTAGTTTGAAACTCAAGACACATCACCCCATCTCCAATATCATGTACAGTACATTCTGTATTATTTAGCACTGGCGTTTTATCTCTTAATGTATCTAGGATAATCATTCCCTGCGTACTTGGTACTGGCTGATAGGAAGAAGATTCTATATCATAATATGACTTCTGTCCATTTTCATTCTTATAGAAGGTAGTAACTCCCTTTTCTGATATGGTTTTCACCCAATCCGGTAAAGATTCACCTTGTTCCTTAATAAGGTCAATCCCTTTTTGCATACCCAACTCATCCCATAATTCGAATGGCCCCATAGACCATCTGTATCCTGCTCTCATAGCATCATCTATACTATAATAACTATCACTTATCTCTGGCACCCTTAGAGCAGAATAAGAAAATAGGCTAGCAAAATATTCCTTGAGGAAGAGATTGCCTTTGGCAGTGCCATCTACTAATGTATTGAGTCGCTTACTCATAATCTCTATCTTTCTCGCTTCTCCCACTGATTCTAGGCGAGGTTTAATCGCCGTCTGGTATTCTAGTGTTTTTAGATCAAGTGCTTTGTAGATGCTTTTTCCCTTGTCATCTCTTTCCTTGGTTTTTTCGTAAAACCCTTTCTTTGTCTTATTACCGAGGAATTTATTTTCTAAAAGGAAATCGATGTACTTTGGATTACCTGCTTTTTTTACTTGTTCAAAAAATGCATCTCCTGGTGTGTTGTTAGATACAAAATTGGAAACCTTATCACCAGTATCTATACCTACTAAATCTTGCAACTTAAAGGTGGCTGTTTTTGGCCTACCGATTAAGGGGCCTGTCAGGGCATCCACTTCCTCTATTTTCATGTCATGCTTATCAGTCAGCTGATACATCTTTGCGCCAGACATTACACCAATTCTATTTGCTATAAAAGCTGGTGTATCCTTGCAGAGGACGGTATCCTTGCCTAAGAATGAATCACCATATTCCATAAAGAAATCAATCACCGATGGGTCTGTTGTAGCATGAGGGATGATTTCCAGAAGTGACATGTATCTCGGAGGATTAAAAAAGTGAGTACCACAAAATCTCTTTTTGAAATCATCTGAACGACCTTCTACCAGAAGATGGATTGGGATACTAGATGTGTTAGAGCTAATGAGTGCATCTGGTTTTACTATCGCTTCTACCTTTTCAAAAAGACTCTTTTTAATTTCAAGATTTTCCAAAATGACTTCGATGACCCAGTCGGCGTCTGCAAGTAGATTTAAATCATCATCAAAATTTCCGGTCTTAATTCTCGAAGCAAACTTCTTGGAATAGAGTGGTGCAGGTTTCGATTTTAAGGCCGCTTTCATGGCACCATTGACAATACTATTTCTGACTGCCTTATTCTTTTTATCTTCTTCCTTGATGTCAAACGGTACTATATCTAATAGGACCACATCAAGTCCAATGTTAGCAAGATGGCAGGCAATCCCCGATCCCATAACTCCAGATCCTAAGACAACTACTTTTTGAAGGCGGTATTTCATTTAATGATAGGTATTCGTTATTAGCAAAATTAACAAAAAGATGACATCGTGTCACTTTTTGTTATATATTAGTATAAATTTTCATAACAAAGTTAAGCAATGGCAAGTTACATCAGCATGGACAACCTAAAATTTGTCCTTCATGAGTTGTTAAAGGTAGACAACCTCTGTAAGCTAGATAGGTTTAAAGATTACGATAAAGAAAGTATTGATATTTTAATTCAAAGTGCAAAAGATTACGCTGACAAGGTAACATTTCCTTTGTTAAAAGAAATGGATGAGCAAGCAGCTCACTATAAAGATGGGAAAATTATAGTACATCCAGTAATTGGTGAATTAATGAAGTATGCAGGTGAGAATGGATTGATTGGAGCTACTTTCGATTATGAAGTCGGTGGTATGCAATTACCGAATACAGTGGCAGTCGCATTATCTCATGTCTCAGCCAGTGCTAATAACAGTATAGGAGGATATGCAGGATTGACGACTGGTGCGGCTGATCTCATAGTTACTTTCGGGTCACAAGAGTTGATAGATAGATATGTGCCGCATATGATGTCAGGTAAGTGGGGAGGTACAATGTGCCTCACAGAACCACAAGCAGGGAGTTCGCTATCAGATATAAGAACCACAGCCACACCACAAGGTGATGGAAGTTATGCTATCAAGGGTCAAAAAATATTCATCTCTGGAGGAGATCATGAATATTGTGACAATTTTGTCCACCTCGTGCTTGCTAGAATTGATGGTGCGCCTCCAGGCACCAAGGGCATATCTTTATTTGTAGTGCCTAAGAAAAGAATCACTTCTACTGGTGCATTAGAAAGTAACCATGTAGAAACAGTAGGAGACTTTCAGAAAATGGGTCAGAGAGGATACTGTACAACGCATCTAGTATTCGGCGAACAATCGGAGTCCATGGGTTGGTTAGTTGGGCCTGAAAACCAAGGTCTCAAATGTATGTTTCAGATGATGAATGGGGCACGTATTGATGTTGGTATAACTGCTGCTTCAGTGGCAACTGCTGCATATCATGCTTCATTACAATATGCTAAAGAAAGACCACAAGGCAGGCGAATTCTTGATAGTGGACAGAAGAATATTAATCATGAACAGGTCACTATCATCCAACACCCTGATGTGAGGAGAATGCTCCTCTTACAAAAGGCAATCACTGAAGGATCTGTAGCTCTGCTCTTACAAGCCTCGTATTATCATGATCTCGCTGAGTATGGTTCTGATGAAGAGAAAGAACGAAATCATGACTTATTAGAGCTTCTAACACCAATAGCTAAGACATATCCATCTGAAGCAGGTCAGACTTCAATTAGCACAGGCTTACAAATTCTAGGTGGTTATGGATTCTGTACTGACTTTCCTTTAGAACAATATTATAGAGATATTAGAATCATGTCTTTGTATGAAGGCACAACAGGGATACAATCTCTTGATTTGCTAGGTAGAAAAGTAGTCATGAAGAGCGGCGCAGCAATGAGGTATCTTAGTGATGAAATCAAAGCTACTATTACAGTTGCATCCAACTATGATGATTTTAAACCTTATGCAGATCAGTTGATTTCTGCTACCAAGAATATGGAAGGTACTTTAGGTCATCTATTGCAATTTGCAATGTCAGGTAAACATGAGCGATTTATTGCAGATGCCACAATTTTCATGGAATACATGTCTACGATAGTCATTGCATGGCAGTGGCTAAAGATGGCAGCCGTTTCTAAGACAGCTTTGGTTACAGGTAAGAAAACATTATCAGATGTATTCTATGAAGAGAAGATTCATACGATGAAGTTTTTCTTCAAGTATGAACTGGTGAAAATTTCTAGCTTATCTGAAACATTGTGTCACCCCGATGCATTAATTTTAATGGAGGATAATGTACACACATTTGAGACATAATATAAAACATAAAGATGACAGAACAAGTAATCGAAAAATTCAATGAATCAGCAGGCAGGGTAGCTCCGATTGGTGCAACTATCAAATTTTTACTGGACGACCAACCAGTATACATAGACGGCACTGGTGATGCTAATGTAGTAACAGCAGATAACAAGGACGCTGATTGTACAATTTCTATGAGTATGGAAGATTTAATGAAATTGCAGAAAGGTGAGCTGAACCCTATGATGGCAGTTATGGGCGGAAAAATAAAGATTCAAGGTGATATGGGGTTAGCTATGAAACTACAGTCGCTTCTCAGCTAGAATCGAAAAATAAAATGAATTCAAAGAGGCATGATTACTGATTATGCCTCTTTTTTTATGCAATATTCTTATTTTTTCAGCGTGTAGCTGCTAGTAATTTTAGCGGACTTCTCCAGAATCTTAGCGACAGAGCAGTAGGTATTCATAGACATATCAATCGCCTTTTGCAGCTTATCTTCTTTGATTGCACCCCATAAGTGGAAATGGAGGTTTATGGTTCTGTATTTGGTGACATCATCCTCTTTGTAAGTTTCAGCTTCCACATCAATTTTCAAATCTCTTATCTCTTGTTTCATCTTTTTGAGAATAACAACTATATCAATACCGCTACACCCTGCAACACCCATTAGTAGTGTTTCCATTGGTCTGACACCATTACCTTTTCCGCCGATTGCTGAAGAACCATCTAGTAGGATAGAACTATTATCTTCATTGGTGGCAATGAAATTAACGTTATCATCTATGCGACTAAGTCTTACTTTTTTGGTTGCCATAATATGTTAGTGTGGTAGGAATGCTTTTAAAACTGCAAAGCTATTGTTATTTGTAGAATTTATAAGGCCATTCCCTAGGATAGTTTTCATATATCCCATTGAGATAAATAAGACCATTTTCATTCTCCAATAACTTTTTGAATTGTTTGATGCTTGTCACCGGTTGGTCATTTATGCTAGTGATAATGTACCCAGGATCCATATTGACAGATTCAATTTTACTCCCTTTGTATATACTGACGACCATCACGCCTTCAGTTGCATTAGTCTTCTTTTCTTTTGAGTCTAGATCTCTTAATTCGAAACCTAGTTCAGTGAATATCTTATCCTTTCTCACCGCGATGTAGTCAGTAGTATTTAACTGATTTCGGAGAGTCACTTTTGTAGTGCTGGTTGTACCATTGCGTATATATTCTACATCTACTGTATCGCCAGGACTATATTGTCCTAGTATTTCAAGGAAGACAGGTTTGCTTTCTGTTTTTTCGCCATTGATAGATATGATTACATCTTCGTAACGCAGTTCGGCTTGTTTAGCGGCACCATCCTTTTCTACCAAATCTATAAAGACACCACTTATTTCTTCTAAGCCTAAAGCATTCGCTCTTCTTTCATTTATGTTGAGTATGGTTATACCCATCCAAGCTCTCTGAACCGCACCATACTCACGAATATCAGTGATTATCTTATGAACCAAATTGCTAGGTATGGCGAAAGAAAATCCTTCATATTTTCCAGTGTAGGTTAATATCGCTGTATTTATACCGACCAACTCTCCGACGGTATTTATAAGTGCGCCGCCACTATTGCCAGGATTTATGGCAGCATCAGTTTGAATAAATGATTCTATCCCTGGTCGTCTGAAGATATTTATACTGCGCGCTTTGGCACTTACTATGCCGGCAGTCACACTAGAACTCAATTGAAATGGATTACCCACGGCCAATACCCACTCACCAACTTGTAGGTCAGCTGAATCTCCAAATTTTAGAAAAGGTAATTCTGAACCTTCTATTTTAAGTAAGGCGATATCTGTAGATCTATCATGGCCAATAAGCTCTGCTTTGTATTCACGCTTATCTTCCATTGTAACATTTATATCATTAGCATTCTCTACAACATGATAATTAGTGACGATATATCCGTTACTTGATATTAAAACACCTGAACCACTGGATTTAGAATACTTGTCTTTTCGTAGTCCTTCATTTTTGATAACAATAGTCTCCAGTGCTACGACAGCATCTTTTGCATTCTTAGCAGGCTCTATGAAGCTTAACTTGCCGATGACTGAATGACGTGTCATAGATGATGGAGAGGTGTTTTCATCCTTATGGGCAACAAGCTTAGCATAGTATTCATCTAATTGTTGAACATTATGAGCATGATAATAGTCATATACAATAATACTTACTGCAGAACACAGTAAAGCGATGATTATCGTATTAAGACTTTTTATCATATGACAAACTTAACTAGTTTAGACTTTGATACCAAATATCAGAAGACTTCAACCAAGACCCAAAAACATATAAATTGCACTTTCATAACGAATAAAATGCATTTAGAGTTTACAAAGTATCATGGCGCTGGGAATGATTTCATAATGGTCGATGGCTTCAAGAATCAAGAAATTATGCACCAACTAAGCAAAGATGACATTGCGTTTGTATGCAAAAGGCACTTTGGAATAGGTGCTGATGGTTTAATTATCATTTCACCTTTAGTTGGGTATGATTTAGAAATGATATACTATAATTCTGATGGTGCCATCTCCAGTATGTGTGGAAATGGCGGTAGATGCACTGTTCAGTTTGCCCATAGTTTGGGTTACGTAGAAGGAAACATTCGTTTCTTAGCAGCAGATGGACCACACAAAGGCCGCATAGAGACTGATGGAATTTCTATTAGCATGTCAGATGTGAAGCATGTAGAGAATATAAGCGGTTCGTCATGCTATATGAATACAGGATCGCCTCATTATGTTAGTCAATTAGATTCGAATGTAAGTCTACAGTCTTTAGATCTTGTCACTCAGGCAAGAAGAATTCGGTATAACGATCGTTTTTCTAAGGAAGGGACAAATGTCAATTTTATCACTAGAGATAGCGATACCGTCCAAATAAGGACTTATGAAAGGGGAGTAGAGGATGAGACACTTGCTTGCGGTACAGGGGTGGTCGCAGCTGCTATTGTATCTAGACTTGGTGTAAACGGACATCACAGTGTGCAGGTTGCAGCGAGAGGGGGTCTGCTTAGAGTAGATTTTGATACTGTAGGAGATATATACCAAAACATATGGTTATTTGGTCCTGCGCAGGCTATCTTCAGTGGTGTTATAGAATTATAGGTTGTAACTAGTTTAGTTGCCCAAAGTAATTTCCAGATTCGTTTTAGCGGTATTGAGTTCTGATAAGGCATGGTAATCACCTTGTTCTTTAGCTAGGCTCATTCCTTGTTTGTAGACGTCGAGTGCTAGTATATCTTCTTGAAGAAGGGCATAAAGCTGACCTAAGTGGTAGTATAAGCCAATATAAGATGGGTCTTTCTCTTTTATATATAAGAAATGCTTAAGCGCTAGGTCATAATTTTCCAAGCTCTCATATTCCTTTGCTAATGCAAAATTGAGGAAACTATCATCAGGAGATGATTTTAAAAATTCCTGTAGCTTATTTAGTCTGTTGTTTTCCATTTTTAATGACAGTAAAGAACGTATTAAAATATTCTATATTTGCTAGGCGTTGGAAATTTAATCCTTTGTAAGCGGTAATATTATTTTAGAGCAAGGGATTATCTCTAAAAATATCCTAAAATTTAGGAACATAGGATAATTGATGAAGAAAATAGACTTAGAAATAGTAGCACTTTCACATAGTGTGACACAATCACATAATTACGCAGTAGTACTTGGAGAGGTGACAGGAAATAGGAGGCTACCTATTGTAATTGGTGGTTTCGAAGCACAAGCCATAGCTGTAGCGATGGAGAGGATGATACCCAATCGTCCACTTACCCATGATCTTTTTAAGAATACGCTGGATACATTTGATGTGGAACTGAGAGAGGTTGTCATTAATAATCTTTTAGATGGCATCTTCTATGCGCAACTTGTATGTACACGAGATGGCGAGGAGTACGTCATAGATTCTAGAACCTCAGATGCCATAGCCATGGCAGTAAGATTCAAAAGTCCCATTTATACTTTTGACTTTATAATGGAGCAAGCAGGTGTGGTGCTTAATGAATCAGAAGATGAAGAAAAGAATAGCATTTTAACTGAAGAGCCAAAACCAGATTCTTTTGATCACTACTCAGAAAAGGCGCTCAAGCAAATGTTGGAGAATGTGCTAGAAAACGAAGACTATGAAAAAGCGGCTAAAATCAGAGATGAGCTGAATAGACGCGGGTCTTCTCCTGATGAATAGCAAAACTTCCTAACTACTTTATTGATTCCATTATTTTTTGCAGTTCGGAAATCATTTCTGAAGTAATTTCCATATGCGTTACAAATCTTATTTGCTGAGGTCCAAAGGCAGAGGCAAGTATGCCATGTTCTTTTAACTCGTCCACCATTGGCTGCGCCATTCTTTCATTTAAAGAAAAGATTACAATGTTCGTTTTGACCGGTAGGACTTCTTTGACGTAGGGTAGCGTAATGAGATGTTGGCCTATTTCTCTAGCATTCATATTGTCTACAGCCAATCTATCTACATGGTTATCTAATGCATATAGGCATCCAGCGGCAATAATGCCAGCCTGTCTCATCCCACCTCCCATCACTTTTCTATACCGCCTTGCTCTGGTAATTGTTTCATTGTCACTTATGAGTACGGAGCCTACTGGTGCCCCTAGGCCCTTGGACAGACATATAGAAATACTATCATAGCAAGCACCTATATTATGTGTACTTTCTTTTGTCTCTACTAGCACATTGAAAAGTCTGGCACCGTCCAAATGCATTTTCATACCATGTCCATCGCAGACCTGTTTGATAGCCTTCTGCTCTTCTAGTGTATAGTAATTTCCACCACCTTTGTTCGTGCTATTTTCCAAAACCACCAGTTTGGATTCAGGAAGCCAATCATATTTGACCTTTATAGCTTTTTCTACCATCTCTGGATTGATTTTCCCATATTCTCCATCCAATAAATTGATGCCAACACGTGCATTATAGGCATAGCCCCCAGTCTCATATTGATATATATGTGATGTGTAATCACAGATGACTTCATCCAGGGGATTTGTGTGCACTTTAATGGCTATTTGGTTAGTCATAGTGCCAGATGGGCAAAATAAAGCTGCTTCATGGGCAAACATATCAGCAAGCCTATCTTGCAAGGCATTTATAGTGGGATCCTGCTGAAATACATCGTCGCCAACTTCAGCATTTGCCATTGCCTGGCGCATATTCTTTGTCGGTTTTGTTACTGTATCGCTTAGTAAGTTTATTAACATAGGAATTAGAGTATATTTGCCATCAAAACTAATCGTTTCCTGAATGTCTTTTCAGAGAGATTTATATAAGTCTGCTTTTTCAGTGGACAACATAATTTTCGGTTTTGATAACTTAAATCTCAAAGTTCTTTTAATTAAAAGAAAAGAAGAGCCGTATGCCGGTATGTGGGCACTTCCTGGAGATATAGTTCAACCTGATGAAAACTTAGATGATTCAGCAATCAGAGTGCTGCATCAGCTTACTGGTGTCCAAGATGTTTACTTAGATCAAGTATATACATTCGGTAAAGTAGACAGGCACCCAAGTGGTCGCGTTATCACAATTGCATATTACTCCCTCATCAATATCGCCAATGTGGACATTAGTCCTGCTTCCTTCGCAGAGAAAGTGGCTTGGAAAGAAGTAGGGGACATTGAGAATCTGGCATTTGATCACTTAAAGATTATGGAAACTTGTCTGGCTAGATTAAGACAGGATTTAAAGCTGAGACCGATAGGATTTGAATTACTCCCAGAGAAGTTCTCCTTGACAGAGCTGCAAAAACTATATGAAGTAATTCTGAAACACGATTTAGATAAACGAAATTTCAGAAAGAAAATCCTAAGTATGGGGATACTTAAAACCCTGCACGAATTGCAAGCTGGTGTATCACATCGCCCGGCAAAGCTTTATTCCTTTGATGCGATAAAGTATGAAGAAGCCAAGCAAAAAGGCTTCATCTTCGAAATCTAATTTTCGTGTATTTCGCCTTCTGCATTCATGAAAAAGTAAGTCATTGTAGGATACTCAAAAGCCAATCTTCTTAAGATATCTCCCAATTCTGACCAGCTGTCATCCTTAGGCAAGTCTAATACCCACGCCTGACCCCATTCAGTAGTTCCATTTACGGACATCAGCTTCTCGTCTGCTTTATCATAGACAAAGTGTCCATGATTACCATTATTCAATTCAACAGTAATGGTAGCTGTAAGGCTATTGTTGAATATGCCATTAACATTAGCGACATCAGGCGTAATAGAAGCATATCCCCAAGCTATATTTTCTGGGATTAGATTTATTTCATTCTCAGGGATAACTAATCCATCTGATGATCGCATTTTAAGCCCTAGGAAATTATCATTGATTTCTAGGCTACCCATATTCGTTATATCATTCGCCATAATGTCTATATCCATAAGACCGGTACGAATGCCTAGGTCAATAGCAGTTTCTATGATTTCTCCCTGGCAATTAGCTGTGGCAAGTGTATGGTCAAAAGTCAGTAGAAGATTATTATTGCCGGTTAATACCGGCGTTAAACTCTCTAAGCACTCAACAGGGTCCTGATTTGATGCTAGTAAAAGCAATTCATTTTCTCCTTCAAGGATTTGCCAGAAACTTAATAAGATGTCGGAATCCAAAGTAGAAGCTATTTCCGGTAAGTCTTCCTCATTATCTATCTCTTCGTCACCACCGTCCGCAATGCATGAAAGGAGTAAAGCACAATTTAGAAATAAAAATAGTAGAGGTTTCATAATATAACGCTTTGATTATTTCACAATTAAGACTACCAACAACAAAAGTATAACGAAACAAAGTAGGATTATGATACTACTGTAGTTATTTCCCTTTTCCTCTAAAGAATAATATAGAAAGATATCTGAGCGCAATGCTCATTATGAGAAAGAGTATTTCAGTACTACATAGGTAAAAGCCCTATTTTTGCGCTCATATGCAAAAGATTAGGAATTTCAGTGTGATAGCCCATATTGACCATGGTAAGAGTACGTTGTCTGACAGGATGTTAGAGTACACCTCCACTATAGCAGAGAGAGATATGAAGGACCAAGCGCTGGATGACATGGATTTGGAGAGAGAACGAGGGATAACAATCAAAAGCCATGCAATCCAATTAGAATACAAGCATACCGATGGACAGGTCTATATCCTTAATCTGATAGACACGCCTGGGCATGTTGATTTTTCTTATGAAGTCTCTAGATCTATAGCAGCCTGTGAAGGCGCTTTACTTTTGGTAGACGCAAGCCAAGGTATTCAAGCCCAGACAATTTCCAATCTATATCTAGCACTAGAACATGATTTAGAGATTATCCCAGTCTTGAATAAAGTAGATATGGAAAGTGCCATGATAGAAGAGGTCTCTGATCAGATTATAGACCTGTTAGGTGTGGAGTTAGAAGATATCGTCCATGCAAGTGGAAAGACTGGATTCGGCGTAGAGAACATCCTAAGTGCAATAGTGAATAAGATACCACATCCTAAAGGTGACGTTTCTGTGCCGTTGCAAGCGCTCATCTTCGATTCATTGTTCAATTCTTTCAGAGGCGTCATAGCCTATTTTAAGATAGTCAATGGGACGCTTAACAAGGGAGATAAAGTTCGTTTTTATAATACAGGTAAAGAATACTCTGCTGATGAGATTGGGATTCTCAAGCTGGATATGGAGCCACGTAAGGTGTTAAAAGCCGGCGATGTGGGATACATCATCACAGGTATCAAAGAGAGTAAGGAAATCAAAGTAGGAGATACAGTTACAACTGTTGCTAATCCATGTGCAGAAGGGATTAAAGGCTTCGAAGAAGTGAAGCCTATGGTATTCGCCGGTTTGTATCCTATTGATAATGATGACTTTGAGGATCTTAGAGATAGTTTAGAGAAATTACAACTCAATGATGCAGCCCTAGTATATGAACCTGAGTCTTCAGTAGCACTCGGTTTTGGCTTTAGAGTAGGCTTCCTTGGGATGCTTCACTTGGAGATTGTTCAAGAAAGATTGAGTAGAGAGTTTGGGCAGGAAGTAATCACTACTGTTCCGAATGTTTCCTATATCGCCTATACAAAGAAGGACGTTAAATTAATTATCAATACGCCTAATGATTTACCTGACCCTACAGTGATAGACAGGGTAGAAGAACCTTTTATAAGAGCTCAGATTATTACAAAGCCGGAATTTATTGGCTCTATTATGACGCTATGCATGGATAAGAGAGGCACATTAACCAAGCAACATTATTTGACTCAAGAACGAATAGAACTGACTTTTGAATTGCCTCTTGCTGAGATTGTCTTCGACTTTTATGATAAATTAAAGTCAATCTCTAAAGGCTATGCTTCTTTTGATTACACGGCTATAGATTACAGAGCAGCTGATTTAGTCAAGCTTGATATCAAGCTCAATGGAGATAATGTAGATGCTATGTCAGCGCTTGTTCATCGGTCTAAGTCAGACCCTTTTGGTAGAAGGATTTGTAAGAAACTGAAGGAGCTATTGCCTAGACAGCAATTTATGATTGCAATCCAAGCGGCTATTGGCCAGAAGGTAATCGCTAGAGAAACCATCAGTGCCATGCGGAAAGATGTAACCGCGAAGTGTTATGGAGGGGATATCACCAGAAAGAGAAAACTTCTAGAAAAGCAGAAGAAAGGGAAGAAGAAGATGCGTCAGATAGGATCAGTGCAAGTGCCTCAAAAAGCCTTCCTTGAGGTACTTAAGATTAATGATTAACAGTTTTATAAATAATTAATCTTTCACTATGCGTTTTTTGATGTCATTTACTTTCTTGCTATTTTATCTATTGTTAATGAATTGTGGTGGTGAAGACTGCAGGGTATGCACAGAATTAAGGTACAGGTAATACGATGGAGCAATGTAATGATCCTGATATTTTATACACAGATATAAATGGAAACGTTGTTACGTTTGAAGAGTCATTAGAAAGTCTAGAAAGTGCTGGTAACTTTGAATGCAAGTAAGGCTATTTGATCTATTTAATCAGTTCGAAAGTGTAGCTTATAATCTTAAACATAGGATAACCTGAATTTGGGTCTATGTTTTCCAGATTGATATCAATTTCCACTGTTTCCGATTTTTCTTTCTCAGTACTGTCAAAGATGGCAGAGATAAAGCCTGTCTCTCCTGGCTTGAAGGCCTTTCTTGGCCAATCCAAAGTTGTACACTCACAACCTGAAACGATTTCTATTTTAAGATCTTCAGTTCCAGTATTTGTAAATGGAAATTCCATTTCTACTTTATCCCCTTTTTTTACTTCGCCTATATGGACATGTGGCGCTTCGAATGTCATGGAAGCTCCTTTAAGAACGGCCATTTCTGCAGCATTTTGTTGCCCTATAAGGTTAGCAGAGCAAACCACAAAAAGTACAATAGATGATAGTATATATTTCATAGTACAAATTTGTCTCGAATTAAAGACGATTACATCTAACAAAAAGTTAAACAACTTTAGTTATTTAATTCATCTAGCATAGTTCCTAGTGGATCACTAAAGTTGAGACTTCTATTGAGAATCTTCTTGCTTATGGCCTCGGTCTCAGCTAATCCATGAAGGAGAAACTCCATATATAGAGGTTCTTCTTCTTTTGAAATATTGTCTATTTCGCCTACTAGTTTATCTAAACCCGTGACACTTTTAAGTAAGGCCGTATACTGCTTTTGGCTAGCATCATTCAGTATATCTACTTCATTACCTCCAGAGAACCATGCTCTGACTGTGCCATACTTGTCTTTTTCAGCTTTTAAAGCTTGGTCAGGATGAATAAATTCTTGTAAGAACAAACTCTTGATTGCTTGACTTATTAGTGCCAATGCCACCCCATATGGGCCTTCTTGCTCACCTTCATAGACCAGTTCTACCTTTCCTGTAATAGAAGGAATAATAGCCCATAAATCTGCGAGTCTGGCAATTCCTTTCTTCTCTTTGTTTCTGAGCATACGCCTTTCTACAGCACTATACAAGTTCTCCATTGCAGATATGCTCAATCTTGCAGAAACACCACTTTTTTCATCTATGAGCTCACTTTCTCTTGCTTCAAACACGATTAACTCTAACAAATTCTTCATTAACTCAGGAACTTCTATAGCCTTCACAAGAGCTCCATCTATATTTATTTCTTGAGATGTAATTTGCTTAGCTACCTCTATAGATTGTGGATAATGGGTAAGGATTTGACTTTCTATTCTGTCTTTCAGAGGTGTGATAATAGATCCTCTATTGGTGTAATCTTCTGGATTGGCAGTAAATAAAAATTGAATATCCAAGGGCAAGCGAAGTTTGAAACCTCTTATTTGCATATCTCCCTCCTGTAATATATTAAACAAGGCGACCTGTATTCTTGCTTGTAAATCAGGGAGCTCATTTAACACAAAAATGCATCTATGAGCACGAGGAATAAGCCCATAGTGAATGACTCTGGGGTCAGAATAAGGCAACTTCAAAGTAGCAGCCTTTATGGGGTCCACATCACCCACTAGATCTGCAATACTCACATCTGGGGTAGCTAATTTTTCTATGTATCTATCCTCAGCGGCCAACCATTGTATAGGTGTTTTGTCACCGTGCTTAGCGATTAGATCCAGCGCTGAAGTAGACAAGGGCATCATAGGGTCATCATTAAGATCAGATCCTTCTATAATAGGAATATGTGCATCCAAGAAGTGAGTGGTCAGTCTCGCAATTCTTGTCTTTGCTTGACCTCTAAGCCCTAGTAACAATATATTATGTTTGGATAAGAGTGCCCGCTCCAAGTCAGGAATGACTGTATCCTCAAATCCTAAAATACCTTCATAGCTTTCCTTGCCAGATTGAATTCTTTTCTTAAGATTCTCTTTAATTTCTTGCTTTATACTCCTTGGCTTGTAACCTGATTTTTTAAGATCTCCAAGCGTTTTTATTTTACTGATGTCCATTTCCTAATTCTGATGACTATTAACTTTATTTAAGCCCGCGCTTTATTATTTCTTTTTTCTCTTGTTGTTTTTGTAATCCATAAACAGAAATTCACCCAGACCTTGTAATGAACTATAGAATGCCTTTCCATTATTTGTCTTGGTAAATTGGTCCACAAATTTGACCAGCCAAGGGTCCCTTGCTATCATAAATGTTGTAATTGGAATACCTAATTTTCTAGCTTTAGCTGATAGACCTAGCGTACGATTCATGATTTGCTTATCTAGACCGAAGGCATTTTTGTAATACTTTTTGCCTTTTTTGATACAGGTGGGTTTTCCATCTGTAATCATCATTATTTGCTTATTTGGATTCTTACGCCTTCTTAGAATATTCATAGCCAATTCGAGACCAGCTACTGTATTCGTATGATATGGGCCGACTTCCAAATATGGTAAATCCTTGATGTCAATTTTCCATGCATCATTGCCAAAAACAATGATATCGAGACTGTCTTTTGGGTATCGTGTAGTTATCATTTCGGCCAGTGCCATCGCTACTTTCTTAGCAGGGGTTATCCGATCCTCTCCATATAGAATCATGGAGTGAGAGATGTCAATCATAAGTACTGTACTTGTCTGAGTCTGAAAGTATGTCTCATGGACTTCCAGATCATCCTGTGTCAATTTGAAATCATCTAAGCCATGATTAATCTGTGCATTTTTCAGTGACTCTGACAATGATAACTTTTCCAATTTGTCCCCAAATTCATATGGCTTAAGCTCAGAAGTAATTTCATCTCCTTGACCTATGGATCTGGTATTGTGCTTTCCTTTCTTGGATTTCTTAAGTTGGTCAAAGATTTCATTCAGGGCATGCTTTCTGAGTGAGGACTCCATTTTCTTAGTCGGATTAGGCTTCCCTGGCATTCCGTTCTGTCCGGGTTTAGTGATATATCCCTTATCCTCTAATTCTTGAATGAAGTCTGCTATGCCGTATTCAGGTGTGGTGAGATTGTGTTCTTTGTCTATTTCAGTTAGCCACGACAAGGCCTCTGATACATCCCCTGAGGTATGAATAAGTAATTCCTTGAACAGTTCTAATAACCGTTCAAAGAGTGAGTTACCTGTTTGTTCTGTGAAATTTGTAAATCTGTATCCTATCATATGATATCTTCAACACACAAGAATAACGGTTTATTACTTAGTACTGTTCGAACCTATTATGCAAAGTGTTTCTATAGCGTCATTCTGTTATGATTCTACACAATGGCTTTCTTATTATTAAATGTGAAAAACGCCTTTGCTACTAACAAAGGCGTTTTCCTTCTCTGTATCAGAGAAGTCTATGTATTCAAGAAGGTTACTTCAATACAAACTCTCCTTTACCTACTTCAAATCCATTCTGATACATGTGTACCTTATATGTACCTTTGGATAACTGGTAATTTGGTCTAAAATCAAGGCAAGCCCTTGTTTCTTCGTTTGTATAATCAAGTGTTCCTGAAGTCGTGTATCTTATTTCTTCTCCATTTAGTTTCTCCGTAAATGATCCAGAACCTGAATCAGGAATATGGATAACTTGACCTAATGGATCTGTATATCTGATGAAGAACTTTTTTCCACCTTCAGGCGCTATCAAGTTCGTTTCTGTTACAAAACAAGATCTTAGGATATCCACTTTCTTTGCACGACTCTTCTCTGATAGATCACCACTGCCCTTATCGTCATAGCCTTTGACTTCAATATAATTAATTTTAATAGCCTCAGCTATGTCCACTTTACCAGAAAGAACTGAATTGTTTTTGTCAAGCTTTTCTTTTTGACTCACTAGAATAGTCTGTACAGAATCGAGAGAAGATATTCTTCGCTTATTGACATTTACTTCCTCATTAAGTTGTGTGTTTGATTCTGTAAGTGCTACGTTTTGCGAAGATAATGCTTGATTTTCTGCTTTGAGCTTTGTGATTTCTGCAATGTATTGATCAGCCAATGTATTGAGATTAACCAACTCTTCCTTGGCTTTACCTAGCTCTTTCTGAGTCCAGATAAGACCACTTATTTTTTGTTTTTGTTTAGCGAGTTCGGATTTCTGTGCATCTATCCTATTATTAAGCTCCTGGTTTTCACCTCGCATCCCCTCTAATTCTTCAAGCTTAGATTGGTAATTGAAATCCAGTTCTGTATTGATTTTTTCTAAATCAAGAAATTGAGATTTCTGAGTCGTGAGCTCCTTTGTAAGTTGGGATGATTTCATCCATTGATATCCATTCAGCCCTAGAAGGATTAGGATAAGTATAATTCCAAATATCGAACTTGAATTTTTAGCCATAACATTTTGATTTATGATTCAAATATCAATCTAAGTTACTAGATATAAAAGTTTATGCCTTAAATTAGGTGTAAACTATGACAATGAGATGTGGCCTAGAATGGAGGAAAACACCTATATATTAAGATATTCAAAATCTATCTTATGGCAGATAAAAAGAAAATTGCAGATATATTATTTCTAGACATAGAGACTGTTGGCATTGTACCAACCTTCAATGAGTTATCTAAAGAGATGCAATTGTTATGGATCGAGAAGGCCAAAATTATTGAACGAAATAAAATGTTGACTGAAGCAGAATCCGCCGAGTTATTTGTGAAAAGAGCGGGTATATATTCAGAATTCGCCAAGATTGTTTGTATATCAGTTGGCTTCTTTGATTATGCGAAGAAGAAAATGAAAACATTCAGAAGCAAGAGTTTTCGTGGAGATGACGAAGCAACGATATTAAAAGCCTTTTCTTCTCTGATAAAGAAACATTTTGACAAGCCAAGTAAAAAGGCCATTTGTGGTCATAATATCAGAGAATTCGATATTCCATTTATTTGTCGAAGAATGGTTGTTCACAGAATCAAAGTACCTAAGCTCATTGACCTCAAAGGAAAAAAGCCTTGGCAGGTAGAGCATCTTTTAGATACAATGGTGCTATGGCGTTTTGGGGATTATAAGAATTACACATCGCTACGTCTGCTAGCTGCAATTTTAAATATCCCGACCCCTAAGGACGATATAGATGGGAGTATGATTCATGATGTATATTGGAATAAGAAGGACATAAACAGAATATGTATTTATTGTGAGAAGGATGTCTTTACTTCTGCAAGAGTGTTTCTCAGATTGAATCATCTAGACATAGCTGAGAATATAAAGGTGATATCAAAAACTTCTGCATAAAAAGGACCTCTTATTTCATATTACGGATAATTACTATCTCTTATCAGATTAGTGATACATTTGGTGTCACATAAGTTGATGCTCAAATGCAAAATAAACACCTCGTCGCACCCTCTATTCTAGCTGCAAATTATGGTCATCTGGATAATGATATTACGATGCTCAATAAGAGTAGGGCTGATTGGATTCATGTGGACGTTATGGACGGCGTTTTTGTTCCAAATATATCATTTGGACCAATGCTCGTGCAGCAAATGAAAAAGACTTCCGCTTTACCTCTAGATGTGCATCTTATGATTGTAAATCCAGAGAACTTTGTCAGCCAATTTATAGAATTAGGAGCTGAAGTAGTGACTTTTCACCTGGAAGCTACCAATCATGCACATCGACTCATTCAAGAGATTAAGGCAAAAGGCTGTAAAGCAGGTGTCGCTATAAACCCTCAAACCAATGTTTCTCTAGTGGATGATGTGCTAGAGGACTTGGATATGGTCTGTATAATGTCGGTAAATCCTGGTTTTGGCGGACAGAAATTCATTTATCGGACATTACATAAGATTAGTAAACTAAAAGACCAAATAATAACTAGAAATTTGGATACGTTAATCGAAGTGGATGGTGGAGTAGGGCTGCAGAATGCTGAGTCTATATTGAAGGCAGGTGCTGATGTGCTTGTTGCAGGTAGCAGTGTCTTCAAAAGTAAAGATCCATTAGACACGATTGTAAGACTTAAGAATATAGAAATAGGAAATTTTGATATTTAATTCTAGAATTCAATTTCGCATTGGGTGTGGCCTAATCGCTTTACTGTTTGCTGTTATTGGCCAAAGCCAATCAAATGCGACCGTATTTGGCGTCGTCACAGATTTAGATACTCGAGAAGTAGTAGAATTTGCTACTGTCTATGTAGATGGGACCTCCCTATCTGCTGAGACAAACATTTACGGCGAGTATAGTTTATCTGTTGAAAGTGGTATCCCGATTGAGTTGAAAATAGCCAGAATAGGATACCAAGATGCCTCTTATCGCATAAGTAGTCTGGCAACGAGCTCAAAACGGAATATCAATATCAAGCTTGTTCCTGAGGTGTACGATTTGGATATTACTATCAGGGATAGTAAAATCGAAGATGTTGGCATGGTTAGAGAGGAGGTTACTGAATTCAAAAAACTACCAACAGCAAGTGGCAACTTTGAATCTATTTTACCCCATATAGCCTTAGGAACATCTGGAGGTACAGGAGGCGAACTCAGTTCTCAGTATAATGTACGAGGAGGTAACTACGACGAAAATCTAGTCTATGTCAATGACTTTGAGATTTTTAGGCCGCAACTTATCAGATCTAACCAGCAAGAAGGCCTGTCCTTTCCGAATATAGACTTGATCAGAGATGTTTCTTTTTCTTCAGGAGGTTTTGAGAGTAGATACGGTGATAAACTCTCTTCAGTATTGGATATCCGTTATAAAAGACCTGATGAATTCAAAGCGTCGGCATCAGCAAGCCTTCTTGGGGCGACTGCACATATGGAGGGTAGTAAAAAGTTAGGCGTAAATGCCTATAACAAATTACGATATATAGTAGGCGCCAGATACAAAACCACGCAGTACTTGCTTAATTCCCTAGATGTCACAGGAGAGTATACCCCAACCTTTACTGATATACAATCATGGATAACTTACGATATCACTCAGTCACTTCAAGTAGGGCTCCTAGGTAATTACAATAGGAGCACTTTTGATTTTATACCAGAGTCGAGGGTTACGGCTACAGGTCTATTTACCCAAGTACTTCAACTAAGTACACAATTTGAAGGACAAGAGGAAGATGGTTTTGAGAATGCAATGGGTGGGGTTTCTTTAACTTGGTTACCTGAGAGAGATAGAAATCCTATATACATCAAATTGCTGGCCTCACACTTTGGAAATGCCGAGACGGAAAGCTTTGATATTCTCGGCTTCTATAGATTGAGTCAAGTGGAGTTTGATTTGGAAGGTGAAGGGTCTACAAATGAAGTAGCAATTTTAGGTAATGGCACACAGCATACATTTGCTAGAAATAGATTAGCCAATACAATAACCAACATAGAACTGAAAGGCGGATTAGAGATTCAATCCGAGAATGAGAATAAGAATAATTTTCTTCAGTGGGGATTGAAGTACCAAGCCGAAGACATAATGGATAGACTGAATGAGTGGGAAAGGTTAGATTCTGCAGGCTTTTCACTTCCATTCAATGACCAAGTCGTTCAACTAAATGAGGTTTTTAAATCTGAGAATGATATTAATTCAATCCGATTGCAAGCCTATGTCCAGAACAGTTTTTCATTTTTGGATACAGCAAGATATGAGGTTAAGTTAACTGGGGGTGTACGTGTTCATCATTGGAGTTTCAATGGTGAGACCAATATCAGCCCACGTGCACAGATCTTTTATAGACCGATAAGCTGGAAAAGAGATATCACCTTAAAGCTATCAGGCGGTGTCTATTACCAACCACCTTTCTACAGAGAACTGAGGCGCTTAGATGGTAGCATCAATCATAATATCAGGTCTCAACGGTCGGTACACCTGGTGGCGGGTATGAGCTATGACTTTTATTGGAAGAAAGTGAGTAAGACTAAATTCAGACTTATATCTGAGATCTTTTATAAGAAACTTGATAATCTGATTTCATTCGATTTAGACAATGTCAGAATTCGTTATTCAGGTGAGAACGATGCTTCAGGATATGTCGCAGGACTTGATGTGCGGATTAATGGTGAATTTGTGCCGGGTGCTGAATCGTGGGTCAATCTATCATTTTTACGAGCAAGGGAAAAGCTTGACGGTATCACTCATCAGAGATTCTCCTTAGAGGAACAGGCATTGGTGGACGTGAGTGATGTGCCAAGGCCAACTGACCAGTTTTTCAACATATCTATCTTTTTTCAGGATTATCTACCTAGGAATGAAAACTTTAAGATGAATCTAAACTTAACATTTGGCTCTGGCCTTCCATTTGGATTGCGAGGGGCAAATCAGGTGCAAAGGAATATTTTCAGATTTAAGGATTATCAGAGAATTGATATTGGTTTTGCCTATCAGTTGTGGGAAGAAAATAGACGATCTGATAGACCTCATCATCTCCTTAGAAATTTTAGAAATGCATGGGTGTCATTGGAAGTATTTAATCTATTGGATATACTCAATGTGGGTTCAAATATTTGGATTAAGACCATAGGTAATCAGCAGTATGCTATTCCTAACTTCTTAACCTCTCGCCGACTCAATTTAAAGTTCAGAGTAGAGATTTAAGTGCAGAGTTTCAGTCGCCAATTATCTTGAGTAACTCCTCGCCGTATCTTTCTAGTTTCACTTTCCCTAACCCGTCTATCAGTAGAAGTTGGTTATTATCTTTCGGCTTATGTGCTGATATAAGCTTAAGCGTGCGGTCATTGAATATAACATAAGGCGGGACCTTTGCTATTCTGGCTTTTTGTAATCGCCATTTCTTCAGAATGACAAATAGGGATTCATCATACTTTTCTACAGTCTTGGATGTTGTAATCGGTGCTATATTTTGAATTTTAGAAGGGTTGATGTAGGCAGCAAGGGGTACAGGCATAGCGCCTTTTATTACATCAGCAGAAAGTGGGGTTGTTTTTAATTTGCCTCCATCTCTAAGGTCTATGAGAAGTATACCCAGATCTATCATCTGATTAATATAGAATCTCCAGTGAGAATAAGGTAGGTCTCTTCCCACACCGTAGGTTTTGATTTTATGTAATCCAATCTCCATAACTTCTGCCTTTCCTGACCCTTTCAGCAAGTCCATCAGCAACTGAAGATTTAGTTTTTCTCCACATCGAATTACCCCTGAAATTGCCATTTTCGCATACGTAGCCCCATCAATCAATTTTGGTGGGGAGTGACAATTGTCACAATGTCCACAATTGTCTGATTTGTATTCTCCAAAATAGTTGAGCACAAGATTTGTACGACAAGTTTTGCTATTGGCATACTGCCACATACGGTCCAGCTTAGAAGTTTGAACCATCTTAAAATGATTAGGCGCTTCACTTTCGTCTATAAACTTTTGGAGCTGGGTTCTATCTGCCCAATTGTAGAACAGTAATGCTTCCGCTGGCTCACCATCTCTTCCAGAGCGGCCAATTTCCTGATAGTACCCTTCAATATTCTTAGGCATATTATAGTGAATGACATACCTAATATTTGGCTTATCTATACCCATGCCGAAGGCTATGGTAGCACATACGATGTCAATATCTCCTTCATGGAACTGTGTTTGGATCTTAGAACGATAAGCTGGGTCACATCCTGCATGGTAGTGGGCAGCTTTAATTCCTCTGTCTACTAGCTTCTCAGCTATATTTTCTGTCCCTTTTCTGCTCAGGCAGTAAATGATACCTGCTTCATTGCTATGCTTACTAATAAATTGATAGATCTGTTTTACCCTTTCTTGACCGGGTCTACAGAGAACTGAGATATTCTTCCGCTCGAAACTGCTTACGAATTTCTTCGGTGATTTCAGTTGTAGTTGACTGATTATGTCATCTTGCGTGATGCTGTCTGCAGTGGCTGTTAAGGCTATAACTGGGGTATCTGGAAAACTCTTTTTAATAGACTTTAGTTCTACGTAGTCTGGCCTAAAATCATTACCCCAGATACTAACACAATGTGCCTCATCTATAGCTATGAGGTTGACCTGCTTTGTTCTTATGAAATCAATGAACTTATCTGAACGCATTTTTTCTGGAGAGACATATAACAGCTTTAATTGATTATTTCTGATGAGACTGTCGATTTGAATTTTGGATTCATGCGTCATATTACTATGTAGGCTAGCAGCTTGTATGCCTAACTGCTTTAGAGACATGACCTGATCATCCATCAGTGCTATTAGGGGAGATATCACAAGACACAGACCTTCCATGACCATAGCAGGGATTTGAAAGCATATAGATTTACCACCCCCAGTCGGCATGATAGCTAGTACATCCTTTCCTTCGATAACATTGCTAATAATCTTTTCTTGTTCTAGTCTGAAGTGGGCATACCCAAAAACTTGCTTTAATATTTCTTTGGCCTTCTGTATGATTATGGCTTTTTTGACGAAAATACCATTTTGCTATTGTACTATTAGGTAGTTTAGGTAGAATAGAGAATGTCATTTAGATGACTTAGCTTATCTAAGTATAATTGTAACCATTTAGAATGATCGCTCGTTAATAGAATGGATATTACTTAGAAATTGAAAAATAAGTAGAATTTAGTCCCATTGTTAATTAAATACTAAACGTTTCGTAGATAAGCATATGTCCTAATAATATTAGATATTTGATAAAAATTTATAACAATACAGAGATGACAAGGATTACAAGAATATTAGCCCAATTGTGTTTAGCTGTCTTAATAACAGCTGCTGGTTTTTCTCAAGATTTGGCTAGTTACACAGCAAAAAATGAAGGCTGGTTAGTAAAAATAGAGGATGCATATGCAGAATCTCAGAAGACTGGGAAGCCTATTCTAGCTAATTTTACTGGAAGTGATTGGTGTGGTTGGTGTAAGAAACTAGATAGAAGTGTTTTTGTACATGATGAATTCAAGAATTGGGCAAAGAAGAATGTAGTCCTTTTGGAATTAGATTACCCTCGAAGAAAACAAGTTCCTTCCGAAATAAAGCAGCAAAATACTGATTTGCAAAGAGCATTTGGTGTGAGAGGCTTTCCTACAGTTTGGCTTTTTGATTTGTCTCAAGATGCTGCTGGACAGTTTAATGTGAATGCACTTGGGAAAACGGGATACACGCCAACGGTAACAGAATTTACTGGTAACCTTGAGAAAATGATGGAAAAAAGAGCTAAGACATAAGCTCTAGAAATATTATAGAAAGTAAAAAAGGCATTGTGGCAAATCACAATGCCTTTTTTATTTGTAGTATCATTGTGTTTGGATTTAAAGAATTCCAACTCATCAAATACGGACTTTCCCACATATCAAATTATAGCACAACCTCAGTAATAATAATTTGATAACCTATAATTTCTCATGGATATTAGAAAGCATACACTTGACAATACCAAACTATTAGAATTTCCACTTTCCATACTTTCGACATCTATCACTAAGCTCTACTACACAAACACCTCTTTATTCAAGCAGTTTGAATACAAGATATTAGAAGGAGAGTATGTAACACCTATGATATATTTCGTCAAGAGACAGCTTATCAGATTTGACACAGATTTATTAAAAGAAATCCTTGAAGAACTGAAAAGCGAACTTAGATACCCACTTTATCTCTCTTTTAAAACCTTTTTAGATAAGGATGATACGCATTCATTTTCTATGTACTTAGTCAAGAATAGGCACATAGAATATGTCAGATAGTAAAGAAGGAATTTTATAATATACACCTACACTAAATGGGTAACCTTTTTTGCTATATTTATCTAGGATTATCGTTTCATTATAGAGTTTACTACATTAGATAATTAAGAGATTGATTTTATGAAATACACTTCCATATTACTGCTTCTGTTTTCAATGATTATTTCTACGGGATGCTTTGAGGTAATAGAGGAAGTTATCCTCAATAATGATGGCTCAGGTCATATAACCATGACTGTAAATTTATCTCAAAGCAAAACTAAGCTAAGTTCTATAATGCTTATGGACAGTATTAATAATTACAAAGTCCCAAATAGAAGGGAGATAGAAAGGAAAATGGGCAAAATGATTAAGGAAATAAACGGATTACCCGGTGTATCTAATGTCAATGAACAGATGGACTTCTCAGAGTATATCTTTTCTGTGTCTTGTGATTTTGAAAACGTAGACGCGTTGAATAATGTAATAACACATTTCAGTACGGGCAGTTATAAAGCGACTTCTAAGAGTAAAAAACAATTCACCTTTGATGAATCTCAGAAAAAGTTTACAAGAGATTATCATTATAACCTCTCTAGAGAATTAGATAAAGTAAAGCGACAAGATAGAGAAGTTCTACAGGATGCGACAATTACAACCATACATAGATTTGAGTCTGATGTTACCTCATCAGACAATAAGTTATCGAAAATCGCAGGCAACAAAAAGGCTGTTTTGCTGAGAGTTGATGTCAAAGATATGATTAGCGGTTCAGAAACGATAAAGAATTCAATAACACTTCAGTGATGTTTGCAAACATCAATTTTATTATCCTATGAGAATAATCAACATGAAAAACTACCTTATACTACTTATACAAATTCTTATTACTTCATTCACACTCCATTCACAGAATTTAGAGCATTTTGTGCCGAGAGATGCTATTGCTGTTGTTGAGGCGAACGGTAATCAAATTTTTAATCTTATTGACATTAAAGAAATTCAAGATTTCATGCCACCAGGACCAACTGGCGAGCCTGGGAGTCTAGATGATTATGGTATTAATCTTAGATCAAAAGCCTATTATTTCTATAGCAAAAGGGATGAAATAGCTTATCAAAACTTAGTCGTATCTCTCTCGTCTGCTGACAAAGCAGCGGAGCTTGTTATGTCTATAATACCAAATGAACCAGTCACTGAAGGAAATTTTAAATATGTATCAGAAGGCGGCCTAGCGGCAGGTTGGAGTAATAGTCTTGCGGTATTCACTAGTGTTGATTTTCCTAAGAAGGTATATACTATGGCAGACTTGCTTCGTGAAAAAGCAGCTGAAAAAGAAGCGCAGCAAGGAGAAGAGAATGATATGTCGGAGGATATGGCTGAAGAAGAGGACAGTGAATTTAGGGATGAAGACGTGGCTGAGAATTTGGAGTTTGAATTGATGATGAAAAATTTTGATGCCCCACCATTATATTCCGAAGATGAAATGACAAGCATCATGATGCAGAATTTCAAGAAGATAGTAAATTCTAATCCTTCGCAGTGTATTAAGAATGATGCTCGATATGCTAAAGGAAGAAAAAACGATGCATCTGCTTACTTATGGATGAGTAATCTTGATGATTTAATGCAAGATGCTTTTGCTACTTCACTTGCATCTATGCCGGGTGGTCTTCCCTCATCATTAGTCGATAGACAAATCCCTTCGGGAATGGATTTTATATCAAGCAACTTGATATTTGATAAAGATGAAATACGTGTAGAATCTGATTTTGGATTAAGATCAGATGTGGCTTCTGTTTATGAAGAAATTTATAGTGGGAAATTGGATAAGTCATTTCTCAACCATTTTGATGAGAATGATGTATTGTCTTATATGAGTTTTTCTTCAGACATGACTAAAATGTTACAGGCATATCCCAATCTTATAAAATCACTATACGGTCCATTTATGCCTGAATTTCATGAAGAGATTTCATTAGCTGCGGATGTTCTAGGGGTGTTTTTAGATGAAGAAGCGATAGGTGAATTGATGACTGGAGATGGATTACTTGTATTACACAATTTAGAAGATCGCGAGGTAACCTATATGGCTACTGAGTATGATGCCGACTTTAATGCTGTAGAAGTCGAGAAGACAAAAAATGAGCCTTTACCTGTTTTCTCCATTATGGTTGGTTCTGAGAATCAAGATATCATGACGAAACTAATGGCTCTAACAAGAAAGCATAATCTTAGCTCAGTTCAAGGCAGCTATCATAGGGTTCCAGTTTCGGAGATGATGGGTGCACCATTTGATGTTTACTTCACGCATAATGATGGCATTTTCTATCTGACTAATTCCACTACTAAGATTGGTAATTATGTGACGGGGAAGAAGACTAAGAATCCTGGAAGCCATAAAAAGAAGTTAAGGAATAACGCCTACAACCTATATGTCAATAGTGCTTCTATCGTAGAAAGTCTGGGTGATATCTTACCTCCATCAATGACAGACATGGCCAAGTCCAATTTTAAAGAATTCTATTTGATCTCAGATAAAGTAGAAGATAATAGAATGGGAATGGACATGATTTTTAAGACGTCCAGTAATAATGAGAATACGCTGCAAATGTTACTTGATATCTTTACATCTACGATGAAGGGAATTTAGAGAAGGCTTACACATTGTGAAGAAAGCCGTTTATATATTGTTGTCTTTAATAAGTGTGTTGCTGATAGCATATCTGATTAGATACAAATTGGGTGATTGTATATGTGATTCTATCCCAAGTAATGCTAAGGCAGTTGTAAAAGTAGATGTTCGATTGCTAGAGCAGCATTTAGTTCAGAGTTATGTGATGCGTTTGTTATCACCATCTTCCGATAAAGAAGATGAGCCAGCGGGTCCCCAAAAGGCAAAAGACAAAGCACCTAATAAAGACAGTATTTCACAGCCAAGAATTACCGAATTTATAAAGTGGCCTAAAACCTTTCTTCTCTTTAGAATAGGAGAGAAGTGGAATTGGAAAAGTTCTGCGCTAAGTGTAAAAGATACTGCTAATCTCATAGCGTATCTAAACCATAATGAATTCAGAGACACTGGAGATGGCATTTACTCTAAGGAAAATAAGCATGTTCTTTTAAGAGACAAACAATTTTCAGTAGTTGTAGGAGATCTTGGTGTCATTGGTAAGCCTGAGGAAGACACTTCTTACTTATCTAGTGGTAATCCACTATTTGATTCTATAAACAGGTCTGATAGCGAAGTATCATATGTAGATGAGTTGGGTAATAATTTGGATTTAAGTTTTGACAAAGGACGCGTACAGGTTACAGGCAATTATAATTTAGATTTCTTAGAGAGCTCATTAGCCTCACCTGCAGGCGAGAATGTAGGACATGTGTCCATGCAACTTAATCTCGAGAAACTAATCAAGGACTTAGATAAAGGTTATATAGACAAGTTTTCAAATTTCACTAAACTTAAAGTAGACTCTCTGGCGCACTTCATGAATGGAGAGATTCAAGCCAATTTCCATGATTTAATGGTTAAGGTCGATACCATAGTCACCTATGATTACGATGATGATTTCAATAAAGTAGAGATTAAGAAAGTAGAGAAGAATTTACAACCAAGTTACTCTATGTCAATTGGCTTATCTCCTGAAGGAGAACAGTATATGAGAAGACAGAAAGCGATTGTTTCTCAAGATGGGCAAGACATATTAGCTATAATGCCCTTGGTCAAAACCTACTGTGATTATGATTCCACCAACTTGAACTTGTTTACAGATGACCACAGAAATGAGCTACAGGAATCTAATTCTAAATTTGAATTATCATTTAATACTGGCGCTAGTAATAGTGCAAAAGGTTGGAGCAAAAGAATGAAGGAAATTGATGATATAAGCATCTCTATTTCGTCTGAGAATGATATCAATGGGGTAATTAATCTATCTGATGAAAAGTGTCCAATGGGGGTTATGATGAATTAAGGGAGCGGGTGCAAGCTGTCTCGCTTTAGATGCAGGAGCCAGCAATCATATTCTTCATTGCTTAACCACAAATCCAAAATAGGTCGGTAATTGAATTTGATTGGTAAGTGTATTGAATTCACTTTCTACCAGAATTTTCCCGTCCCACGTGTCCGTGTCTCCATTCATACATTCTATATCTACTTCATTAACAACTACTTTGTTAAATCTTATTGGAATATAATATTCCAATTCTTTTTTGCAGACATAGTAAAAGTCAAGTTCAAAATTTGAGTTGTTTTTCTCAAGGAGTAAATTATATAGAGTAATATTTTCTCCAACATTCACTATAATATCGAAATGCTGATCAAAGATATTGATAAGGGAAGTATCTCCGGTTTCAATAGTATCTCTCGTAACAAAGAAACCAAGCTCAATTTCATTAATATCTAGAAAGTTGATACTGTCCGAATCTATAATTGTATCTGGGATTATAATTCTGAATCGAATACTATCACCAATTGAAAGTGTATCACTATGTGAATTTATTATTATTTGATGTTCGCCGAAATTTAATCGCTGAGGTTTTACTACACCATCACACTGAGGTTACCCCCATCTTTAGGACAGTTTCTTAGTGAATTTTAATGAATTAATCC